>JAAUPI010000174.1 GCA_012035135.1 Microcoleus sp. CSU_2_2
CGGGGCATAAGAGGGCGGGCACGGGGGCATAAGAGGGCGGGCACGGGGGCACCGCCCCTACCAAATGTCAAATGTCAACTGTCAACTGTTTAAATCAGGGGCTTTATTCCAGATTTGTTTGAATGGAGTGATTATCATGATTCACCATATTTCGATCGATGCTTACAATCCATTGCTAGTTGCTAGCGTTCTCGCAGAAATCTTGAAGGGAAAGGTATATAAATTCTTCATTTCTGGTAGTTACATCGTGATGCCATTTGATAACTATGGCACTCACATTGTAGTGTTTAAAGAAGGAGATGTATGGGTTCCAGGTGCTGATGCCAAATCAGCTCATGTAATGCAAACAGCACCTACCAATTTGGCTGCCAATTTGGTGGCTATCCATGCTGCAATTTCGGTTCCCACTACCCAGCAGCAAATTGAGCAGATTGGGGAAAGAGAAGGGTGGCACGTTTGGACTCGCGATCGAGCAGATGATGCCTTCAGGTTGGTTGAGTTTTGGGTGGAGAATCGAATACTGTTTGAGTTTTTGCCACCGGGATTTGAAACCCAATATTTGCAGACTATGCAACCAGAAATGATCGAGCAAATTTTGGGTCTGCCAATTCAGACTATGCCAGTTTAGTGAAGTCGGTGGGAGGGGTAGGCACTCTTGGCACTACCCCTACAAAATCCACTTCACAAATGCTCAAACATTATTTCAAACAATGGGAATTGCCGCTCTAATTTGCGCCAGTCTATGTGCTTTTTTCCTCAAAGAACCTCAAAGCTCTTCTAGCAAACTAGAAAGCAGAGAACACAGGATAGAAAACAGAGGACAAAACGCTAAAGTTTAAATGACCTGGGTGCCTTTGACTAAAAATATCCAGCCCTTTTCAAGTAGATGATACCAAATCTGAGTGATTCACCCGCCTCGATCGTATGTATGGTGCGTCGCTCGCGAGATTGTTATACCAAATCCGGCTGATTCATCCCCGTTATAAATTGTATGGTGCGTCGCTCGTTTAATCTCGGTTTAAGCGCGAGAATTATTCGTGGCGACGCACCCTACAGCTACTGTTGCATAATTTTTGAGAATTAGTAAACTAATAATATTATTTCCGATCGAATGACTAATGACTAATGACTAATAACTTCTAATTTCCCCAAAAATAGACAGCACCCATAACACCCCCAATTTCAATTTTGGATCTATCAAAATTTCATCCAAAATCACAAATTCCAACTCGTTCAAAGACTATTGACTAATTGTTAACAGCCAGCCCTTGGCGGTAAATCCCCAAATTCTTCTCATACATTGCTTCGAGTTTGGGTAGAGACGATTCCACAGAACCGCCAAAACGCCGAAAAGAAGGCCAGATGTAAGCGAGTTTTCTGACTGCTGGCTCAAATCTACCTGCTTCTACATCTCCTAAGGCACCTTTTTCTCGGATTAACTCTATCGCCATTAGGTCTTGATTGTGCGGGCTAAAATCCTTGACACTAAATTTTTTGGCGAATCTGTCCCAAGTGGTGCTCAGAAACTGATATCGTCCCGCAGCGTCGGAACAGAGTTTTTTGCCATAGCGACGACCGCACTTGAGTTCCCTGGGATGGTCGCTGAAACTGGCAAATTTAGCGCCGGTGTACTGAATGTGGTAGCCATCGGGACTAGCGGTGCCTTCGGCGGTGGCAATGGTGTCGAGAAAGGCTTTGACTCGATGCTCGCGCGTGATGCTATCCTCTCTGCTATCCTCGCTGGATTCAGGTGAATTCAACGTTGCAGGTGCAGGTCGATCGCTCTCAATGATAGGCTTTTTGGGTTCTGGTGAATCCATGGCTGCAACTTCCGGTAAGCGTTTCGGGGCCGGCGAACTTTCAGCAGAAACTGATTGTCCCCACAGTCTAGGACTCATTCGACCTAAGAAAAAGCAAAAACAGATGCACAAACTCCAAGATAGTTTCAAACGGAGGCGTTTGGAATGCTTACGACCTATTCTCGGCCATCCGTAAAGGGGGAGTGTTGCTGCGGGCAAAATTTTCGTTTGCTGGCCGAAGGCAAACAGCGATTTCAGCGCTACCAAGGTTTCCTTGTAGAAACGGGGTGCAAGTTTGCGAGTTCTCATTGCCGCGGCGAAAGTCTCAATATCTGCCAGAGTGACTTTTGCTAACGGTTTTTCGACAAACAGTCGGAAATGATTGGCAGCCTGCCAGTTAAAGCGCCTGCTGCGGGGGGATTTGCGCTTCACCCACAGGCGAATTAGCTCCTCGTCGGACATAGGAAGCAGATGGCTTCCCGGATGTTCTTGTGCGTACAAGAGTACCTCCTGATATCTGTTCTGGTTGAAATATCCCGTCAATGGATTTGGGATTTGGGATTTGGGATTTTCGATTGGTTCCGCAGTAGAAATTGGGTCTTGTCAGGAACCAAATTGTCAACGGGCGATCGCAAATCTCAAAGTTTTGGGTCATAACGGAAGATTAGGGACAGGGATCAAGATAAACTAGCTTCAACCATATCCAGTGATACTACTAAGCGTTCGTGCGGTCAAGTTTATTGGCAGATTTTTCGATCGATTGAGTCTAAAATCTGGTGATGACCGAGGCATCATCGTCCCGACAGACATAGGTTTCAAGGTGCTGGCGCCATGCTAACTAAAAAGTGGGCGATCGCATTTTTTTGTATCTAATATTAAGAGCCCTTCCGATGTTTGGGTGCGGAGGATTCCTCAAATTGGCTGTTGAGGAGATTTTTGCGTTTGGCAAGCATTAAGGAACCGTATCGGTTAGCCCAAACTTGGGTAAACTCCGCACCTAAGAACAGAATTTGAGCAGAATAATTGATCCAAAGCAAGATTATTACAAACGAGCCTGCGGCACCATAGGTAGATGCAATACCGCTACTTCCCAGGTAAATTCCAATTAGAGATTTGCCGATCGTAAACAGCACGGAAGTGATAGCGGCGCCGATCCAAACATCGTTCCAGGCAAGATTAACATCGGGCAATAGTTTATAAATTAAGGCAAAAAGCAGCGTGACTACGCCAAAGGAGATAGCGAAATCCACAATTTGCCAAATGTCAACGGGGACGTTTAGCCAGCCGTTCAACCAATAACTAATGGCTGCTAAAAGGGCGCTAATTACCAAAGATACTAATAGTAAAAAGCCTATGCCTAAAATCATTGCAAAAGACAATACGCGGTCTTGCAAGAAACCCCAGATGCCTCGTCCGGGGGCAGGTTTAACATTCCAAATAGTATTGAGGGCTTCTTTAAGATTAGTGAAAACGTTGGAAGCACCCCACAAAAGTGCAGCGATGCCGACTAGCGTAGCAATCATTCCCGATTTGGGGTGGGAGGCATTGACGATCAAGTCTTGGACAGTTTCGGCTCCATCTTTGCCGATTAAACTTTGGAGTTGGGCGACGATTTGCCCTTGTGCTGCCTCTGCACCAAACACTAAACCTGCGATCGCAATCACGATAATTAGCAGCGGAGCGAGAGAAAACACTGTGTAATACGCTAGAGCTGCTGCTAGGGTTGGCGCTTTATCTTCTTGCCATTCAGTAAAAGTTTCTTTAAGTAGCGATAAGACTATTTTTAAATTCACGGGATTTAGTTTCCTTTACTTATCGTTCACAAGCAGATTTTAGGAGGTCAATAGTTTTTTAGCCTCGGCCACAAGATAGATTTCACGATTAACAACTTATCCAAATTACATCGAATAGTAGCTCAAGTTACCTACGAACCTGTAGCTTATTTAGCCGATACGATGTCAGAATATATGATGGTGCGGTTTATCAATCAAGCCCAAAGTTCGATCGAACAAGGCGACGCAGCGCGAGTGCTGCTGCAACAACAACCGTACCTTCATGTCAACCAAGAAAATACGATCGAACAAATTACCAACCGGATTTTGGAACTGACAATTTACAAAGTTTTGCCGAAAGTACAGCCCGGTTTAGAAGATTTGCTGCACCACAATTTGGAGACGACAATCAAACAATCGGATTTTTATCAAATCCTGCAAACTTTTTCGCCTGTTAACATTTTGCCGAAAGAGATGACAGAACAGCTAGCGAATTATTTGGCTCAGACTGCTGTTGACGTGGTAGCAACTACTTACGAAGACGATGAAGGTCGAAAAATTATTGATAATTTCAGCCAAGAATTTAATGAAAGTTTGCGGCGGGAATTGCAAGATGAAAAAACTCTCTCCCAATTGCAGTCGCTACTGTCAGATTTGTTGGAAGAAGTGAAATTAAATTACATTCAAGGAGGGTTGAAATCCGATCCGGAGCAAACTTTGACCGAAATTGACTCGCTTCGCGAAGCAACGGAGAGTTGAACAATCCTGGACGCACAAACTCTATTTGTAGGGTGCGCCCATCAGCACCTTACCCCTAACAATAGCGGATCAAACCATATTTTGCGTAATATCCTTTTCGGTTGCATTGTAATAATATACAGCAGATTTCACATTTATGAAGTACACTCCGGGTGCGATCGATTGCTGTAGGGAAACGGCACTGCCGTGTCCTCCATCTGCTAGTACCTATTTACCTGCAAAATGCTGTATGTGGATGATTTCAGTGCAAGCTTAAGAACTCGCCATCCATGCCGCGAGCTCTTAAGCTTGCACTAAATAATTTCGAGTACCTGATTTGATATAAGTCATAATAATTTAAAAATTTTTATTTTAAACAAATAGTAATCCCGCCACATAGGTAGCGGGATTGATAGGTTGCAGTTTAGCTATTTTTCAGCTAAAGCTAAAATTAGCTTGCTGCTTGATTAGCTCATGCCAGCCATTTCTTGCTGGATAGTGCTTTTGGCTGATTTAAATTGAGTAGCCATTTGTTCCATTTGTGCTTCGCTCAAGTTGCGGCGAATGTGAGGGAGCATATCATTTTCTTCTTGCTTGACGTGATCCTGTACCGCTGTTTTGAGCTGTTTGATTTGCTCTTTAAAATTAGAGTTGCTAGGGTTCAGACCCTTAATTTGAGAGAGCATTTGCTTCATTTCGGCTTGCTCGTCGTACAGTTCTTGAGTGTCGCTGTAGTAGCTGCGAATTGCTGGATAAACAATTTGTTCTTCTGCTTCTGCGTGAACGCTTAAATCTTTGTACAATTGACCGAAGAATTCTTGCAGTTTTTGCGGATCGTCGGTTTTTTCGATTTCCATAAATAGGGTATCGACTTTGCGGTGATCCATTGTGATGATTTCGGTAATGTTCATCTCATCTTTGGTGCGGGTAACAGCACCGCCGATGATGCCACTCATCGCAGCCATCGCATCTTGGACGCGGGCCCAAACACCTTGGTCGGGATCTTTTCCAGTCAATTCGCGCACGCCCAAAATTTCGAGAATTCCTTTGAGTTGCTCTTGGTGAGCGCGGTTCTCAAAGTTAACGGTGTTGAGAGGGGTAATAGCGGCTTCGATGTCTGCGCCAACTACTTGAGCGGCTTTGTGAACTAGCAAGCCTGACATTGTTTGTTTGTGCTTGAGCAGTTCGTGCTGACCTACTTTTTCAAACATGGTTAGTTCAGAACCTTCCATTAGTTTCTGAACTTCTTTAATCATCTTTGTGGTGGTTTCGTTCGGCTCAGCTTGAACTCCGTATTGAACGATCGTGGTTTCTAAAACGCCCAGGTTTTTACGATCGTCCTCAAGCATATCGCGGAAGCGATCGCACAGCTCGGAATCGTTGCAGGAGTTGATGAACAATTGCTCGTTAGCGATCAGCAGGTTTTGCAGCGCTTTCATGTCTGCCAATTTCATCGCGATCGCTTGGCGTTTGGTATCTTCAAGGGTAGCTACCATCTGTCGTTTCTCCTCTCAATCTGTTTCGTGTTCTGATCATTAAAGGTATTGAAATACTCAGATAACTTCCTCTTTCTCCCGACTGATTCATCAATCTCCCGCTCAATCTATTGACTTTTAAACCAATAAATGGTAATAAATTAAGATTCAAGGTCGTTTAAAAAAAAGCAAAAATTACCTAAAACAGCAAGAAGGCTCACACTTACCGCGAAGCGGAAGTGTTGAGATGAATTGCGCGTGAGTTGACGACAGTCCTCTGACCAATTTTTCCCGCAGGGAAAACAGGGAGGAGGACAAGTCGTCAACGAACATTTTGTGTGTCTTGACTCGCCATGAGTTTTTGTATTATCATGAATTTGGGGATAGTTAAAGCTGTGTTTCACAAAGAACTACCATTAGCCAAGTTTACGACTGTAACTATATCTAAAAATGCGGATGGTAGATACTACGCTTCTATTCTCTTTAATCAAGAGGATGAACCTGTAGTCGCAATCAATCAGGCTATTGGTGTTGACCTTGGATTAAAAAACTTTGCTATAACTTCTGATGGGTCAAAATACGATCTACCCAAGAAGCGATTAGCGAAGCTAGAAAACAATAGAAAGCGCAAACAGAAAAAGCTAGCTAAAAAGACAGATAAAACTTCAAATAAACGTCGTAAAGCCAAACGTTTAGTTGCCAAAATTTCTAGCAAAATAGCTAGAGTAAGAGAAGATTTTCTACACAAACTATCTCGCTCCATAGCATACGAAAATCAAGTAATTTGTGTAGAGGACTTGGCAGTTAAAAATATGCTGAGAAATCCTAACTTAGCAAAAGCTATTAGTGACCAGGGGTGGGGAATGTTTCTCACTATGTTAAAATACAAAGCCGAGAGATTTGGGCATACGTATCAGGAAATCAATCGTTTCTTCCCATCATCTCAGCTTTGTAGTGCAACTCTGCTACCAATACCAATGTTGCAGAATGGATATGATTCATTGGGTGTTAGGTTTGTAGAGTGTCCACACTGTCTTCATCAGCACGATCGCGACATCAACGCTGCGGTCAATATAAAAAATGAAGGTTTGCGACTTTTGGTGTTAGGAACTAAAGGCAGCGCGGTCTTGGGGTCTCCCCAAATCGAGCGACTGCCGTGCACTTCTGCCCTTGGAGGGGATGTAAGACCAAAGACTTCTGGACGTAAAAAATCCACGCCTGTCCGAGGCAATCCCCAATGAATTGGGAAGCCTACACTCACCCGTTAGGGGAGTGTAGGTAGTTCACTCCCTGAATTACAACTGCTTTCGGAGTCAACTGGCAACAGTTCGGCAAGCTCACTGCAAGCTGCCAACTGCCA
This sequence comes from Microcoleus sp. CSU_2_2, assembly GCA_012035135.1. Taxonomy (GTDB): domain Bacteria; phylum Cyanobacteriota; class Cyanobacteriia; order Cyanobacteriales; family Microcoleaceae; genus Microcoleus. The sequence goes on from JAAUPI010000174.1 coordinate 7,145, forward strand.
CTGCCCACTACCAACTGCCAACTGCCCGCTGATTTTTGTATCAATCCACCCCGATCGTCTAGCTGTAAAGCGTTACTATAGTTGGAACCGAAGTTAACTATAGTTTAAGAATAATTAGCTTGTCTCAACCCCTCACTGCTTTAGAGTTCCCAGCCAATGTCTGGAAGCTAAATAACGGGTTAACGGTCATTCACCAGCGGATTTCGACCACACCGGTGGTCGCACTCGACGTGTGGGTAAGGGCTGGCTCAACACTAGAGCCGGATTCATGGTCGGGAATGGCTCACTTTCTCGAACATATGATATTTAAAGGCACTGATGCGATCGCCCCTGGAGAATTTGACCAAGTAATCGAAAATCGTGGCGGCATTGCTAATGCTGCTACCAGCCACGACTACGCCCATTTTTTTGTGACCGCGGCCGCCGATTATTTAGCAGAAACTACGCAGCCACTAGCAGAGTTGCTGCTGCGTGCTTCTATCCCCGATGTCGAATTCGATCGAGAACGAGATGTAGTGCTCGAAGAAATCCGTCGAGCTCAAGACAATCCCGATTGGCTCGGTTTCCAAGCAATGATGGAAACAGTCTACCAGCGGCATCCCTACAGGCGATCGGTGCTGGGGACGGAAGAGCTGCTGATGTCGCGCACGCCCCACGAAATGCGATGTTTCCACCGTTCTCACTATCAGCCAGAAAATATGACGGTGGTGATAGTCGGCGGAATAGATGAAGAGCAGGCGATGGAAGTAACGAGCAAGGCTTTCGGGGAGTTCTCCGATAGGTGGGATTGTCCCAAGCTGGAAGCAGAAGCAGAACCCCCTATGGTAGAAATTCGCCACCAGGAAATCCACCTCCCCAGATTGGAACAAGCGCGACTGACGATGGCTTGGACGGGGCCGGGAGTAGAACATTTGCAAAGTGCTTGTGGTTTAGATTTGCTGTCGGTGTTGCTCGCTGACGGGCGATCGTCCCGTTTAGTGCGGGAACTGCGGGAAGAATTACAATTGGTACAGGCGATCGACAGCTCTTTCTCGCTACAACGGGAATCGAGTTTATTTACCATAAGTGCTGTCTTGGAAGCGGAGGATGTTGAAAAAGTGGAAGCTCTGATTTGCGATCGACTTTGGGAATTGCAGTCTGAGCCAGTTTCCGAGGCTGAACTGCTTCGATCCCAGCGTTTGCTGTGCAACGATTTTGCTTTTTCGATCGAAACCCCCGGACAACTGGCAGGTCTTTATGGTTATTACAATACGATCGCCACGGCTGAATTAGCTCTCAGCTATCCAACCAAAATTCAGTCTTTCGAGCCAGTAGACCTCCAGTGCTTAGCTCAACAATATCTTTCTCCCCGACACTATGCCGCCGTGGTGCTAAAACCAATTTAGTCAGTTGGCAGTGGACAGTTGGCAGTGGGCAGTTGGTAGTTGGCAGTAGTCAGTAGTCAGTAGTCAGTAGTCAATAGTCAGGCGATTTTAGATGAAATTTGCCCATCAATTCTTTAATCTAAAATCTCAAACCTCAAATTGCCCCATTCCCCATTCCCAATTAAATTAACAATGAAAAATCAAATCCACCGCACAGTTTTAGACAACGGTATTGTTGTTTTGGCAGCAGAAAACCCAGCAGCAGATATTATTGCAGCTAGGATATTCCTGCGGGCAGGTAGCCGCTGGGTACAGCCAGAACAAGCTGGATTATGTCACTTACTGTCGGCGGTAATGACAAAAGGAACCGATCGACTGTCTTCGCTAGAAATTGCCGAGCGTGTAGAATCGGTGGGAGCGAGGTTGAGTGCAGACACTACCACAGATTATTTTTTAGTGAGTTTGAAGACAGTTTCAGCCGACTTTACCGATATGTTGGAGTTGGCGAGTGAATTGATGCGATCGCCCACTTTTCCCGAAGCAGAAGTAGAATTAGAACGTCGCATCGCCATCTCAGCAATTCGTTCTCAACAAGAACAACCATTTGCGATCGCCTTCGAGCAACTGCGACACGCAATGTACCAGGAACACCCCTACGCTTTCTCTCCCTTGGGTACAGAAGCTACCATGTCCAACCTCACTAGAACCGATCTCGAACAGTTTCACAAAACCTATTTTCGGCCGGATAATGTAGTTATTTCCGTAGCTGGGAGAATCCCTACGGAAGAGACAGTCGCCCTGATCGATCGCATTTTTGGCGACTGGAAAGTGCCAGAAACACCGCTACCAACTTTAACTTTACCCACCATCACACCCTACCCAAAATCAGCCTTAAAACCGCAAGAAACTCAACAATCAGTGATTATGTTGGGCTACCTTGCACCTGCTGTAAAAGATGCTGGTTACGCAGCGCTGAAGTTGCTCAATACTTATTTGGGTAACGGTTTATCGAGTCGGTTGTTTGTGGAATTGCGGGAAAAGCGAGGCTTGGCTTACGATGTTTCCGCGCTGTATGCGACGCGCTTAGATGCGGCACAGTTTGTGGTGTATATGGGTAGGCGCCGGAAAATACGACGACTGCTTTTGATGGATTGCGTACAGAAGTCGATCGACTCGCCAACATCGAACTTGACGAGGAGGAATTGCAAGCTTGTAAGAATAAAATGCTCGGTCAATATGCTTTAGGAAAACAAACTAATTCGCAAATTGCTCAAGTTGTAGGCTGGTACGAAACTTTGGGATTGGGAATTAAATTTGACGAACAGTTCCAAGCAGAAATTGCGGCAGTTACTGCTGCTGAAGCTAGGGAAGCTGCTCAGAAATACTTCATCGAACCGTATATTTCTTTGGTGGGGCCGGAGGTGGCGATTACAGAATTGGGGGTGGCGGCTGTTTGTTGAGGGAATGGGCGATCGAACTTTTCACAAGTTCGATCGATGCGATCGCCGATCGGTTTCAAGAAGCCTCTCTCCTAGGCGCTTGGCCATTGAAGACAACCCGCCGAAATCCTGCGTGTTTTGCCATCAAGGTCGCTTCTTTGTTATTTAATTTGAGCGCTCGCTTGATGGCAAACATGGTTAAACTTGTTTGGATGTAGTTACTTGGCTAAAGTCCTTTGAGGAATTAATTTGCCCTCCCTTTCCCAGCGCCTCAATGTTGAGTCCGATACTCCCGATAATTTTGCAAACTCTGCCACTTTCCACATAAACTCTCTCGCGATAGCTAACTATGGAGAAGTTTAGCAAGCAATTTGCCACTTAAGTCAAACTCTTTTTGAGTTTCAACTCCCGTCAAGAAATTAGACCGCTCTGGCGTGTTTCTTTCGGGAGAGTTCGCGCCCTCAAGGAGAACGTCAACGGTCGCGCTCACTTCTAGCTTATGGTTGAGTTTGCTGGTTAACTCGCCAGCCACCGTTGCCGTTCAAAATCAATGTTCTGGAATTAAAACTAATTTCGTCTTAAGCTTGCTTAGTCTAAACTCCAGGTAGAAGGCATTTAGCACAAATTAAAAGCAACCCTCGAAGATAGAGGAAGAAAAACAGCCTTGTACCCAAGTTAAGTGCAGCATTTAAATCAGCGGATGAGAAATAAGTAGAATCTCAAAAATTACTAACAAATTTCATCAAAATTGGAAATTTAACAGAATAAACAATTTTATTTAAAACTGTTAGGAAGCCTAACAATTCGCATAACTGCAATTGCCGTGCAGAGTAAATGCCTGTAATCTTTGTGAAGAAAATTCAAAATCAAACATCAATAATTGAATGCTCCTGGCCGCCTATACTTACGTACACCCTCTTGCGACAAGTAAGTTGCAAACCTCAACAACCGACCACTAACCCTCTGGGTATGGGTCAGAACTCGAAAAAGAGCCTCTGTTGAGGTGAAACTGTTTTTTAACTCCAGGATGAAACTTGATTCGTATGCTACACATAACAAGCCTCCGTTTTTATATCACCACCAAGCTGAGTACAGCTATGGTGGGGGTCTCAAAGGGAGAAGAAAGATGAATTTGGAGCAATCCTCTACCAGGATAACCCCCGAGCGCTGCGCTGCTGAAGTAGTGGAAATTATTCCGCTAGTCGTGGGGTTTATCCGAGCAGAAATGCGCAATCAAGGAGAACCTTTTTTATCGATATCTCAATTTCGCAGTCTCATGTTTCTCTACCGCTATCCAGGCTCTTCTTTGTCTAAGTTAGCAAACTATTTGGGGGTGACGCGACCGACTGCTTCTGCAATTTGCGAGCGCTTGGTGCAGCAAAATTTCGTAGACCGCAGAGAACATCCTCAGGAACGGCGAGCAGTGGTACTGAAACTGACTCAAACGGGTCGCGCGAGACTCGAGGAAATTCAATCGATCACCAGTACCAAAATTTCACCCAAATTCAGCGAATTATCTGAGGATCAGATGAGAAGAATTTTGGAGGGATTGGCGGTACTCAGCGACGTGTTTGACGGCCACTCTAAAAATAGTCATTAGTCAGCAGTCTGTTGTCATTGGTAATGGGTAATGGGAACCCCCTCACCCCCCCAAGGAGGAAGTTGAGTAATGGGTCATGGGTAATGGGTAATGGGTAATGGGTAATGGGTAATGGGTAATGGGTAATGGGTAATGGGATAATGGGGTCATG
>JAAUPI010000175.1 GCA_012035135.1 Microcoleus sp. CSU_2_2
GATCGATGTAGGGGTGAAGCATTTGGGCGATAGTCTGTGTCCCCAACCCTCTTAGTTTGTGTCCAAATGCTTCACCCTCCCCCGCAGATCGATATCGATCGCGATCGCCTAATTTCTTTTTAGGAGATGTTTATTAAAACAAGACAAACAAGACAGAAATTTGGAGGCAGAGCCTCAGGATCTGCGTTACCGGGCAGAGCCTGGTAACGAGAAGACTAGAAGTAACGAGAAGAATTAGGACTAAAGTCCTTACTACAAACTGCTCAAAAACTCCAAATAATTATTAGTTAGTTCTTTAACTGCTAACTCGTAAAATTGTTGGCCGTGTTCGGGAGTTGCTAAGGCGGGATTTGAACCCATTCTGCCGTCTGGAAATCGGCGGCGAAAGTCTGCGGCACTATAAATTTTATGCCCGGAAGCAACTTCTTCTGAAAGCGGAGCTTGTTTGATTGCTTCTGGATAAAGGTATTGAGTTAAAGCAACTTCGCTGGGGGTGGCGTGGGAACCTTCTTGGTTTCCATACAATTCTTTGGCTAGTTTGTAGACTGAACCACACATAAACCAATTGCCGATTTGACACTGGATTCGATCGCAATTCGGTAGATTCAAGTCCGATAAGTGTGCGTAAGTCTCTGAAAATGCTGCTTTCATCGTGGCAATATTGCCACCGTGGCCGTTGATGAAAAAAAATTTCATAAATCCCGCTTTTGCCAAACAAGTGATATAATCTCGGATTACTAATATCATCGTTTGGGGTCGCAGGCTAATTGTGCCGGGAAAACTGGTGTGGTGCAAGGCCATCCCGACATTAATTGTGGGGCCGACTAAGGCATTCGCTGCTTCACCGACAGCACGGGAAATTGCCTCTGCTGCAATTGCGTCAGTCCCGATTAAGCCGGTGGGCCCGTGCTGTTCTGTCGAACCGATCGGCATAATTATGCCTTGCGAGCTTTTTAGATAAGCTTCTACCTCAGGCCAGGTACTCAAATGCAGCAACATGATATCAAGTTTGGTAATAGGGAATGGGGAATGGGGAATGGGGAATGGATAATTGGTAATTGGTAATTGGTAATTGTCACCTGACTTCGTCCTTCGGCAACTTCACAGTTATATTACTTAACTTTAATAATTTAACCATTTGATTACTAAAACTTTACCTGTTGATAACCTTTTCAGAGTAAGATAAAACGCATCTCCCTATAGGTTGGGTGTAACCTGGTCAATTAACGACGGGCAATGTTTTATGAAATTAACACGAACCCCTAAAAATGACCAGGCTTCTAACGCCTGGACACAGGCAGATAACGTGGCTCCGGCAACTGCTCTACTGCTGTATTCCTTGCACGAGCAAGTAGTAAAGGTCGAGCGCGTATCTGTTGGATGGATTGGCGAAGGATGCAAAGCGATAATCGAAACAGCTATCGTATAAGTGCGATCGTTGTGTGAAGAGCGCCTCAGCTACTGAAGAAGGCGTCTCCGACCAGCCACAAACAAACATAACTACCACTGATATTTATGTCTTCTGCTGAGTTAAGCGAAAGTCCTTCAAAGCCTGCTGTTGGACAAGCAGGCCGGATATTGTTACTAGAAGGTGAAGACTTGTTGCGGGAAATGCTAGCTTTAGCCCTTGAAGAACAGGGCTACGAGGTGGTGGTGACTAGCGACGGGCGTAATGCCCTCCCTTCTTTCCAAGGTTCTTTATCGTATCACAGTGATTTTTCCTTCAACCTGTTAATTATGGATTCAATTAACGGTTTGGATCTGTGTCGAATGTTACGACATCAAGGAAATCCTGTACCCATACTGATTATCGGTGCGAGAGGAAGTGCGAATAATTGCGCTTTTTATTTAGAAGCTGGATCGGACGATTACCTAACCAAGCCTTTTGGAATGCGGGAGTTGATCGCACGCTGTCGGGCCCTGATGCGCCGCCAACGTCTCGGTCAGTTGCCACAACCGATCGCACTGCAATATAAAAGCATAACTCTTTATCCTGAAGAGTGCCGGGTGCTGGTTCGTGGCTTGGAAGTGAAATTTTCTCCCAAACAGTTTCGCTTGCTAGAACTATTTATGAGCTATCCCCGCCGAGTTTGGTCTCGCGATCAATTGCTGGAAAAAATTTGGGGGCAAGATTTTATCGGAGACAGCAAAACAGTTGATGTTCACATCCGCTGGCTGCGCGAAAAATTGGAAATCGATCCGAGTCAACCAGAATATATTATTACAGTGCGGGGGTTTGGCTATAGATTTGGGTGAAATCTCAAATGACTTTAATCAGAGGTAGGGTAGGGAGACAACATAGTTGTCTCCCTATCTGTATTTAGACCCAAAATTTTCGATAAAAACTTTTTCAATTCCCGCAATGGGAAAGAAAGCTCGCTCTCATCCCCCACCTGCTACGCTACATGCCTTGCTACCGCTCGTCACAACGCTTGGCGAGGAAGGGGAATTCCCGCTGTTGAGTTAAATCCGCTATGTGTTAAAAAAGGTTAGGGATAAGGGGAAGGGTTGTATCAAGGGGTTTGACCCCTGAGCGGGCAGAGAAAAACACATTTCTCCTCCTAGCGTTAAAAAAGTACAGTCATTTCAGTTTTAACTTTGCAGATACTCAGTCGTTAAGCAATCCTCTACCTATGACTATCAAGCGTCGAGACTTCCTACTTTTCTTCGGTGCAAGTGCAGGTACATTTGTACTCAATTCTTGCCAGCAGAAATTTTCCATGCCCTTCGGAGATGCTGTTAATAGTACGAAGGGTGCTGCCAATGTTCAAGGAGGTATAAACTTCAAACCTGTCAACGGGCCAATGCCTTTGCAAACGAGCAGCACTTTAGCAAAAACCGGACAATTAGTACAAATTAGCACCGCCTCCGCAGAGCAGCAAGCGCAAGTTTACAAAACCTACGAAGTCGCAGACGACCTCATACTTCCTGAAGGCTTTACCTACGATATCATTGCGGCTTGGGGAGACAAAGTGGGCGACTCTCGCTTCGGCTACAACAACGACTATCTCTCCTTTGTAGAAACAGGCAAAGATGAGGGATTTTTGACGGTTAACTTCGAGTACATCAGTGCCAAACCTTGGGTTGAAGCTTATCAAAAAGTCATTGGAAAAGCGCTGCCTTTTGACAAACTAAAAGAGGCAATGCAATCGGCAGGAAGAACCGGAATCAATGCCTTTGCTGCGATCGACAAAAACCCGACTAAAAAGATGGTGCGGGAAGTCTCGAAAGCAGCATTAATTGATGTGGGAATTGGCGTAATTTCAATATTCCGAAATGATGACGGTAGATGGGTAAGAACCAATTCTCCAGCCGATCGCCGTATTACAGGAATTTCTGGTTTAGAAGACGGACACTACTTGAAAGCAACCGGGCCGGCGGTAGCTGTTTTCAACAAAAAAGGAAAAGGCTATATCGATAAATTGGGCGACAAAATTATCGGCACTTTTCAGAACTGTGCGGGTGGAACTACGCCTTGGGGAACGGTTTTTAGTGCCGAAGAAAACATCCAAAATTTTGTGCCAGAGCCTGTATTCGCAGACGGCACATCTTTCGATCCTGGCAATAAAAACTTCTACATGGACGGTGAAGAAATTGGCGGTTTGGGTAATGTATTCGGTCTGGCTGGGAACAAGTACGGTTGGATGGTAGAAGTAGACCCGGTTAATTCGATCGACTACGGAACTAAGCACACTTGGCTGGGAAGATATCGCCATGAAGCGGTAGGAATTCGGGCGGTTGCTAACAAACCTTTAGCATTTTATTCGGGGTGCGATCGACGCAGCGGACATATCTACAAGTTCGTCAGCAAAAATGTAGTAAAAGACCCCACAGATAAAGCCAATTCAAAGCTGTTGACAGACGGAATGCTTTATGCTGCTAAGTTTAATGCTGACGGCACTGGTAGCTGGATTGCACTAAAAGCTGACACTCCCGTTAATCCAGATTTGCCTAGCCGTCATGCAGGCGGAATCATTAATTTGCCGAAGCGGCCAGAAGGCGGTAGTTTCAAAGTCGAAAAAGATGCAGTAGCAGTTGCTTTCAAACAGAAGTTTAAGACTTTAGGCGACCTCTATGAAGGCACAGAAAAGGAAAAACAAGGTGCAATTTTAATCGACGCTCACTATGCAGCAAATGCGGCAGGAGCTACTTGCACGGCTCGTCCTGAAGATACCGAAATTGCTCCGAACGGTTCTCTTTATATTACCTTTACTTCTGGTTCTGCAAGCGACAGCGACGGCGGGCCGGATTTGCGAATTTTCCGAGGGAAAGATGGCAAAGCTTACGAATACGGCTGGATTATGCACTTGATAGAAGATGGAAACGAGCCATCTGCAATGAGTTTTAAGTGGAAAATGTTTGCGACGGGTGGCGAACCTGCTGATGGCGGTTTGGGTTTTGCTAATCCAGATAATTTGGGAATTGATAAGAGCGGCAATATTTGGATGGTTACTGATATGTCTTCTGACACACTCAATGCTGCGATTCCTGCGGGTCGAGTTGATAAAGAAGGCAAACCAATTAGTCAGTCAAATTTGCGTGGTTTGTACGGCAACAATGCGCTCTGGTTTTTGCCAGCTTCGGGTCCGAATGTAGGGGAGGCTTTCCTATTTGCAATTGGGCCGATGGATTGCGAGACAACCGGGCCGTTTTTCACTCAGGATGAAAAGACTTTATTTCTCGCTATTCAGCATCCAGGGGAAATAAATGGAACGCGCAAGGATCTGGCAGCAGAAAGCCGTCAGTTTGCGATGAAAACTACTGATGGGAAGGAGTTTATGCAAACTCGTAAAGTGCCGATCGGTTCTAATTGGCCATCTAAAAAAGTTAATGAGCCGCCTAAACCTGCGGTGGTTGCTATTCGGCGAGTAGATTTGCGATCAGTAGGCCTGTAAACAAGTTCGGTTAAGGTGCGATCCTCTTCGAGGGCTGCGCTAACGACGGATTTGTTCCATTAGACATCTGGTAAAAAGAATCTCTTGCCATTCGATAAATGTAGGGGGTAGGGGCGGTGCCAAGAGTGCCCGCCCCTAACGGGCGACAGTCTGTCTTGCTGAGAAGATTTTGGCTTTTGGCGAAGGAATCGCCCGATCGACCGGATTTGTCAGCAAAATAAGCCAATTGGCTTAGAGATTTTAAGATATATTGCTAACGCCTTTGATTCCCAAAATCAGCTATAATTTTTAAGACAGTTTTTAACAAACTCAATAAGTCGAGTAAAATTGGGCGATCGCTTGCCGGTATTGTAAATATTGCCACATCCACGAGCGGTGTGCTGGTATAATACCAAATCCGGGTTACTTACCCCTTTTATAATCAGCGCGAACGTAGGGTGCGTCGCTACGTACAACTCTCGCTACAGACCAAGATTAAACGAGCGACGCACAATACAATTTATAACGGGAGTGAATCACCCGGATTTGGTATAATTTGTTCTGAACTTGTTCGGGTGCAGCTAATCGAAATGAGATAATATTTAGTCGCCAACAAGATTTCCAAGTATGATTACACCATCGAGCGTCAAAGTTGTAGATAAAACCAGATCTGCTGGCAAATTAGCTGTTGTAAAAACTGCTCGTTCCCTGCCTCTACGAACAGTCCTGATCGTTCCCTTTGTCTTGCAAATCTTCGCGACGGTGGGAATAGTAGGTTATCTGTCATTTCGCAACGGACAGCAAGCGGTTAATGAGGTTGCTACCCAGTTGCGACAAGAAATTAGCGATCGCATCTCTGAACGCGTTCAAGCATACATGACCTTTCCCCACCAACTCAATCAATTTAAAGCTAATGCTTTTGAATTGGGCGATCTCAACTTGCAAGACACTCCCAGAATACAGCGTCACTTCTGGAAGCAACTGCAAACCTTTGATACAGTCAGCGTTACATATATTGCTACTCCAGGTGGAGATTTTATTGCCGCGAGACGTACTAATGAAGGCAATTTTTTATTACAAGAAAGAAGCGAGCTTACAGAAGGCAACATGAATTATTATGCTGCCAACGATCGAGGTGAACCTACTAATTTAGTTAAAGTAAAACCTAAATTTGACCCGCGAGTTCGCCCTTGGTACACGGCAGCAACGGCAGCGAAAACGCCAACTTGGAGTAAAATTTATGCAGACTTTACTAGCAAAGGACTCGGCATCACGGCAGCCCAACCATTATACGACGCATCGGGAGAATTGCAGGCAGTCTTTGGCACAGACTTACTCTTTTCGCGAGTCAATGAGTTTCTGCATCAGTTAAAAATTGGTAAGTCAGGACAGACATTTATTATCGAGCGATCGGGCGCTTTAATCACTACATCGACTGTCGATCCTGTATATTTAATCAAGGGTGAAGAGACCGAAAGAATTCAGGCGATCGACAGCCAAAACGCCGTAATTAGTCTCACGACTAAACACCTACAAGAGCAATTTGGCAGTCTCAGAAACATTCAGCAAACCCAACAGCTTAACTTTAAGATTAAAGACCAGCTACAATTTCTACAAGTTACTCCTTTAAAGGACGATAAGGGTTTGGATTGGCTGATTGTAGTAACTATTCCCGAAGCGGACTTTTTGGAACAAATTAATGCCAACAATAGGACGACAATTTGGTTGTGCATTGCAGCTTTTACAGGAGCGATAATTGTCGGTATACTCACGGCGAGATGGGTAACTAAGCCAATTTTATATTTGAATGAAACCGCAAAGAATATTACCAAAGGTCAGTGGGGTAATATTGTAGAAATTAACCGCAATGATGAAGTTGGTGAACTTGCTACCTCATTTAAGAGTATGGCGGAACAACTGCAAGTTTCGTTTACGGAAATGCAAGCTTTGAACGTCGAATTATCTGAGAGTAAAAGCCGACTCAACCAAATTTTAGAAGCCATCCCAGTCGGGATATTTGTAGCTGAATCTAACGGCAAACCCTACTACATTAATTCTCGCGCTAAATCCTTGCTTGGGAAAGGTATGTTAGCTGATGTCAGTTCAGATGAAATTTCAGAGAAATATCAAGTTTATCTAGCGGGTAGTGACGAAATATATCCTCAAGATAAAGACCCAATAATTTGTGCTTTTAAAGGCTCAAGTGTCAACGTTGACGACTTAGAAATCCACAAAGACGATCGGGTGATTCCGATTGAAGCTTGGGGAACGCCTATCTATGATGAAAAAGGGAATGTTCGTTATGCGATCGCAGCTTTTGCTGATATCACCCAACGCAAAGAAGCCGAGAAATTAGTAGCGGAATACAACCACACTCTCGAAATTCAAGTTGCCGAAAGAACTCAAAAACTTTCCGAAACCCTAGACTCTCTGCAAGCAACTCAGAACGAACTAATTCAATCGGAAAAAATGGCTGCGCTAGGACAATTAGTAGCGGGAGTTGCCCACGAACTAAATACTCCTTTGGGTGCGATTCGATCGAGTGCTGGAAATATGACTAAGTTTTTGGGGCAAACTCTTTCTAACTTACCATCGCTGTTTCAGTCACTTTCCCCCACAGAAGCTGAAGATTTTTTCATTTTACTCAACAGATCTTTGCAAAAAGATACAAGTTTAACAGCCAAAGAAGAAAGGAAGTTAAAACGGTCTTTAATTAACCAACTGCAAGACGAAGACATTGACGAAGCCGATGAGATCGCCGACACCCTGGTAGATATGGGGATTTACGAAGCCGATGACTTTTTGGTTTTGCTGCAAATGTAGATCGCGATCGCATCTTGGAAATGGCTTACAAACTCACAGAAATTCAGCGGGGAACTCAAACAATTAATACCGCAACCGATCGCGCTTCAAAAGTCGTCTTTGCCCTGAAAAACTATGCCCGTTACGACTCGTCTGAAGCCATGATTCAATCGGATATAGTCGATGGCATAGAAACCGTACTAACCCTGTATCAAAATAATATCAAACAAGGCGTTGAAGTATTGCGAAACTATCAAAAAATAGAACCGATACTCTGCTATGTAGACCAACTAAATCAGGTGTGGACAAATCTCATTCACAATGCCTTGCAAGCAATGAATAATAAAGGCACATTGATTATTGATATTATGCAGGCTGGCAACTATGTGAAAGTTGGGATAACAGATAGTGGGAATGGAATTCCTGCGGAAATTATGCCCAAAATATTCGAGCCATTTTTTACGACTAAGCCCCCTGGAGAAGGTAGCGGATTGGGACTTGATATTGTCAAAAAAATCATTGAAAAACATGATGGTAAAATTGAGGTTGAATCGGTTCCCGGCAAAACCACTTTTACGGTTTGCTTATCTGTTAATCTTTCTTAAACTGTCCTGAACATAAGCTGATGATGCAGTAGTAATCAAAAACTTCTGCTCATCTATGCTCTGTCAAAGCCTAATATGTCATAGTCTAAGTAAACCTCAGGCTGAATCCTAGCTGATTCAAACTAGGACAAACACCGATATTAACAACCCTAACCAACAGGAAAAAATGTCTAAGCCAATCATCCTGTGCGTTGACGACGAAAAAGTGGTTCTGAAAAGTCTCAAAACCCAACTCAAATCAGCATTTGGCAATAAATATGCCTATGAAATGGCTGAGAATCCTAGTGAGGCCTTAGAGTTAATCGATGAATTCAATGACGACGAAACAATGATTATTTTGATTGTTTCTGATTGGTTGATGCCAGGAATGAAAGGAGATGAGTTTTTAGTTCGAGTTCATCAAAAATTTCCGAATATTGTTAAAATTATGCTGACTGGTCAAGCGGATGAAGATGCAGTCAAGAGGGCATTTGATGAAGCAAGCCTCCATCGTTGTTTGCACAAACCTTGGTCAGAAGAAGAGTTGATCGAAACCATTAAAACGGCTTTATCGCTATGACTAAACAAGTCATTATTTGCGTTGATGATGAAAAAACAGTTTTGAAAAGTCTCAAAACTGAATTAAAAGATGCTTTAGGCAATGCTTATCAGATTGAAATTGCCGAAGGAGGTGAAGATGCCTTAGAGTTAATTGCTGAATTGATCGAAGATGGGTATGAAATTCCCTTAATTATCTCTGACTACGTTATGCCAGACATGAAAGGAGATGAACTGTTGAGGCGAGCTCACAAATTATCTCCTAAAACTCTCAAGGTGATGCTAACAGGTCAGGCGACAATTGAGGCGGTAGGAAATGCCATAAAAAATGCTAAACTCTATCGTTATATAGGCAAGCCTTGGCAAACCGAAGACTTAAAATTGACGGTGACAGAAGCCGTCCACAGCTACAGCCAGGATCAAAAATTGGCAAAACAAAATGCAGAACTTCGGAAAATCAATGAGGAGTTGGAAATTGCTTTACAACAACAATCAAAATTAACGGAAGCTGCTAAACGCTTTGTACCTAATGAATTTGTCTCGCTGCTAAGCCGTGACAGTTTGAGCGATGTTAAACTGGGCGACAGTGTGGAAAAGGAGATGTCAATATTGTTCTCTGATATTAGGGATTTCACGGCTTTTTCTGAGGGAATGACACCCCAGGAAAATTTCAATTTTATTAATGCTTATTTGAGTCGAATGGAACCCGCAATTATTGATAATCACGGTTTTATTGATAAATATATTGGAGACGCAATTATGGCTTTGTTTGGTCACAGTGCAGTTGATGCAGTCAAAGCCGGAATTTCTATGTTGCACAGTCTTGATGATTATAACCAATATCGGATTAATGATGGTTATGTACCGATTAAAATTGGGATTGGGATCAATACAGGTTCGTTGATGCTAGGAACCGTTGGGGCAACTAATAGGATGGACAGTACAGTAATTGGCGACGCGGTGAATTTAGCTTCGCGAGTGGAAAACTTGACAAAAAGTTATGGTGTGTCAATGTTAATTACTGAAAATACTTATTCAAAAGTAAAAGATAACCCCAATTATTCTGCAATCCGAAGTATCGGTTGCGTTCGAGTCAAAGGAAAATCAGATTTGGTGATAATTTATGAAGTATTTGAAACCGATCGACCTGAAGTAAAAGAAGGAAAGTTAACAACTTTACCTATGTTTATAGAAGCTATATATAACTACGGTGCTAGCAAACATAAAGAAGCTGCACAATTGTTTGCTGAATGTTTGCGGCAAAACCCGATGGATAAAGTTGCACAAAATTATCTGGAACGCTGTCAGGAAATGCAGGCAATATTACCTCACACTCTCTCGGAATTTCTGTAGAAGGAAGTTCGGCAACGGATGTAACGGATAGATGGTCAATAAGTCCAAATTTGGACAACTTTTCCTGCTAATTTTTTGCCCAACCAAGGGGTATTTGCCGATCGCGATTTCAGACTTTGCCATTCAACTTTCCAACTCATTTCCGGGTCGAATAAAATCAACTCCGCAGGTACTCCCGGTGCAGCCGTGGGGGGGGTTTGTCCGAGACAAACGGCTGGGGACGTACTCAAAACTCGCCACAGTTCTAAGGCTGAAAATTCCCCGGTTTCGACTAATCCGTGCCACAATAAAGGTAAGGCTAATTCTAAGCCGATCGCCCCTGGGGGAGCATCAGCAAAAGCTACGGTTTTATCTTCATAAGTATGGGGGCTGTGGTCGATCGCGATCGCATCTATAACGCCATCTTTCACGCCTTGAATCAGCGCTAATCGGTCAGCCTCATTGCCCAAAGGCGGATCTAAATGCAAATTCGGATCGTAAGGAAACGAAACAGTTGTGTTTCCTGAAATTGCCTCTACATTTAACAGCAAGTGCATCCAACTCACACTCGCGGTTATCGGTAAACCTCGCGCTTTCGCATCTCTAATCAATTCAACACTACGATCGCAAGAAATGCGCATAATATGAACCGGAGTTTTCACGGTTGCGATTAATTCCAGCAAAGCCGCCAAAGCTGAAGTTTCTGCACTCGCGGGAATTCCTGGTAAACCTAAACGAATGGAAGCTGCACCTTCCCTGACGCTGCCATTTCCTGCCAAAGTTCGATCGCACGGCCACAAAGCCACTGACTTACCCAAAGGCTGGATATACTCCAACAAACGTCTCACCAGAGACGGATTAGATAGCGGTAAACCGTCTGCAAAACCGACGATCGCAGACCCAGCCAACTCGCCCAACTCGGCCATCTGCTGCCCTTTAACGCCCGCTGTCAGAGCCCCCCAAAAATACAAGCGGGGAAGGGAGGGAGAGAAATTGCGGATATGTTGCTGTAATAAAGCTAAACCGGCCAAATTGTCGATCGCAGGTGACGTATCCGGCAAAATTGCCACCCGCGTAAAACCCCCAGCGGCAGCAGCCTGCATCAAAGATTCTAGGGTTTCTCGCTCCTCAAAACCCGGTTCCCCGCTATGACTGTAAATATCAGTTAGCCCTGGCCCCAAAATTAGTCCCCGACAATCGCGCACTTTCGTGTCTGCGGGAAACTCGGAAATTTGATTTTGAATTGCTTCTATTTTACCTTCAGCAATTAGAACATCGGCGGTGCGATCTGTTTTGGAAATTGGATCTAGCACTCGTACATTTTGCAGCAGTTCGCTACTCATAAATTCTCAAACTAAGGAAGAAGGAAGAAGAAAGAAGGAATAAATTGACTCGTTGATACCAAATCCGGGTTACTTACCCCTTTTATAATCTCGTAACTGTAGTAAATGTAGGGTGCGTCGCTACGAACAACTCTCGTTGCTATTGGGAGATCTCATAGCGACGCACCATACCAATTATAACG
>JAAUPI010000010.1 GCA_012035135.1 Microcoleus sp. CSU_2_2
AGCGCTCGCTTGATGGCAAACATGGTTAAACTTGGTTGGATGTGGTTACTTGCCTAAAGTCCTGCGGGGGAATTAATTTGCCTTCCCTTTCCTAGCGCCTCAATGTTGAGTCCGATACTCCCGATAATTTTGCAAACTCTGCCACTTTCGACATAAACTCTCTCGCGATAGCTAACTATGGATAAGTTTAGTAAGCAATTTGCCACTTAAGTCAAGCTCTGATCCGACTCTTCCGATTGACACTTTCAGCATTGACTTCAGGATATCACAGCAGATTCTGAGTGGACAGATTCAACTTACTTCTAATTTTTCCTAAGAGTTTCACCTAGTAGAGGAAAATAAATAAATCTTGATGATGTTTGAACGTTCGCTAGCTCTTTGGACACGTTTGGGCCACAAGCATGGACTCTGAGTGCGATCGCACGTTTAATTAGTCCGGGTACAGCATTAACACTGATTTTTTGTGTATTTTAACCTTGGCTGCAAGTTTTTGACAACTCGATCGCCGATATCCGGGTCAATCGATTTTAGATTAAAGAGGCGATAGTGATGTTGCAAAGCTTTCGGTATAAGATAGATAGACCTGGAATGATACCCTGAAGAACTCATGCAGCTCAAGTCAACAACCCGCCATATTCGCATATATACCGCTATCCTCGAAAACAACGAACTCGTACCCAGCAATGACCTTTTGACGATCGACATCGATCCCGACAACGAACTCAACTGGAATGACGAGTCGGTTAAACAGGTGTACGCTAAATTCGACCAACTCGTAGACTCCTACGAAGGCGAAGACTTGACTGAATACAACCTCCGCCGTATCGGTTCGGAATTGGAACACTTGGTGCGATCGTTCTTGCAAAAAGGCCAAATCAGCTATAACCTCAATAGTCGCGCTGTCAACTACAGCATGGGATTGCCTCAAGTTGACTCCAAAATACACCTCTAAGCTCTGTGAGAACGAGGGCGAGATGGCGAGATGAGGAAATGGAGAATGAAGAAAAATCTTCCTTGAGGCTTCTTACTTCTTCTTTTATGCTTCTTCCTGCTTCCTTGTTCCTTCTGGCTTCTCCTCAATATCTTCAGCAGTATCAACCCCACTGCTCGGATCGCGATCGCGCTGCAAAAACTGTTTCACAGCAAGTTGGCGGTTAGTCATAAACTGACCCCAAGCGCCCGGAAATACTCGATCGAGCGTTTCCACCAGCGCCCAAACCTCGAGATTCATCACCTTGCAATAAAGACCGTGAGAATGCTTAATCCTAGTCAGCATTTCGTCTACTTCAACTGCCGGAGGACGTTTCGGATTTGACAACTGATCTGGAATGGCACTGGATTCGTGTAGGGGCATGGCTAAGGGCTCAACAGCTTGCAGAGACGGGTAAACTTAAACTTCACGACCAAAAATTACCGAAAAACGAACGGGAAGCGCCTGCCTTCAGGCATGATCCGGAACGTGGCTGGGACGATCGTCGCCGACTCTCTCTGATTTTAGGTGCAAAATGTAGTAATTAATAGGTAGATTATCGATAACATGGGTCTAAAACCCCGTCATCAGCTTGACTGCTTGCTGCTATACTGTTTAAAAAGTCGGGATCGAGCATTGCCACGACTCTAAACGGACAGGTCGGGAGAGTCAGACTACCGAATGGTAGCATCACCCAAGGTCGCGTCAAGAATCACCGCACTTATAGGGTGGTGAGTATGTAAAATAATCGCCACGTATTAACCCGTCGAGGTTCAAGCGCTAAAATAGTTCAGATCAGCACTGGGCTGAGAAGCGTCAGGAACCCTTATGCAAAACTCTGTGCCAAAACACTACTTGTGGGCTGTAGGTGAAGGGATTAAAGCCTGTCGGCCAGGCGATTTGATCGCCGGTCGCTACTTGCTCAAGCGCGATCGACTTCTGGTCGATACTCAACCCGAACATTTGCCGGAACTGCCCGAAGAGATTCCGAGCCTTGTCACCCCTTACCTGAGACTGTTTGCCTATCAATTGCACGTACCCCAAATATATGGGCTGGTATCGTCGCAGGCGAGCAAGCTACCGGGAGATATCTGGCTGCTGGAAAACGGCCCAATATTGAAGGTTAGCGAATCCTTGATGCCGGAATTGGCGGACTCGTGGAAAGGGTCCTCAGCCATGCGCCAGCTTAATTGGCTGTGGCAAATGGCCCAACTTTGGCAGCCCTGTATCTCTCAGGGCGTGGCTTCGACGCTACTGACTCCCGAACTGCTGCGAGTGGAAGGCCAGTTGGTGCGATTTCTGGAATTGCAGCCGGATCGCAAACCACCTAATTTGTCTGAGTTGGGCAAGTTATGGCAGCAGTGGCTGGACGAAGCTCATCCGGCAATTGCCAATTTTTTAAGGCAACTGTGCCAGCAAATGGTAGCGGGTCAGGTGCGCAACGGCGAACAACTGATCAGCCAATTGGATAAAGCTCTGGCAAAATGCGGGCGATTGTACGATCGTACCGTTGAAATTGCCACAGGCACGGATGTGGGTCGATCGCGCGCCCACAACGAAGACGCTTGCTACCCGCCCAGTGGCACGGTGTTTGCTGGCTCTCCGGGTTCGGAAGCTTGTGCTATCGTCTGCGACGGTATCGGCGGACAAGACGGCGGGGAAGTCGCTTCGGAATTAGCGATTGCCGTGCTACGGGAAAAGTTGGAACAAATGCCCTTGCACCAGGCCAACTGGGACCCGCTAAGTCTGACTTCCAAGCTGGAACGAGCCACTTGTGCTGCTAATGACAAGATTGCCGGCCGCAACGATAGCGAACACCGCCAAGGCCGCCAGCGGATGGGAACTACCCTAGTGATGGCTTTAGCCCACATTCACGAACTCTACGTTGCCCACGTCGGTGACAGTCGGGCTTACTGGATTACCCGCACCGGCTGCTATCAAGTCACTCTCGATGACGATGTAGCTTGTCGCGAGGTGCGTTTGGGCTACGCACTTTACCGAGACGCTTTGGAACAAGTGGCGGCGGGAGCTCTGATTCAAGCTTTGGGGATTACTTCATCCAATACTCTGCACCCGACGGTGCAGCGTTTTCCGGTGGATGAAGACTGCGTTTTGCTGCTGTGTTCGGACGGTTTGAGCGATAAAGACCGGGTTGAAGAATGCTGGGAAACGGAGATTTTGCCAATTTTAGATGGCACTATTGGCGTTGCCGAAGCGCGCGATCGATTGATCGATATTGCTAATACTAAAAACGGTCATGACAATGTAACCATTGCTTTAATTTACTGTCAGTCACATTTGAGAGAAGAAAGCAATAGTTTTACAGAATTGTCGGTGGCGCCTTTAGAAGTGCCGATCGAACCAATTGCAGACAGCGAGGACGTGCCAACCGATTTAACCGATCGCACATTTGCTGGCGATGGTAGTTCTCAACTGAAAACGCAGTTTATACCGCTACCAAACAGCAGCAAGAGTCCTTTTGCACTGCTGCTCAAAATTGTATTGTTGTTAGGTTTGGGAGGAGTATTTGCTTATTTTTTCATTCCTCCGGTAGGTCGAGCGATCGATGCTGCCGGGGAGTCGATTTTGGGCAAACGCAATAATATTTATGCTGAAAGTAGCCCGCAGGCAACTGTTGAAATTGTACCTTCTCCCGTTCAATCTTTAGAAAAAGGCTCGTTTGTAGAAATTAAAAGCTCTGCGACAGCGGAATTAGAAAAAGAAGGCGCTCGCTTAGATTTGCGCGGCGAAATCGGTCAGTTGGATGTGAAAGGAACAGTCCCAATCGGCAGCGTTTTGCAGGTAACAAATAAACAGCTTACGCCTCAAGGTAATTGGCTGGAACTGAAAGTTTGTTCGCTTCCTGAAATAGCGCGATCGACTTCTCCAAAACCAAAGTCAAATAAGGACTTTACAGCAGTTGCAAAACCAGAGACTAATCAATCTCCCCCCGTTTTAAATCCTTCCCCTTCCCCCACTGTTAAAGCAACAGTTGAAGTAGAAATCACTAAGCTACAAGTGGGGGAAGTCGGATGGATTCAAGAAACAGATGCGGTTGCGAAAGTAATCTCCAATCCAGTCTTAAACTCCAATCAACAGGGAAAATGCCTCGATTCTAATTCAGATCTAAATGCTAATTAATTAAGTAGCCTTTTGGCACTTATTCAGCAGGCCCTACTTAGATGATAAAATCTGTTGGTAAGCATCAATAGTTTGTTGGGCGATCGCATCCCAATTATAATGCTTTTTGGCATATTCTTGCGCATTCAATCCCCGCCGTTTGCGCTCTTGGGGATCGAAAAGTGCTGATTTAATTAAAGAGGCGATCGCCCCTACTTCCAAAGGCCCCACCCAACCAGCTTCTGCTTGCTGTATGTCTTCCGAAATATGAATGCGATCGGAAATTACTACAGGTTTGCCCGCAGCCATCGCTTCTGCAACGGCAATGCCAAAGTTTTCGTAGTAAGAAGGTAGCACAAATAAGTCGGCTTTTGTCAACAGTTCAAGTTTTAAATCGCCGCTCACAAAGCCAGTTATTGTCGTGTATTTTGCTAAGCTGGAATTCTGAATTTGTGTTTGAATTTTTGTTTCATAATCTGCATCTTGAGGATTGGAACCTGCTAAAATAAAGCGAAACTCTATCCCTGATGCCAAAATATTTTCTAAGGCTGGAATTAGCAAATCGAGACCTTTTTTAGGTTCAATTCGCGACATAAATAAGATTATTGGTACTTCTGATTGTGGCAATCGCTGAGTCAAAAAAAGTTCTGTCACCCCCAATGGAATCACCAAATCTTGTGGCACGGGTATCTTGCCTGTGCTGCCCAAACCAAATCTTTCTGAGATTTTAGCTTCTTGTTTGCTCGTGAAATGAATTGCTGCTGCCCCTGCTAAATTAGGACGTTCTAAAAGTGTACCGTAAATCTGTTTTAATTGCTTTTTCTTCTGCAAATCAGCCGGATCGAGCATACCGCAGGGACGGATAATGTAGGGCAGATGATGCCTTCTAGCAACTGTAGCGGCGAGAGTAGTTACTGGTGAGAAAAGAGCGTGAATGTGGGCCAGGTCAAATTGCCGTGCATTTGCATTTAACCACTGCAATAACGAGAGTGAAAATTTATATCTGCGAAAGGGAGAACAGCGGAAATAAATAATCTGATAGCCGTTTTGTGCTATTGGTTGATTTAGGGGAACGTCTAAAGGCAGTTGGCCGATATCTCCATTAGAATCTGTAGTGATAATTGTGACATCAATGCCTTGGGAAGCGAGGGCAGCAGAAAGTCCGAGCAACATTTGACTGGGGCCGCCGTAGATTAGGGAAATTGAGGGGATAATTTGGATAATTCGCATGAGCGATCGTACTTTAAAATTTCAAGGATTTCCAGGAGTTGGCTATCATCGGGTAATTGTTTCATGGCAATGCTTCTAATCTCTCAATTACTTTTATTTGACACTTCTATTATACTGCTACAAGTTACAACAACTCTTGATAAAAATCTAACAACTGTTCAGCTAAAGCGTGATTCGTATAATTATTCATCGCTCTATGATAACCTTTTACCCCCAAATTTGCTACTAACTCCGGCCGCTCCATCAATTGCTGCAAACACTTTCGCAATTTCTCTGCATTACCCTCGGGAAATATCAATCCAGCATCTCCGATGACGTGGGGAATTTCGCCACAGTCGGAACCGATAACTGGAACGTGACAAGCCATTGCTTCGATTAAAACGTGACCGAATTGTTCTTTCCAACCCACAGCGGTTAAAGTTTTGAATTTATAACTTGTTTGCGAGGGCAATACTAAACAGTTCATCAAGTTAATGTATTGAGGAATTTCTTCGTGGCGAACGCTTTCTACCCAGATGATTCTGTCGCTCATTCCCCATTCAATACATTTTTCTGCAAGGCGCGATCGCAATTTTCCTTGCCCTACTAACAACCATTTCCAAGAGCGTTGTTTCAACCCTGCTAAAGCCTCGACTAAAGTTAGCAGTCCTTTTTCTTCGACGAACCGTCCTACATATCCTACTACAAAATCTGTCGGTGCAATGCCCGATCGACGCGAAAGATCGGCATCTTTATCAGTACGATAAAACAAAGTTTCATCGACTCCCAACTGCGGCATTACTTTTAATGATCCTTTGTACCCTCGCTGTCGCAAAATTTTCGCTCCATCTAAGTTGCCCGCAATAATTCCATCGGTGTGTTGAAGGTTACAATCTTCTAAGACAGAAACAGGCCATTTCAATTGATAAGGCAGGTTCCACCAAGTAAAAAATATATTTTTGCTTGCAGGCTCAGAAGTTTATTTAAGGCAATTAACTGCGCGTAAGCCAGGGATTTTGAACCTTGTTCTACTTGAATAATTTGCGGCTTAAATTTTTGCAAAAGCTCAATTAAATCCGTGCCAAAGGTTAGCAATCCTTGATTGTTTTGACTAAAATTAGAGACTGGTACTACTTGAAATGAACCTGCTTGAGAGAATGATGTTTCTACAATCTTATTTTGTACGCCACCTGGTTTCCAACGCCTCGGTACTACAATTGTCACTTCAATATCGGGTTCTAGGTTGGCTAAAATCTTGAATTTTTCCCGATTGATGTCAACAATATAGGTGTGGCTGGCAACTAGGATTTTCATTTATTGGGAATTGGGAATTGGGCATTGGTCATTGGGAACAATTATTTAACCTGAATGTTATCTTGACGAGTATAAATTTGTCCGTCGCTCCATAAAGACTGAATTAATGTATTGATAACACTTATAAACCCAAGAATATAAAAAATAAAGCGAGTTATAATTTTCAGGGGCGATCGACTTTTATAGCAAGGTGGATTTCCCAAAACGTGACAGTCAAAAAGTTTGGCAAAAAATCGCAGGCATTCAAAAGGCGTTAAATTTTTCAATCCCATTAAAAAGTGGTTGTGATAAAATGTGACTTGATATTCGATCGACCTTGTGCTGACATCGTGACAGCCGCCACCTTCTTCTCCTAAGTGCACTAAACAGGCATTCGGATCGTACCAGATTTTAAAACCGGTCGATCGCAACCTCAAACAAAAATCCGACTCCTCCCGCACAGCACTCCCTGCAAAGCGCTCGTCAAAACTCAGCCCGCAGTCGGCAAAAATTAGCCTGCGAAACGACATATTGCAGCCTCTAGCTGACAGCACTTGCTGCGGTTTTACTGTGTGTACCAAATCGATAAAATACCAAGCAATCCCTGCATCCATGGCTTCTGGTGGCAAATATTCGATCGCCAAATCGCCTCCAGAAAGATCCAATTTCATCCTGTCAAAAACCCTTCCCGCGACGCATCCCACATCCGGTTTTTCTAAATAGCAATCGGCGTGAGCAGCCAAAAAACCATCCGGTAACTGTACGTCATCGTCAATAAATAAGATAATATCTCCTGTTGCCCGCCGCATTGCATAATTCCGAGCTCCCGGCAAACTCGCCCAATTTACGCGAAACCAGCGAATTTTGCCAGCATTTGCTAGTTGTTCTAAATACACTTGAGTTTCCGATTCGTGGCTGCGAGTTTGATCGATTACTAGCACTTCAAAATTCGGGTAATTTTGTTTCACGGCATCAGCCAGCGTGTCTCGCAGGGGTTGCTCGCGGTTGTAAGTGGGTATCACAACAGAAATCATCATTTTAAACAGTTGACAGTTAACAGTTAACCCTTCGACTACGCGAGCGGGCAGGCAGTTGACAGATTAGCTAATACTGTCATGCCGAGGGATATGTCTGTGGCAATTGCAATCGAATTATTTTTCTAAATGCCAAAGCCAGACATCGCCCGGTTTGTAAATTGGTTGTATGTGATAATTTTGCACTTTTTCTAGTTCAAATAGCAAGGATTCAGTAGCCCGGTAGAGAAATACGTCGCTAAAACCTTCAGGAATTTTAACTAAATTCGGTTGAACTACTAACAAAAAATGTACTTGTGGTTCCAGTAAATAGCTGAGAGAGAGGATTTTTCCGGTGATGTTGTTGCCTCCGTGACTGACAATCAGGGGTTTTTGGGATTGGTTGACTATTTTGGCGATGGCGGGATTGTATTTGGTGCTAGAAGGATATTTGTTCCACCAAAGTTGAGACTGACTGCTGACTGTGCAAGAAATGATTTGCATCGATATTAGTGCGATAAAACCTAACTCCCACAGCTTTTTTTTTCTGTTATTTGCAGAGACTAAAATTTTAGTGGCGAATAGGTAGGCAGTGGCTAGCTGGATTCCCAAAATATAGGCGATCGTATAGCGATCGGCAATGCCTCTGACTGCGATCAATACGATCGCTGTAATCCCGATCGCTGTCAAGACAAACAGCCACACTCGTTGATGAGTCGAGCGGCAGAGCCAGTATATAGAATAGGCGATCGTTAATAGCAACCAGCCTGCTGTAATTATTCTGATTAAATCTGTTAACCTATTCCTCAAACCGAAATCGATAATTCCGCCCGCCCAATGCGTGTCTATAAAAACTCGGCAGGTAATGATAATTAAGGGCTTAATTAAAGATAAAAAAGATAGAGATATGTGAGGAAATCCTACTGTTTTATCGACTTGTATAGCGTTAAAAACTAGTACCAAAATCCAAGGAGCAAAACAGAGAGTTCCCGCTGTTGCAGACACTAAAAAAACTATTATTTTTTTGCTAAAACGCAATTTGTCTATTATAATTATATAAACAGTGTGTGCGATCGCTACCAAAGAAAATAATAAATTAGTATAGAGTCCGAAAGTAATTGAGAGCGCATAAAAGCACCAAACAACCGGAGTAAATTTAGAGCTGACAGGGGATGCTGTCAGGGCGATCGCCCGCAGCAAAATTGCACTCGACAGCAACACTATTACTGTAAATAGCATATACGGCCTTGCCTCTTGCGCGTACAAAACGTGAAAAGGCGAAACAGCCATAATCGCAACAGCCATCCATCCGACTGAGGTAGATTGAAATAATTCCCAGCACAGCCAATAAACGCTAGGAAAAACTAATAAACTAATCCCAGCAGAAAGACTTCTGACAGCACCAACTGTCGGACCGAACAATTGCGCCCAAAATCGGGCTAAAATAAAATACAATGGTGGCAGTTGAGGTTCTTCTGTCGCTAAACCTTTGACAGTATGGAATAAACTTTTTTCAGTATTTATATGCTGATATTTCGCCAGCAAATAGGAGGCGCTAACTGGCTGACCTTGAAAATCTTGCTGAACCATTTCTGTCCAGGTATAGCCAGAAATTCGCAGCGAAGTGATAGATTCGTCGTAGGAGTAAACTTTGCGATCGAGATTAGTGAAGCGAAAAAATATCCCCGTTATTAATAGGGCAAAAATTAAAACAATTAACGAAATTCGAGTCAGCCACCCATTTTGACTTAATTTGTTGTTCATAAACTGAGAAATGGGGAAAAACAGTTGACAGCTTGCCCGCTCGCCGGCCGTTGGGTTGAGAACCCCCCCTTGCCCCCCCAAGAGGGGAAGACAGTTGAGAGTGGCGTTTGAGGATGGGGATTTAAACCCCTCCCTCAAACCTTATGAACAGCGTTGATGTTGCGTAAGTCCTAAACAATTGTCAATTGTCCACTATTAAATAGCCTGATATTGCTGAACTGCCAAAACCAAACTTTCCGTCCAGAAATTAGCCAATTCAGCACTGGCAGCTTCCACCATAACTCGGATTAGCGGTTCAGTGCCGGAAGCGCGGACTAGAACCCTTCCCTGTTCTCCCATTGCAGTTTTAGCACGGGCGATCGCCCCTTGCACGGCCTGGCACTCCTGCCATTTCAAGCGTTTTTCGCGATCGTCCACCCGCACATTTCGCAGCAATTGCGGGTAAGTTTCAAAGCTGCCATCCACCAATTGTGCCAAAGATTCGCCCGACTCGCGCACCAGCGAAGCCAAGTGCAAAGCAGTCATCAAACCATCGCCACTAACACCGTAATGAGGACAAAGAATGTGACCGGACTGTTCGCCACCCAACATCGAACCGGTGCGTTGCATTTCAGCATGAACGTATTGATCGCCGACGGAAGTTCTAATTAGTTTGCCGCCCAATTGTTCCCAAGCTCTCTCAAAGCCGAGGTTAGCCATTACAGTAGAAATAATTAAATTGTCCGGCAACTTTTGGGCGCGCTGCAACTGTCGCCCCCACAGATAAAGAATATAATCGCCGTCAATCGATCGACCTTTGTTGTCAACAGCTAAAACCCTGTCTGCATCGCCATCAAAAGCAAATCCCAAATCGGCATTGTGCTCCAAAACAGCCGCTTGCAAACTTTCCAGATGAGTCGAACCGCAGTTAACATTAATGCGAGATCCATCGGGAGAATTGTGCAAACAGATAACATCCGCCCCCATTTGCGCGAACACAGCCGGGGCCAAACCAGCCGCAGCCCCCCAAGCCAAATCCAAAACTACCCGCATTCCCCGCAAATTCATCTGTTGCAGCGGCGTCTCTAGGGAAGCTGCATAATCTTTAACCAACTCTGGGCGGTGGTAGTTGTGTCCCCAAGCAGTGCTAGAAATGGCAACCTTTGCCCCCCGAATTCCCGCTTCTATTTGTTCCTGCAACTGCTGCGACAGCTTGTTGCCGTTTGGGCCAAAAAACTTAATGCCGTTGTCTTCTGGAGGATTGTGGGAAGCCGAAATCATCACTCCGCCCACAGACTCCGAAACGCTTGCCAGATAAGCAACGCAGGGAGTGGGACACAAACCCAAATTCCAGACTTCCAAGCCAGCGGCTGTCAAACCCTCTGACAGCGCCATTGCCAGCATATCGCTAGAATTTCTGCTGTCTTGTCCGAGAATAACTGGCCCTTGGTTAGGCGAATTGTGGCGTAAAACTTGTCCAGCCCAAAAGCCAATTTGCAGCGCTAAGGTTGCATTCAGCAACTCTCCAACTTTCCCGCGAATGCCGTCCGTGCCAAATAGTTTTGTATTGGGCAAGGGGAGGCTATTTCCTACGAGAATATTATCGGGGCGTTTGGCTGACTGTACTGAGTTAGCAGCCGAAAAATCGCTGCTACGGTGTCGCGAAGGTGTTTGAACCATATTCACTCCTTTAGTAATATCCACACTCACACTTTGGAGTTTATGTTACAACTGAAAATCGAATTTTTCAGCATGAACTCCATTGATTTTTGAGATTGCTCTAGCAACCTGACACTGAAGACTGCCCTGACAAAATTTTGATTATTTGTTGAATATACTGCATTTAATTAAAATTTCAGGTTGCTAGGCAGATTCTAGGATACCAGTTTAGTTGCAGGAAACCGTGTGGCACGGAATACGATCGAGACAAAGCCTTTGCTCGTTGGCGCAAACTCAAGCTACAAGCTGCGTGCAGAGTTTTTTTCGCAGGTGGCACATTTTTGTGCGATCGTGGGTGGCGTCGCAGGCCGCTGGCAGGGCTGTTTTATTCTCACCAAAAAACTCAAATGATCGGGAGAGGGGGATGGGTTGATGGGGAGTCGGAGGGATCTGAAAAGCTCAAAAATTAATCCCTCTACTGACTACTGCCCAATTTAACCCAAACCTAAATCGGTAACAGCACCAACACTGCTCGAAGAAACCAACTTAGCGTATTTAGCCAAAACGCCTTTAGTATATCGTGGTTTAGGAGGCTGCCAAACAGCCCTGCGTTGCTCCAATTCTACCTCAGAAACATTGAGCTGCAACAAGCGATTTTGAGCATCAATTGTAATCGAATCGCCTTCTTTTACCAGAGCGATCGTCCCGCCAACTTGTGCCTCAGGAGCCACGTGTCCGACCACCATTCCGTAAGTTCCGCCAGAGAAACGGCCGTCAGTAATTAACCCCACAGAATCGCCCAAACCAGCGCCAATAATTGCCGAAGTCGGAGCTAACATTTCGCGCATTCCCGGCCCGCCTTTTGGCCCTTCATAGCGAACAATAATCACATCTCCCGCTTGAATTTTGCCAGCCAAAATTGCTGCCAAACAATCTTCTTCTGATTCAAATACCCGCGCCGGCCCGGTAATTTGTGGCTTTTTAACGCCAGTAATTTTAGCAACTGCTCCTTCTGTTGCCAGATTTCCCCGCAGAATTGCTAAATGTCCTTGCGCGTAAATCGGGTTGTTCCAAGGGCGAATTACATCTTGGTCGGTGCGAGGTTCCGCTGGAATATCTGCCAATACTTCAGCAACAGTTTTGCCGGTAATTGTGAGAGCATCTCCGTGCAGCAAACCTTGTTCCAAAAGCATTTTCATAACTTGCGGAATGCCGCCAGTTTTGTGCAAATCAGTTGCTACATATTTACCGCTAGGTTTGAGGTCGCACAGCACCGGAACTTTCGCTCTAATAGTTTCAAAATCGTCGAGAGACAATTCAACTCCGATCGCATTAGAAATCGCCAACAAATGCAAAACAGCATTAGTGGAACCGCCGACAGCCATAATCACGGCGATCGCATTTTCAAAAGCTTTGCGAGTCAAAATTTGGCTGGGAAGCAACTGTTGGCGAATCGCTTCTACCACAACTTTTGCAGATTCCGCAGCGCTGTCAGCCTTTTCGGCATCCTCAGCCGCCATTGTCGAAGAATAAGGCAAACTCATGCCCATCGCTTCAAAAGCGCTCGACATCGTATTTGCTGTGAACATACCGCCACAGGAACCCGCACCCGGACAAGCTTTCCGTTCCACCTCAGCCAGTTCTGTTGCGCCAATCTTGCCCGCACTAAATTGACCGACAGCTTCAAAAGCGCTGACAACAGTTAAATCTCGCCCATCATAGTGTCCGGGCTTAATCGTGCCGCCGTAGACAAAAATAGCAGGAATATTCATCCTGGCGATCGCGATCATCGCCCCCGGCATATTTTTGTCGCAGCCGCCCACAGCCAGCACACCGTCCATACTTTGACCGTTGCAAGCAGTTTCGATCGAATCTGCAATCACCTCTCTCGATACCAAGGAATATTTCATCCCTTCCGTTCCCATCGAGATCCCGTCGCTGACCGTAATCGTACCGAACATCTGTGGCATCGCGCCAGCATCTCGCGCCCCCGCTTGAGCCCGCATAGCGAGGTCGTTCAATCCCATATTGCAGGGCGTAATCGTGCTGTACCCGTTGGCAATGCCCACAATGGGCTTCGTGAAATCGCCGTCACCAAAACCGACGGCCCGCAGCATTGCTCGGTTGGGCGCGCGCTGCACGCCTCCAGTCACAGCTTGGCTTCTCAAATTTTCTGGCATTCTCAAACTTCCTTTATCAGTAGTGGGGGCATCTGTCAGTGGTCAGTTGTCTGTTGTTAGCCAGTGTTAGCCAGTTATAGCAACTGCCAAGACGGCGCCGGACATCCTCGATCGCTGAAACTATTGCTAGTATGGCCTGTTCCTTAGACCTCTGGCATAATTCTTGTGGAACAGACATCCTGCTTGTTCAAAACCTATGTGGGCATTGTGGTAATCATTGTGATGCGGATGAAAATGGTGCCAACATGATTTCAATTGTTGGAGCGGCATTTGTAAACCCGCTCGGAGGTTCGATGTTGTCGTGTAATCTTGTAGACAACATCAGGGCTACTGAAAGCCCCCGGCTTAAGGCCGTGGGGTAGTTTACTCCAACGTTTGGAAAAAAATTGTGAGGCGAATTACATGGTGGCCGATCGAATTTTGAGGCAATATGCGGCCGGAGAAAGAATTTTTCGAGAGATCAATCTCACCGGGGCAGATCTCAAAGGGGCAGACCTCAGCGAGGCTAACTTTACCAGAGCCAACTTCCAGCAGGCAAACCTCAAAGGCGCTAACCTGACGGGAGCCAACCTGCGCGAGGTGAAGCTAACCGGGGTGGAGCTGACGGAAGCCAACCTCAGCGAAGCAAATCTCATCGGCACCGATTTGAGCCGCGCCAATCTGAGCGGAGCCAACATTACCGGAGCGAATCTGCGCGGCTCAATGGCGAGGGAAGTCAACATGACTAAGGCTAACTTGACCGAAGCTAATCTGACCGAAGCCAACTTTACCGAAGCAAATTTGTTTGCGGCCAACTTAACGGACGCTAGCATGATTCGGACTAATTTAATGAAGGCAAATTTGAGTTGGTCAACCCTGAAAGCGGTAAACCTGACAAATGCGATTCTCAGCGAGTCGCTTTTAGAAAGAGCTAACCTGACTCAGGCAATTCTCAGCGGGGCGATGCTAAGCGGCGCAAATCTTACTGGTGCAGATTTACGCCAAGTAACGATGGTTGGAGCTAATCTGAGCGAAGCTAATCTGAGCAATGCTAATCTGAGAGTTGCTAATTTGAGTTGGTCAACGCTGCGTGGTGCTAATTTGAGCGGTGCTAATTTGTACCGAGCAAAGTTGTACTGGTCTAATTTGAGCGGGGCGATTTTGGTAGAAGCTGTTTTAATTGATGCCAACCTCAATCGAACTAACTTCCGCGATGCTGATTTGAGGCGAGCGATTATGCCTGACGGTACAACTCATGAATCTTAAAAGTTGACAGTTGACTGTTTGCTCACTAATGACTAATGACTGCTAACTAATGACCATTAGCGAATTATTGATTCTGGCTGCGGCCGGACTTTTTGCCGGAATTCTAGCTGGATTTTTGGGCATCGGCGGCGGTACGGTACTCGTGCCTCTGTTGGTAGCTCTCAAGTACGCGCCACTGCAAGCGGTTGCTACTAGCAGTTTGTCGATCGTAATTACAGCTATTTCTGGCAGCATCCAGAATTGGCGAATGGGCTATCTCAGTTTGAGTCAAGTCGCAGGCATCGGATTTCCCGCCATAATAACAGCACAAATTGGCGTTTATTTGGCGGGGATTTTTCCTCCTTATTTGCTATTAGTTACTTTTGGGTTGTTGTTGTGGTTTAATATTTATTTGGTAGAAGTTCGCAAACGATTGACTGCCAATAATTTAGTAGAAGAGGAACCAGGACAAAATCCTCAATTACCCATTACCAATGATCGATTATCCGATCGTTCAAATGTTTTAGTGAATCCAATTTTTGCAAGAATTGCCACAGGCAGTGCTGCGGGTTTATTAGCGGGTTTGTTCGGAGTGGGTGGAGGCGTGATTATGGTCCCACTGCAAATTTTGCTGTTGGGGGAAAGCATTAAAACAGCAATTCAAACGAGCTTGGGGGTGATTGTCATTACGGCAATTTCGGCAACTTTGGGCCACGCAGCGCGGGGGAATGTATTGTGGGTTGTGGGACTGATTCTAGGCGGTGGCGGTTTATTGGGAGCGCAAATCAGCACGCGGTTTTTGCCGAGATTGTCCGATCGAGTAGTTAGTTTTGCTTTTCGATCGCTCTTGGCAATATTATCAATTTATGTTTTTTGGCAGGCTTGGCAAAAGTTGAGTTATTAGTTATTAGTTGTATATTTCAAGATTATCCTTCTTCCTTCTTCCTTCATTCTTCTTTATTCAAACGCAGCCCGACAATTACTACATCTTTTTCCACCTCATCGAGTTCGACGACTTTTGGCAGATATCCCCAACGCTGGAAGCCAAATTTATCAAATAATTTTAAACTGGGCTGATTGTGATCAAAAATGATGCCTATTAAAGTTTTAATGCCTAATTCTGGACTTCGCCTAATGGCTAATTCTAATAATTTGTGTCCGACTCCGCAGCATTGGCGATCGGGCGCAACGTAGATGCTAACTTCTGCTGTATGCTGATAGGCAGCGCGTCCGTAGAAAAGCTGAAAACTCAGCCATCCAATGATATTTTGTTCTGATTCCATTACCCAAATTGGCAAAGAATTGGGTGAGTGTTCTCTGTACCAGGCGCGACGACTTTCGACAGAAACGGGTGCTAAATCTGCTGTCGCCATTCTGCCCGGAATTGCTGCGTTGTATATTTGGACAATAGCTGGCAAATCGCTTTCAACTGCATCGCGGATTTTCATGAATTGCGGTAATGGTAGAGGATGCGTAAATTATTGCAGAAACCCGGTTTCTTCGATGGCTTGGATACGCGCACAGACTCAGAAACCGGGTTTCTGCGCAAAATCTCGTGAGGATGCGTAAATACTCGTAGAAACCCGGTTTCTCGGATACGCGCAGAGACTCAGCGGACTAGGCGGGTGGAGATTCAGAAACCTTACTTAAACCTCACGATCGCCAAAATATTCATGTTATTTTGTTTCGATCGAGCAGCAGTTTCATTGAGGCAGTGCCGTGTCCCTAGGTTTCCTGGGAAAATACACTGCTTGATTAGAGTGCGATCGTTCTCTATCTTATCCATTGGCTAATTACCTCCGATCGAATCTCGAAAACTATAATTGAAATTTGATTTTGGTCGATCGTAAATTTAGTCCAGGACGCACGAGTGTTTAGAAACCGGGTTTTTACCAGAAGACGCGTTGTGGCTGACAAATTTGGTAAAAAACCCGGTTTCTGGGCCCCATGTAAGTCCTGAAATTGAATTAATCGAGCTTATAGATTGATTATACAAAACTTATGTAAATATTTCTATATACAAAATTATTTTTTTGTCAATGCTTGCAGAAGTATAAATTTTGCGATCGGGCTGAGAAACCGACTTATTTAGTTAGATTTATCTGCGTAAAACATCCTGATGACTCTGCCTGACAGTCGGAATTGATGCTATACATACAAATAAATCTTAAACATGAAACTAAATTTGGCAATCCCTGGATTACTGATCGCACTGTTAGTTGGGTGTAACGACACTACTACAGTTGCAACATCAGCATCACCAAGCGCCACACCCAGCCCGACTAGCAATCCGGTAGTATCTGAAAAAACACCAACACCCAGCCCGACACCCACTCCGGTAGCATCTGAGCCAACACCCACACCCACAAATTCACCGAATCCTTTTGATAGCGATTCATTTCCTAAAGCAGGTTGTGGCGATAAAATGCCAACTGTCAGTAAAACAGATACAGTTAACTTATATCCAGTGTTTGTTGATTACAGCGACAGCAATTTACAAACTATCAAGGATAATTATTGTGGAGATGCTTTTTTAAAAATAACCACAAAAGATCAGGACAAAAAATACGTTATACAAGTCGCATCTTTCACTAGCGAAGAACGTGCTAATCAATTTAAAGAATTTCTGGGAACTAAATTAAGTAGTGTAAATGCCAAAGTAGGAGAGCCTACCGTAAGAGCTGTAAAACCTCAAGGTGATGTAAAAAGTCAAGGTGAAACAGCTAATGAATCAACTAGCATTTCAAGTTCAGCATCCTCTATTGGAAAGGCAGCACAACTAACTCCTAAGCAAATCAAAGAATTAATAGAGATGGAAAATCGTCTGACTGTCCCGGTAGAGCAGTCAAACCTCAAATTAGAGAAGGTTAAAGCTATTCTACCGACCTATGTTCCGCCTGAATTTAAAGTGAAGGACTTCAAAATATCTCTATGTAACAATCCTGGAGACAAGTCAGATAGATATATCTATGGTATTACTTACCGTAATTCGAGCAATAGCTCATTTAATATCCAAACTGGATCTTGTAGACGGGGCTATTATTATTCCAAGCCTACAATTGTCAAAGACCTTCAAATTCCCTCAAATAAATTCGATCGAGTTAATCTTCAATTTATCAAATTTGAAAGATTTGATAAATTGAGCAATGACACTCAAATCAGTGGAGAAATTTTGTCTTCTAATCCTGAATCTCCTGGAGATTTAAAAAATTACTGTCTTTTAGATCCGCTGGCAGCAATCCTATAAACTGGCAAGAAGCACAAAAGATTATGAAGTCTATGGACTATCTGAATAATCGAAACTAGGAAAGGCTAAAAATGTAGGTTGGGTTTCGCTATGCTTTATCCAACCTACCTTAAATTAACCTACATTTTTTTATTGCATATTTTTATGCTATCCTTCTCAGAAGGTTTTAAGCCATCCTTCTCAGAAGAATTTAGTGTAAGATAATTTTTCAACCAAGTACATCCATTTTGCATTAAATCTGATAGGCTATCAATACGTCGAACACTTACAAATCCATTATCACCAGCCAGTGCAATTTGTAGACTGTTCGGGCTAAATGCAATTCCCCAAATAGCTCCTTTTGGATTTCGGAACTCCGCTACTTGCCGCCCCTGAAAATCCCATAGCCGAACTGTCCCATCCATACCCCCTGTTGCAATCAGTTTTCCATCAGGACTAATCGCTAACTCATTAATTCCGCTTTGATAGCTAAAGAATTCTTTCTGCTTTTTTCCAGAACGATCCGAAATTTTCACATTGCCCGTCTTATCAGCCGTCACAATCTGACTTCCATCCGGTGTAATTCCCAAGCCACTAATTTGAGTTTGATCCGGCTTTAGCTTTTTCCATTTATTAATTTGGTTCCCATCTAAATCCCAGAATGCCACATTTCCCTCCCCATCCGCTGTCACAATCTGCTTTTTATCTGCCGTAAACACTACACTAAATATTGGATTTTCCTGCTTTTGAGTCACCTTCACCAGTTCACCAGTTGGACTCTTCGGCTTCCAAATCCGCATCATCTTGTCAGTACCTCCCGTCGCAACTAACTGGCTATCGGGACTCACCGCAACAGTCATGATATCTCCCTGATGTATTTCTTGTGTCTCTTTATTAGTATTTAAGTTTGCTTGTGGTTCTGTTAAGCTACCTTTGAGATTCCATACTCTGGCAATAGGAACATTTAGCCCACCCGCAACAATAAACTTGCCATCGGGACTAAAAGCAATATCCTGCACGTTGTTTTCACTGCTGGATATACGTTGAATAGCTTCTTTCCAAACCTTCAATTCCTTTCCCGATTTAGCATCCCATAACCGCATCACACCTTCATTGCCTGCACCTGCAATAGTCTTTCCATCGGGACTAAATGCGATCGCATTCACATCATCCTTAAACCCAGTCAACTCAAGCCGTTGTACTGGCCTATCTGATAAATTCCACAACCGCACAAATCCATCTCGCCCCGCAGATACTAATCGCTTCCCATCCCCGCTAAAACTAGCAGTTAAAACCACCCCCCGATGCCCTCGGAAATCTTGCAGTTGATCCCCTGTTTTGGCATTCCACAACTTCACACTCCCATCATCAGATCCCGTTGCGACACTCTGACCATCTGGGCTGAAATTCACCACCGTCACCAATCTTTGATGCCCTTCCAGTCGCCGGACTTCTTGTCCATTCACTGTCCAAATTCTGGCTCGATTATCATCGGAAGCTGTTGCCACAAACTTGCCATCTGGACTCAGACTTACTCCCAACATTCTTTTAATTTGCGGATGTTTGAGTTCACCCAGTTTATTTCCCGTTACCGTCCAAATCCTAGCCAGCCCATCTTCTCCTCCAGCCGTTGCAAATGTTTGCCCATTTTTACTAAAAGAAATTGCTGTTACCTTGTTCCCATGCGCTGCCAAAGTTTTGATTTGCCTGCCAGATTTATCCCACAGATAAACCGTGCCGTTGCCCTTTCCTGCGATGATTTTTTGACCATCAGGACTAACTGCGATCGCCGTAAAACTGTCATAGTTCGGCTTGCCCTCGGCCAACAACTGCCTAATTTGCTTGCCCGATTTATCCCACAGTCGCACTGTCCCATCTTCACCCGCACTAGCAATGACTGGATTCTGGGCATTTCCTCCAACACTGACAGCATTCACACCACTCAGCAAACCTCCCTCATGCCCTTGAAGACTTGCTTCTTCTTTACCAGCCAAGTTCCAAATTTGGAGAGTACGTTCTTTGTTTTCTTTGCCTTCGCCAGCCGTTATAAAGCCTTTGCCATCTGGCAGAAATACAGCACCTTTGACCTCACCTTTTCCCGCTTCAAAATAATTTTGTTCGTGAATATCATCCAGAATTTTTTGTAATGCCAATACTGGACTCACAGCAGGATAATCTTTTGGGTTATTCCTATTCCCAATCAACTTTTGTAAATCTTGAGTGCTTTGCATTGCCGAGACTAAAGAACTTAGCTCTCCTGATTTGAACAGGAATAAGGAATTAACACCAGCCTGTTCTAATTTTGTCCCCTCTTGAGCTTCTTGCTGTTTGTCAAAAAATACTTTAGTTGATGCTCCAAATACAGTCGCAGCCAATAAACAAATACCTAAAATTGTAGTTCCTATCTTGATTCTTAATTTTGCTTTTCGATTCGCATCTGCTAAGGTTTCATTAGCTTCAATTAATATGCGTTCCTCAAATTCCTTGTCTTGAAAACATTTCCAACTTTCATCTATGTACTCTCGCTCGTCAGGACTGAGATATTTTTCCCGATCGTCACGCCATGTTTTAGCTTCAGTTAGAGGAACCCCTTGCAAAATATAGCCTTTATCTTTTTTATGAATTATCCACGAACTCATATACACCCGCAGCCGTTCTTGCCAGGTACGGAATTCGCGATCGCCATCTATCCAATCTTTTAAAATCTTCCATTTTGTGATTAACGTTTCATGGATAACTTCAACTGTTTCTTCAGAAGCAGAATTAGATTCTTGAAAATTAGCGATGGGAGTTGCCTCTAATGTTCTACTTCCTGTCACAACCAGACGTGCATCGGCTAGCTTGGCAACGACATCCCAATTATCAGTTCCCACTTCTGAACGAGTTGCCAATCTTCGTGTGTCTTCTGTTCCTTGTCCCGGATAGACTAACTGAATAAAAATCTGTTGTGCTTTTTGCTGTTGTGCCTCAGTCAGATTCTCGTACTCTTTCTGTGCATGCTTAGCTAGTGCATTTTCTACTCCACCAATCTCCTCATAAGCTTGATAGGTTAACTCACCATCAACCTGTCTTTTCCATAACTCGGTCAAAGCAAACTCTAGTAGAGGTAAACTGCCTGCTTTACCCTCTACCGAATTGAGAATACGTTCAGTTAACTTAGCTGCAATTTTTACCTTATTCTTTACAGGTTCTTCAATGACAGCTTTCAACTCCTGACGATTCATCGATAGCAGCCATTTGTGGTCTAATTTTGACCAAGTTTCCGCAAAAGGTTGATATGACAGTGCAAATGGTATAAAATCAGCCCTCAAAGTCAACACAATGGTAAAATTATCGCGTTCTTTAACGGCATCCAGAATTTGGTTTAAAAACTTGTGTTGCTCTTCCTCTTTAACATTTGGCTTATAAATTTCCTCAAACTGGTCAACCACCAACAAAATTCGTTTGCCTGGATTACGCTCCAAAATATTTGCTAAAACCTGCGATAGCATTAACTTCTCCTGGTTCATTTCATTCGCCAGTTCTGCTGCACGTCCAGGTTGTTGAGTTTCATCCAATTCCGGCTTTAGCACACGTACCAAAGCAGAAGCCAGCATAAAAAACGGCTGACTCTGGGGACGAAAAGATTGAATCAGCCAAGTTCCCTCTGCCCGTAGTCGAGGAATGAGTCCAGCAAACACAACAGAAGACTTACCACTGCCAGACGCACCAATTACAGGTACTAAAGAATGTTTTTTGACAGCAGTTACTAACTGCTCGGCAAACTTTTTTCGTCCAAAAAATAGGTGTTGATCTTGTTCTGTAAATGCTGACAAGCCCCGATACGGGCAAGGGATATCGGGGCTAACTACTTTCCCTCATCATCTGCCTTTTTAAACAGTCGTTTGATGGGCTGAAATACTGTTCGTAACGTGTTTTCTGTATCTACTTCAAACTCATAAACAAAAATGCCAGGAATAAGATTCAAAGCGAACTTCGCCTTTGCTGTCGCAGGAGTTTCCGGTTCGTTCAGCTTATCGAGAATTGTTTGTAATTTCTGCATCAACTCATCGTTGACATTTGGTTGGCTTTCAATTACTCGTACAACTTGCGCCTCAACCTCGACTATGGCATTCTTCGCATCAACTTCTTCTAGTTCGTAAGATTGGGCTTTTTGCGCTAGTTGTTCCCAATATTCTTTCTCATACACTCGAACAAAAGCAGATAACTTCGGATTATCTGGGTTTGACTCACGAGCGGCGAAAATTAGTTGAGTCTCCCATCCACGAGAGTCTGCATTTTCAATTAATTTGGAGATAAGTTCTTCTAGGTCATCCCCTAGCGCTATTGAATCTAGGTTCTTGTCCAGTTCATCTTTTACAAACTGCTGAAGTTTTGCTTTAGTACGGAAAGCATCAAGAAGAGCTTCTTTTAGTTGTTTGCGCTGGTTGCGAGTCAGTGTCATTCGATTCTCCTTAGCGAGTTAGTATGATTACTTTTTAGCTTCACTCATCCAGCAGGCTCTACCGGACATTTTTTAATTTGTCATACTCCCAAAGACATATCTATTCCGATCTCTTACCCACTCCGACCCTTAGAAACCGGGTTTTTTGCCGAATCTGCGATGCTCAAACGCAGTATTTTCGTAAAAAACCCGGTTTCTGGACTCTCACTAAACCGCCCACTCTCCGAAACCCATCAAAAAGCCCGTGAAACTCAGCTATCGCGTTGGGAATCGCCCCACCTGTCACCAAATCAATCTGGGATTCGCGATCGCATATTCCCTCGTTCCCAGGCAGAGCCTGGTAACGCAGATCCAGAGGCTCTGCCTCGCCCCAACCCACCAACAAACCCTCGATCGCCAAAATGGGAAGAAGCAGATACAAAGTAATATCTTCCGACAACCAACCGCACTTTGTCACCTGTACAATTATCAACTGGATTCCAGTATTCTGTCAACCAGAAATAGCACAAATAGTCTTAGATTCATTAAGCTTTCTGCAACGGGAGAACCGTTTATCTTTACACGGTTACGTGCTCATGGAGAATCACTTGCACTTAATCGTAACTTCTTCAGAATTGTCAATGCAAATGAAAAATTTTAAATCATTTACTGCCCGCTCCATAATTGACTTACTTGAAAAAAATAGATCTACCAATATTCTCGATCAACTTGCATTCTATAAAAAGCTACACAAAAAAGACCAAAAATATCAGTTATGGCAAGAAGGGTTTCACCCACAAGCTATTTTGGATGAGGCAATGTTGTTGCAAAAATTGGAGTATATTCACAACAATCCTGTCAGGCGGGGCTATGTGGACGATCCGATTTGTTGGAGATATTCTAGTTATCGAAATTATATGGGTCAGGATGGATTGTTGTTGGTTGATTTGATTGATTTTTGAGGTGGATGATTTGTTTGGAAGAGCGAGGCAGAGCCTCTGGATCTGCGTTCCCAGGCAGAGCCTGGTAACGAGGAATCTGCCCTCTCCCAACGACAAATCGCTACAAACTATACAATTGCATAACATCGCTAACAGCCATTCTTGAATGTGCTCCTAAAGTCAAGGGCGAAGCGTGTCCCCGCTGCAAGTGTTCCGCTGCCGCACAGCCAATCATTGCCGCATTGTCAGTGCAATACTTTAAAGGGGGAAACAATACTCGCAAATTGTGTTTTGCTGCTGCTACTTGTAAATGCTGTCGCAATCCGCTGTTAGCCGCAACTCCGCCACCGATCGCAATCGTATTGAGTCCAAGATTAACCGCACAGGCGATCGCCCTTTTTGTTAAACTCTTGGCTACAGTTTCTTGAAAACTAGCCGCTACATCATTAATTACCGATGTCGGCAAGATGCCTGCGCTAGTAAAATTGTCATTTTCTTTTTTGAGTTTCTGCACTAATTGCAAAACCGCTGTTTTTAAGCCACTAAAACTGCTGTCATAGGGATGATAACCACCTTCGGGTAGTGAAATTCTGCCTTCTGGTAAAGCAAATGCTTGAGGATTGCCAATAGTTGCCAATTTGTCGATCGCCGGGCCGCCGGGATACCCTAGCTGCAACAATCTCGCGACTTTATCAAAAGCTTCGCCAGCGGCGTCGTCGCGAGTTTGTCCGACAGTTTCGTAAACCCCGCAATCTTTGACGTGAATTAAGCTGGTGTGTCCCCCGGAAACTAACAAGCACAAAAATGGTGGCTGCAATTTGGGTTCGTTAAGGTAAGAAGCGTAGATGTGGCCTTCGAGGTGGTGGACGCCCAAAAAAGGTTTTTGGTGGACAATCGCCAAGGTTTTTGCTGCTGTCAGCCCGACTAACAAAGCACCGACTAAACCGGGCGCGCAAGTAGCTGCAATCCCGTCAATTTCTGACCAAGTGAGATTTGCATCAGAAAGACATTGGGCAATTACCTGATTTAGCATTTCTAAGTGACTCCGCGAAGCCACTTCCGGTACTACCCCGCCATACTGCTGGTGGATCTTAATTTGTGATGCTACAACATTGCTGCAAACTTGACGATTCTTAACAATTGCTGCGGCTGTTTCGTCACAACTTGTTTCAATTGCGAAAACGGTTGCCATTAACTGGTAATTTAATTTGATAGGTTGGCTATTGCTAGCTTAAGCTGTCAACAGAGCAGTAATCTGGATTCCAGATAAGCAAGTTGAAATGCTTGTAAAAAAACTTATTGTTTTGTAACAAAAGGAAACAATTTCATGCGACGATTGTTTGCTGCGATTTTAGTGGTGAGTCTTTGGATCAGTTTTGTTCCTGTTGCTTCGGCTTACAATTTAGTGCCGTGCAAGGACTCTCCCGAATTCAAGGAACTGGCTAAAAATGCGCGTTCTACGAATGGTGACCCCGCATCAGCGAAAGCACGATTCGAGCGTTATTCCGAAGCTTTGTGCGGCCCGGAAGGATATCCGCACTTAATTGTGGACGGCAATTTGAGCAAGGCTGGTGACTTTTTAATTCCCAGCGTGCTGTTCTTGTATATTGCTGGTTGGATTGGTTGGGTGGGCCGCGCTTATCTGCAAGCAGCCAAAAAATCTGACTCTCCTGAGGAAAAAGAGATTATTATCGATGTTCCAATGGCAGTCAAATATATGCTGAGTGGCTTTTTGTGGCCTCTGGCAGCTCTCAAAGAAATCACCACTGGTGAAATGTTTGCTAAGGACGACGAAATTACCGTTTCGCCACGCTAGCAATTTGGGATTTTAGATTTTAGATTTTAGTTGGTTTACAAATTCCAAGTCTGAAATCCTTAATCTAAAATCGGTTCACATAATTTAAGTTGTCTCGACTTTTGAGGAGCAGTATTCATGCAATACTTTCTGAAGTATCTTTCGACCGCACCAGTATTGGCAGCAGTTTGGATGGTTGTAACGGCGGGAATTTTGATTGAATTCAACCGTTTTTTTCCTGACTTGCTTTTCCATCCGATGCCCTAAAATTTCAGCGGATTTAGGTTGCAAAACCTAGGTAAACAAAGTTGAGAGTTTTGAATTTTGAGCGGTGATTTATCAAGTTATTTCAAAGCTCAAATATCAAAACTCTCAAATCGTAGGTTTCTAATGGGTAATGGGTAATAGTTGACAGTTGACAGTTGACAGTTGCAACCAATAACTAATGACTAATGACTAATGACTGCTGACTAATAACTACTGACTACTGACTACTGAATATTTCAATGAAGTCTTATCTCGCCGCAGCAATTCAAATGACTAGCTTGCCTGACCTGCAAAAAAATTTGGTTCAGGCAGAGGAATTAATCGACCTGGCAGTGCGTCGGGGTGCTGAGTTAGTTACCTTGCCAGAAAATTTCCCGTTTATGGGAGAAGAGGAGGAAAAGATTGCTCAAGCAGAAGCTATCGGGCAGCAAAGCGAAAAATTCCTCAAAACGATGGCCATGCGTTTCCAGGTAACGATTCTGGGTGGCGGGTTTCCTGTACCGACGGAGGGGGGCAAGGTATACAATACTTGCTTGCTAGTAGATCCGAATGGCAGCGAGGTGGCAAGGTACGAAAAAGTACATTTGTTTGATGTCAATGTACCTGATGGCATTACTTACAGAGAATCTAGCACGGTGAAAGCTGGTCAAGACTTGCCGCCGGTTTATGCGTCGCCTGAGTTGGGGACGTTGGGACTTTCGGTGTGCTACGACGTGCGGTTCCCGGAATTGTATAGGCATTTGTCGCAGAAGGGTGCGGATGTTTTGTTTGTGCCGGCGGCGTTTACGGCTTACACTGGCAAGGATCATTGGAAAGTTTTGTTGCAGGCTAGGGCGATCGAAAATACTTGTTATACGATCGCCCCGGCACAGACTGGCCGCCACTACGGTCGCCGTCAAACTCACGGTCATGCGATGATTGTAGATCCTTGGGGTGTGGTTTTGGCGGATGCTGGGGAGGAACCGGGAGTGGCGATTGCCGAAATTAATCCTGATAGATTAGAACAAGTTCGCCGCCAAATGCCGTCGCTGCAACACCGGGTTTTTCTGTGAAGGAATTTTGAGACCCATGGGTCTCAAAATTTCAGTCCATTTGAGGGGGAAGACCCGAATAATTTTTATGCGATCGAGAAATTGTGTACGTTCGTACACAGATTTTATGCGATCGTTCGGTATAGGATGTAGGGTGCGTCGCTGCCAGATTTTCGATCTTGTTTGAGATTGTAGGAAGGCGACGCACCCTACGGTATCTACAAAATAATATATTGTTTAATGCAGGTTCAATGAG
Source organism: Microcoleus sp. CSU_2_2 (assembly GCA_012035135.1). Classification (GTDB taxonomy): domain Bacteria; phylum Cyanobacteriota; class Cyanobacteriia; order Cyanobacteriales; family Microcoleaceae; genus Microcoleus. Next base: position 26,351 of record JAAUPI010000010.1, read on the forward strand.
CGTGCAGTTCTGCTAAAAGGAGAATTGGCGAAAGTAGAATTGCACGAGATGCGTCTTTTTGGAGAAATGAAACACACTCTTTCGGTTTTAGTTGAAGATGAAGCGGGTGTCCTCACCCGAATTGCTGGTTTGTTTGCCCGTCGGGGTTTTAATATTGAAAGTCTGGCTGTGGGCCCGGCGGAGCAAGGGGGAGTGTCTCGGATTACTATGGTTGTACCGGGAGATGACCAGATTATCGAGCAGTTGACCAAGCAACTGTACAAGTTGATTAATGTACTGAAAGTGCAGGATATAACGGAAATTCCTTGTGTGGAACGGGAGTTGATGTTGCTGAAAGTGAATGCTGCTAGCGCGACTCGATCGGAGGTAATTGAGTTAGCTCAAATTTTCCGAGCACGAGTGGTGGATATTGGTGATGATACGCTGACCTTGGAAGTAGTGGGAGATCCGGGTAAAATGGTGGCGATCGTCCAGGTTTTGAATAGATTTGGGATCAAAGAAATTGCTCGGACTGGGAAAATTGCCCTAACACGGGAGTCTGGTGTAAATACGGAGTTTCTCAAGTCTTTGGAAGCGAAAGTTTGAGTATTGGTAATGGGTAATGGGTAATTGGTAATTGGTAATTGGTAATTGGTAATTGGTAATTCTGACTAATGACTACTGCCAACTGCCAACTGCCAACTGCCAACTGTCAACTGTCAACTGTCAACTGTCAACTGACAAATTACCATTCTGGTTTAGTCGCTATCAAAACAGTTGCGCTTTTGCTGTCTACAGGCTTTGAGAAAAAGTATCCCTGTCCGTATTCGCATTGCAGCGATCTGAGCAAGTTAAGTTGTTCGATCGTCTCTACTCCTTCAGCAATTACATTCATGCCTAAATGACCGGCTAAAATCAAAATTGTTTGTACGATCGCTTCATTGCCTGCGTCCTCAGCCATGCGACTCACAAAAGCCCGATCGATTTTTAAAGCATCAGTCGGAAAAGTGTGCAGTCGGCTCAATGACGAATAGCCAGTACCGAAATCATCGATATACAATTGAATTTCTAAATTTCTCAATTCCCCCAGAACAGCCGCTGCTGACTCGGCATTTTCCATGATGACACTTTCAGTAATTTCTACCTTCAAAGTGCGGGGATCTAGATGAGTATCTTGTAAAATTTCGCTAATTTGTTCGATTAAATCCGGTTGTTTGAATTGTTGGTTAGAAAGGTTGACGCTGACATTTAAAGGCGGATTTGCCGGGAATTCTTGATGCCACTGGTTCATCTGATGGCAAGCCGATCGCATCATCCACCAGCCAATAGGTACGATCGATCTAGTTTCTTCTGCTACTGCAATAAACTCGGCGGGAGATACTAATCCGCGTTGGGGGTGCTGCCATCGCAGCAGCGCCTCAAAACCGTTAATTGTACCGCTAGTGAGGGAGACAATGGGCTGGTAATAAAGCTGAAATTCCTGGCGTTCTAAAGCGCGCCGCAGGTCGTTTTCCAGTTGCAAAAGGGCGACGGCGCGAGTGTGCATACTTAAGTCAAAAACTTCGTGACGAGCTTTGCCCAATGCTTTAGCATGATACATGGCAGCATCTGCATCTCGGAGCAATTCTTCGGGACGATTATACAAAGTTTGCTGCCTGAAATTGGGGGCTGGAGGCAAGATAGACTGGGCGAATAAGGGAGATAAAGGAGTTTTTGCACCGTCATTATTTTCCTCGCCCGGTGCGATCGACAGTTGGCTGCTTTCTCCTGTTTCCTGTCGCAAACCAGAACAAACTATGCCGATGCTGGCACTGGTAAAAACCTGATATTCGTTGAGATAAAAAGGCTCTGCCAGTTCTGCTTGCACTCGCTCAGCAATGTGCGTGGCATCGCGACTGTCTTTGATATTTTCCAGTAAGATAGCGAATTCGTCACCGCCGAGACGGGCAACAGTATCTCCGGTACGCAAACAGGTTTCTAGGCGTTGGGCGATCGACACTAGCAATCGATCGCCCACTAAATGCCCCAAACTGTCATTGACAACTTTAAAGCGATCGAGATCGATAAAAAGTACCGCAAATAAAACTTCAGCATTGCGTTTTGACAGTTCGATCGCGTGTCCCAAGCGATCCATAAATAACGCTCGGTTTGGCAAACCAGTCAGCGTGTCGTGCAAAGCGTCGTGTACTAACTTGTCTTCTGCTATTTTGCGAAGGGTGATATCTTCCACAGTGCCTTCGTAGTAAAGCAAATTGCCACCAGCATCGCGAACAGCCCTACCGTTCTCTGAAACCCAGATGGTGGCGCCGTCAGCGCGGTAAACTTGAGACTCAAACTCAGACACAGAACCGTGTTTTTCGATCGCGCGCAAAAACTCGACCCGGCGGTTGGGATCGACGTAGAGTTGGCGCTTGATATCGCGTATTTGCATCATTAGTTCTTGCGCCGACTCGTAGCCGTAAATCCTCGCCAAAGCCGGATTAGCGCTGAGGAAGCGCCCGTTTGGTGTCGTTTGGAAAATTCCCTCGATGGCGTTTTCAAAGATGCTGCGGTATTTTGCTTCTGCATTTTGTAATGCTTCTTCTGTCCGCTTGCGATCGCTGATATCAGTCAGCGTACCGAGATAGCCGAGAACTTCCCCGCTTTTGGCTATTTGTGGTACTGCTTGCGAAAATACCCAGATTGTGATGTCTCCCTGGCAAAAACGATACTCTAAGTTAGAAGGCGTCTTGTCTCTGACAGCCTGATACCATTGGCTCAAAACGCGATCGCGATCGTCTGGATGCAAACGTTGCGTCCAACCTTCACCCAGTGATTCTGCTAGAGTCAGCCCAGCCATGTGCAAAAAGCACTCGTTGACATACAAGTAATCTCCAGAAGCGTCTGCACGGAAAATCCCGACCGGCAGTATTTTTGCCAAGGTGTAATACCGATATTCGCTTTCTAGCAGCGCACTTGCTGCTATTTTAGTCTCCGTAATGTCAAACATGGCACCTTGAAGGATCACAGACTTGCTGGCTTCGTCGCAAACTGCAATTGCTCGATCGCGGAACCACACAATTTTCCCGTTGCGGGCGATCGCGCGGTATTCTGAAACCAGTGGCTGGTCGTCAGGAATCTGTTCTCCACAGGTGAATTTCAGAGTGGCGTTTTCAACCGTGAGGTTGTCGCGATCTTCTGGGTGGACGAGTTTGAGCCACAAATCGGGGTCTGCCTTCCATTCAGCCACGGAATAACCTAGTAAAGTCTCAATTTGCGGGCTGATGTAAAGTTTGATACCAGTGCAGTTGAGGGGGGAAATGTAGGTAACAGCAGGCGTTTGTTCGACAAGGGCGCAGTATTTTGCTTCCACGGTGCGAAGTGCTGCTTCTAGCCGCCGCCTCTCTAATTCACCAGAAGCCCGCGAGGCAAAGATGCTGAGAATTAATCTGAATTTAGCAAGATTTTCTTCGGGAATAGGTCGATCGTGAAAAATGCAAATAGTGCCTAAAGGTTCGCTATAAGAGTTTGTGAGCAATACTCCCAGGAAACTGCGAGCACCTGTAGCCACCGGCCTTTGGTCTTCGGGAAAGGTTTCAAGAAGGCAGTCGCTACAGCAGTACATTCCCAGCTCGAAAACAAGTGCTTCCGGGGTGTTTGCTGTGTCGTACTCAAAGCTTGGCTGCGATTGCCGATCGCCCCAAAAGCTGATAAGTTGCAATCTATGAGAGGTAGAACCAGCGCGAGTGTTCAAATCGAGCAATTTGGAGGCGATCGCGCTGCGAACTCCGAGTGCGGAGGCTAAGTGTCTAACTAAGACCTCAAAGAATTCTTCTCCTACATCCTCGCCAGTACCTGCTAAAATTTCTCGGAGCAAGTCTTCCTCTACTTTAGCCGAAGTGCTAACTTCGGGAGGATTGCTGGCATCGGGGCGATCGCGATTTTCTTCTGCAGAACCGCCCGTGTTCGTAGCTATGATGTTGTGGGTTACGGGTCCAACCAAAGGTCGAGAATTTTTAGTTGGCCGCTGTTGCTCGGCGAGGAAAAGGAAGTCGCCAATACCTAACACTTGACTGGGAAATGGTTTTAGCTGCCACTTAAGATATTGCGCACTCGCCAAAGCTACAGTCGCCCATAAGCCCAGAATGTATACAGCAATCTCAAAGTCAATGAATGGGTCTAGCTCGAACATCGATGAGTACCGCTAGATGAATGTAGTATTTGCCTGAACTCAATTTAAATGATTCCGCGGTCGTTAGGCATTGCTGAGCGACATGAGAATACATCGCTCCCAAATGCGGATTACTAGGCAACTCACGATGCAAGTCGTATTTACTGGGAATCTTGCCAGTTTTGAAAAACAGTTGACGCGAATAGCAAGTTCCACAATTGGCAATTCTTGTGGACTCACCGCATAGGAATTCTAAGAGCCCTTTTAGAGCCTTGTCTTTGCTAATTAATATTTGCTGACAACCAAACATTGTATTATTACCTCATGCCTAGAGATAGCCGCGCTTACGGGGATGTATTCTATCTGCTGCAATCAAGCGACTAATCAGAGAAAACGAAAAGCCGTCCTCAAAGGACGGAGCTTAAATTCCAATTTTTGGATCGCCAACAGGAGGATTAGCATCAAGTATGAAAGCGATCGTTTTTGAAATGCCGGGAAGTCCGGAAGTATTGAGACTGGAAGATATCCCAGCCCCTACTATACAAAAAGAAACTGAAGTTTTGGTACAGTTGCGAGCGGCTGGAATCAATCCGATCGATACTAAGTTGCGGGCGCGCGGTACTTTTTACCCGGAAAAAATTCCTCACGTTTTGGGGTGCGACGGTGCGGGAGTCGTAAAGGCTGTAGGTGCTGCTGTCCAAGGTTTTCAAGTTGGGGACGAGGTTTTTTTCTGCAATGGCGGTTTGGGCGGTCCGATCGGTACTTATGCTGAATTGGCTATTGTAGACGAAAGATTTCTAGCCAAAAAGCCTGCTTCTTTAAGTTTTGCTGAGGCGGCTGCTGCACCGTTGATCTTAATTACAGCATGGGAATCGCTGTACGATCGAGGACGATTGCAAGCTGGCCAAAAAGTGTTGATTCAAGCCGGTGCTGGCGGTGTCGGCCACGTCGCGATACAGTTAGCCAAATTGCAAGGTGCTGAGGTCTGTACGACGGTTAGTTCGGAAGAAAAAGCCGAATTTGTCAACCAATTAGGCGCCGATGAAGTTATTTTCTACAAAAATACCGATGTTGTCGATGCAGTTTTGACTTGGACTCAGGGAGAAGGAGTGGACTTGGCTTTCGATACAGTCGGGGGAGAAACTTTCTACAAAACTATTCCCGCCGTGAAGATTTATGGAGATTTGGTAACAATTTTGGAACCCGATCCGGTCTTGGGGAATTTGAAAACAGCGAGGACGCGAAACCTACGAATTAGTTTGGAATTAATGTTAACGCCGATGCTGCAAGGTTTGGTAGAGGAACAAAAACAGCAGGCTGATATTTTGCAGCAGTGCGCTCGTTTGTGCGATCGGAATTTGCTGAAAATTCACGTCAGCAAAACTTTTCCTCTCGCACAAGCCCAAGCCGCTCACGAATTGTTAGAAACAGGCTCAGTAACTGGTAAAATAGTGCTTGAAATTCCGGGCGATTGAGATTCCCAGCGAATCTAATTCGCGACAACACATACGAAACCCGCCTCCGCAGGTTGAAGAATCTTCGATATTTACCTCGCAATCTTCCATTTCGTCGAGGTCTTTTAAAGCTTCGGGATAGGCAGCTAATCCGGAGCAAAATCAGGCAATTTTTTTGGAGGTAATAACGATCGTGTTATTTTGCTTTGTGCTTTGTTTGCTGGACAAGTTTAGGAGTTAAAGTAGATATTATAGCATTTTTTTTGATTGGGCGATCGAATAACCGCAATTGCTTCCCGTCCCGTGCAAGTCATGAACTGGTGTGCAGATCGTACAAAGGTTGGAATTTTAAACTTGCCAAATTATGGCTCTCTCGTAGTTATGGTGATAACTAATACTTATAATTTGGAAAGTCAAGGATTTTAGCTTTCATAATTCAAAAATTTAGTATCTATTGCTACATTTTGCACCAAACATCCGAGAGAGCCGATTTTTTTAAGCTTTTTCTTGGCTGTATAAAAGATTTTAAAGATTATGAGCAGAGCTTCATCGAAGATAATCAGAAATATTTAATTTTTTTATTAGAAACCTTGCGCTTGATTTTTGTAACACAAAGTAAAATTTACAGATTTATTTCTACTCAAAATTTTGAATCAAAATTTTCTCGATCGGCATATATTAGTGAATTAGAAGAACACGAAAGTACCATATCAACTAACTTAGAAAATTATAATAAGCGGCTGAAAACTATAGCCGAAAATATGGCAAACAACCCAGAAGAGCTAAAATTTCTGAAAAGTTTCAGCGATTTTGCCGAAGCAAAGTATGTCGCGCAAGTTGAAGCGGATCTGCGGAGTTTGAGTGCGGGATTAAGATTGTTAGAAAATGCGATCGCAACTATTGAAGGAATTATCGAAATTGAAAGAGCCAAGAGCGATCGCACTTTAAATGTTACAATTGCAGCGGCTGGTGTGGGAATTGCCACTAGCGGAGTTTATGCCAGCACTTATGCTAGCCAAATCGATAGTAAGCAAAATCCAATCCCTGCGGATACAGTCTTTTGGTCTAGTCTTGTTTTGGGAATTTTGGTAGCAGGCGCGATCGCCCTAATCGCGATCGGCAAAAAATGGCGCTAAAATAGATTAGCCGGAATTTTAGAGGAAACGGCGATTGGAATCGGCGATTAAAATCGCTTCTTATCAAACGAAGTCCGCCTGAGCGGACTGGAGAGAGGAGAAGAGAAGGGAGGTAATAAAATGACAACCGTTACTTTAAACTTAGATACTGTTGAATTAACAGACGAACAATTTTACCGTTTGTGCCAGATGAATCGAGATTGGCAATTTGAACGGACTGCTAAAGGAGAAATTATCATTATGTCACCAGTAGGCGGAGTCAGCGGCAATCGAGAAGCCAGTTTAATTGGTTTAGTTTGGGTATGGAATCAGCAAACGCAGCTAGGGAGAGTGTTTAGTTCTTCAACTATTTTTCGGCTGCCAAATAATGGAGATAGATCCCCTGATGCGGCTTGGGTTAGTTTGGCAAGATGGGCTGCTTTAACTGATGAACAAAGGGAGAAGTTTCCGCCAATTTGTCCTGATTTTGTCATAGAATTGCGATCGCGTACAGAGCCGCTAAAGCCACTTCAGGAGAAAATGCAGGAATATCTCAACAGCGGTTTGCGTTTGGGTTGGTTGATTAATCCTCAGGACGAACAAGTGGAAATTTATCGCGCTAATCGTGAGGTGGAAATTGTACAGTTTCCGGTTAATTTGTCGGGCGAAGATGTGTTGCCGGGATTTGTGCTGAGTTTGCCGATGGTTTGAATGAGAATTAGAGGAATCACCGATTTCAATCGCCGAGGCTGTGTCGCAGCGGTTTCCAAGCGCCCGGGCTGTGTAGGCGCAGTTTTCAACCGCCCGGGCTTTTGAAATTACGATCGCCCTTAAGTCGTATACTCCGCATTAATTTTCACGTAATCGTAACTCAAATCGCACCCCCAAGCTTTAGCAAAACCGTTACCATTCCCAACACTTACCTGAATTAAAACCGTATCCGCTTTCAAATATTCGCCCGCAGCCGCCGTTTTCATATAATTACTCGCAGCAGATTTATCGAACTCCTTAGGTTGCCCATTTTCCATCATCAAAAAATCTCCCAGTTGAATGCGCAAATTCTCCTGTTCAAATTGCACGCCCGCACGCCCCGCAGCGGCCGCAATTCTGCCCCAATTCGGATCTCGTCCAAAAATAGCAGCTTTTACTAAAGAAGAACCGACTATTGTTTTGGCAATTTTACTAGCAGAAACTTCGTCGGGTGCGCCGCTAACTTGGACTTCAAGCAAACAAGTTGCACCTTCGCCATCGCGGGCGATCGCCTTCGCTAAATGAACGCAAACTTCTGTCAGCATCGCCTCTAATTTTTCTGCATCCGCACCCATTTCTGTAATTGCCGGCGTGCGAGATTGACCGTTTGCTAAAGCAATTAGCGAATCGTTGGTACTGGTATCTCCGTCAACAGTAATTTGATTGAAACTCCTGTCGGCCGCCCGACTCAGCATTTCTTGCCACAAATGCGACGACACTGCTGCATCGCAAGTTACAAATGCCAGCATTGTTGCCATATTCGGGTGAATCATTCCCGAACCTTTACAAATGCCACCGATACGAACGGGGCGATCGCCAAATACGGTTTCCAGGGCGATCGTTTTCGGCACTAAATCTGTGGTGCAAATAGCCTTAGCAGCAGCATCGGAACCATCTTGGGTAGCTTTTGCGATTAATTGGGGAATTGCTGCCTTCAGCGCTGCCATTTTAATTCTTTGTCCGATTACTCCAGTGGAAGCTAACAGAATTGATTCTGGGGGAACATTAAGCTCTTGTCCCAATAACTGAGCGCATTCGATCGCATCTGCCCAACCTTGTTCGCCCGTCGCGGCATTTGCTTGTCCTGCATTGCACAAAATTGCTTTGGCGCTGGGTTTTGCTTGCAGTCCCTGACGGCAGTAGTCCACGCAAGCTGCCCGGACAGTAGAGGTGGTGAAAACTCCGGCGGCGATCGCCTCTACCTCTGACAAAATTAAAGCTAAATCCGGCGCGCCTGAAGGCTTCAAACCCGCTGTAATTCCCGATGCTCGATATCCTTTGGGTGCTGTAACTCCGCCACTAATTACTTGCCAGTCTGTCATGATAGTCTCCCTAGAGCCTTCTATTCTGCTGAGAGCGGATTATATCAAGTTAAAAGGCAAGAAATTACAAAAAATGTCGAGACAATTACCAATTACCAATTACCAATTACCAATTACCAATTACCGGGCAATAAAATTAATCGCGACTTCTTCTGGGGAACTCTAGCTGGAGAAGAAGTCGCGACAGTTTGGTAACTGGCATTATTGAATTTTGGCTGGCATTCAACAAACTCGATTCAACAGTCTCGCCGTTGAAATAAGGAGTTATTGACGATCGACACTCGCTTGAAAACCAGCATCTAAACCAACTTCAGCAGCCGCGCGGCTCAGCAGAGATTGCTGGCGATTTTTAACGAGGTGTTGGTGGCGCATCATCAGGCTGCGAGCTTGTGCTTGGGTAGACATGACTGGTTTCTCCAAATGTATGTAATCAGTTTGCGGGCAATTGGGGAAATTGAGCTTGCCTTAACTCATGGTGGCGTTGCTGCGATCGTAACTGGCTTGCAGGCTGGGCTGTGGCTTGCCTTGAATGTGACCCCAGTAGTGTGTGTCTTCCATTCCAACTTCGGTAGCGGTGCGGTTGAGCATGGATTGCTGCCGATTTTTCACCAAGTGGTGGTGGCGCATCATCAGGGAGCGGGCTTGATTTTCGGTAGACATATTCGGTTCCTCCGTATCTTTGTGTCACGCTTGTTTTTTCTGACATTTTTACTATAACAGATATTTCTGTATCTAAAGTTACCAAATCGAATTTGTAATAAAACTTTACATTAACCGGACTGACACACCGGGTTTTTTACCAAATCTGCGGGCTGTATCCCTCCGACTCCCCTTCTCCCCATCTCCCCATCATTTGAGTTTTTTTGGTGAGAATGAAACAGCTCTGCCTCTCCCCCTCTCCCCTCATCATTTTTTAAACCGCTTTTTGGAATAGCTACTTAATAGGAATTTTAATTATAAATTGCGTTCCCTCTCCAAATGTGGAAAAACATTCTAACTTTCCACCGTGTTTTTCGGTGATAATTTGGTAGCTGATAGCCATTCCCATTCCGGTTCCTTTCCCAATAGGCTTTGTGGTAAAAAAAGGATTAAAAATCTGCTGTTTGATTTCTTCAGTCATCCCAGAAGCGTTATCTACGATCGTAATTTGTACCCATTGTGAATCGATCGTAGAAGTGCAAATCTCAATTTGGCTGGGACGCTCTTTTAGTTCTTGATACGTCCGTTTAACATTGAATTCTTCCAAAGCCTCGATCGCATTTGCCAAGATATTCATTACTACCTGATTGAGTTGTCCGGGGTAACATTTAACCAAAGGCAAATCGCCGTAGTCACGAACAAGTCTAATTTCTGGACTTTTTGAGCTAGCTTTGAGACGGTGTTGCAAAATTAGCAGCGTGCTATCAATGCCTTCGTGGATATTGACGGTTTTGAATTCAGCTTGGTCTACGCGAGAAAAGTTACGCAGAGAAACCACTATATCGCGGATGCGATCGGTTCCTATTTGCATTGAACTAAGCAGTTTTGGCAAATCTTCCTGCAAAAATTCCAGATCGATTTCTGCCGCTTTGCTATCAATTTCAGAAACCGGAGTCGGGTAATGTTTTTGGTATAGTTGCACAAAATTTAGTAAGTTGTGGGCATATTCCCGCACATGAGTCAGGTTGGCATAAATAAAATTGACCGGGTTATTAATTTCATGGGCCACTCCTGCTACAAGTTGCCCCAAAGCAGACATTTTTTCACTTTGTACCATTTGCACTTGAGTGCTGTGGAGTTTTTCTACAAGTTCTTGAAGCTGAATATTTTTATCGCTCAGTTCTTGGGTGCGCTCGGTCACTTTCATTTCTAAAGTCTGGCTATATTCCTGCTGCCGATCTAGCAGTGTTTTGACAGAAGCAATTAGTTGATTGAAGGAGACTGCAAGAGTACCAATTTCATCTTCGGTCATTACGGGAGCTTGAAGCCCAAAATTGGATTCGCCCAGAGCTTGTTGAGTCACTTGGGTGAGGGATTGGATCGGACGCGCAATGGTTTGACTGGTGAGGAGGGAAAGCACAATCGCGATCGCCACTGATACCGCCATACTCATCCCAATCACCCATAAACGGAGAGCATTGCTACTGCTAATGGCTCGCTGCGCGTCTTCGTATTCCTCTTGGGTTATAGTAGCAAGCATCTTCAAATCTTCACCAAGATCGTCAATTTGCTCCAGGAGTAATCTGCTTTGATCGAGTTGGATTAAGCTCGTCCTCAAGCGGATACCTGCTTCTGGGGTGAAGGCAGTTGGATCAAAGTTGGATCGAAGTCGATCGACAGCTTGAAAGTATGCCTCCGGGACACCCTTATACTTTTTCAAAAACGCATCAAAGGCTTCTGCTTCACCCGCTCGCTCAAACTTTTCCTGCCCTTTAGTGCCGCCTTTAGTCTGTTTGAACTCTTCCCAACTTTGCCGAAATTGCTTGTAGTTATCCTGCCATTCTGCATAATGCTTTCGCAAGCGCAGGGGCTGAGAAAGGGATTCCCTGACATGTTGCTGCTCAGTGAATGTTTGCAGCATATCTACTTGCAAGCTAGTGATGAGTTTCAGTTCTTCTAGGGCATCCTTGCCCATAGCCTCTGCCTGCCGTTGTTGCTGATCGGCTAACACAATCCCAAGACTTGTCCCGGCGATCGCAATTCCCAGCGATAGCCCGTAACCCCAAGTAATTTTTTGTTGAACTTGCAAACGGCGTAACCAATGCACAATTCGAGCTTTTATCATCTGTTTTCTCTGGAGCAGCTTCTTTAATTAGAAAAATGCCCGCACAAGATCGATCGAACAATGCTGCGCCCTAAGTATATAATTAGATTGCATACAAAATTTTATTATCTTGATATTGCTATTTTAATAAATCTGGTTTTGGTTTGTCAATCTCCAATTTCTCGCGATTCAGCCAAAGTTGTTTTACTCAAAATACAAGTTTGTCAACTATAAGACCAAGGTACGTCATAACAAACCGCGATAACGAATAAAAATCAACACCACCGCCCACGATCCCAAAGCAACCTTTGCAGCTACCAAAATATTCAGCAAAGGCACCACGCCACCACTCACCAAAGCCCCAAACTCTCCATGCGGCAACTCGTACCCGCACAAAGTAATCGCCGACAATACAACAAAAACCAATACTGAAATCTTCTCCCAAGTCGCCGCGTGCGATCGCTTATAAATCCGCTGCATCCACTCGGATGATGAAGTAATAGCCACCAAACCGATCGCAGTTCCCCCCGCAACACCCGCCGCAAAACCGCCCCCCGGAGTCAAATGTCCGCGCAGCGACAATTCAATACTTACCAAAGCGGCAATAGTTGCTCCTAAACGAGCTAAAACAATTGAAGGTTGATCGGTAAACTGATAAATTGTGCAGGACGGTCTTTCTGTGGCCAAGAGAAAATTAGCGCCCATAATGGCGATCGTAAATACCACCACTTCAAAAATCGTGTCATACAGCCGATTGCGGAAAATAATCGCCGATACTGCATTCGGAATTCCGCTGTCTTTGACAATCAATTCTACGATCGCCAAACCTGATAAACCTGACGCTGGATTGGCAAAAAACAGCATTTTAATGTAAAGCACTATTCCCGCCGCAATGTAAACCCATTTCATTGATAATCCTCCCCTAAACCTGAAGCAATTTTATAGTCGAGACTCGTGTTTATTGATGCAATTTCAGGCTGCATGATGTCATATAGCCGTTGGATTCTCGTCACAGTTTGATAATGTTTGGTTTCTGCCTCACCTGCTGCATCACCATCTACCACAGGCACACAACTTGCATGAATTTCCTTCTCCATCAGGGCGCGGTGTAAAGCCTCCAGACTGGTGAAAGGTACTACCTCAATGCGGAGATAATACTTGCTAAAAATCCGGCGAAAATCCTTCATCAATGAGTTAAAATCGCGGGGACTCTCTACTGTCAACTCTACTTTTAAAACATCCCCCTCCGACTCGACTGTCTCCTCTTCCAATACACCCAAGCGCATCACCAAGGACGATCGCACCGCCACTGCATATAGGGTTATTGCCAGCATCGTACCCATCAAGGCTTCCGTCAAAGCCACATCCGCCGCTCCAAAAACTGAATATATCAATGCTGCGATCGCACCTAATATGCCGCGAATTATGAGAGCATGGTAGGGATTGACCTGAACTACTACCATACAAGCAGCCAAGGGCAACAGTGCAGTTAAGATATAGATATAACTATCATCATTCATAAGGCCTCTGGTGGAAACTCCGTCTGATTTTCTTCCTCTTCATTGGAACAGTGCGCCAACACATATCCCAGCATGGTATTCCAAATTGCTAAGGAAATAATTGCCAAAGTTAGCAGTGGCCACCTACTGGGTATTTTGATCAGCAGCCCAACGACGATTAGCATCGAACCCAAGGTATCTGCAACCGAAAGACTGTGTAACTTAAATAATACCGATCGCTTGCCCAGCAGGTGAGAAGTCCCCCAATACCAGAAGACTATTCCTACACAGATAAACAGATAACTCAACACATCAATCATAGGTCATTCATTCTTTTTATTATATGTGCCAGCAGCATTAATCCCGCATTTCCGACAGTGAGGATTATCGCCCCCACAGCGCCAATCATCCAATCGTCGCGCAAGACAGAGATGAACAAAGTCATAATTCCTGCCTTGGTGGAAATACTGCCCAATGCCAGCATTTTCTGCCAAACATCATCATCCTTCAATGCCTCGTACATGGGCATGAGCATCGCTGCAATCATCGCAATTAAGAGCAAGTTCATGGTTTTTTACCAGGCAGAATCCGGTGGACTTCGTAGCAGCCTTGTTGGTTGTGTCTCACCACAATTGTTTTTGGTGTAAACGTAATCACAAATACATCCAAAAAAATCATTATAGGCGATCGTTTCATTTTTGCTCGTTCCAAAATCATGTCTTCTCCGTTGTGGGGACGGAGGATAATTTCAAAGGCCTCAATGTATGCTACTGGAATCGCTATCAGGATTTTTTTGAGCATACTCAGCCATTCTTTTATCCTTTCCGGGGATGTAGAGCCACGGGGTAGGAGAAATGCGATCAGCACGCCAATAATGATATTTGGGACTGTGAAATCGGCTGTCAGCAAAAACCAAATTGTCAATCGTAATATCAAACTTCCAATCATCTTTTTTCCTTCTTAGATTTCTTGCATAAATCTTTGACGTGCCACAACCGCAGATGTCAGGCAGATTAACACAGATGAACGCAGATAATTACAAGATACTTTCTACTTTTGCCAGAGGTTTCTTGCATACCCTTACTGTTAGCCATCGCAATTTCGATTATTTAAGTGTGGGTTCCTGTCGCTAATGCCATCCAAAACAGTACGATCAAGGTTAGAGTCATCACGCCGACTAGATGATCGAATTGCTCGGCTACACGCGGCAGACTGATGGCGAACCGTTTAATAATTAAAACATAAATCAGCCACCCGATCGCGATCGTAGCAATTGCTTTGATTGCACTCTCAATGGTATAGGCATCGAAATACACCACATTGGCGATAATTAGCCCGCTAATTAAAAGCGTGACTGCTGGCCACAAACCCGGCTTGACTTCCTGCTTTTCTTGGCGCGGTATAAAGATGAATTTGGCGAAGGTTATAGCTGTACCTACGGCGGCAATATCCATAGGGATCGTCTGCCAAGGTGCTAGACTTTTTAAGGTCAAGACTTTGGCGCCAAATCCTGCCAACAAGGGAAATCCAGAAATGGAGAGACTGGCGATAACTAGGGCTATCCAAATTTTAGGATCGATCGACTTAGATTGCAGTTCTTTGAAGTTGCGACTTGGTAAGGAACCTGCAATTAAGAAGAGATTTGATTTAACTAAACCGTGAGTTAGCGCATAAAAACCACCTACTTCTGGTGCTGCGAGAATAAAGCCTAACTGGGCAATTGTACTGAACGCTAGCATCCGTTTTGTATCTTTTTCAAAGATGGCATAGGATACTCCCATTAAAGCCGTCGCCACGCCAAATATTCTGACGATTATACCGAGATCGTCGGAAACTAAGGCACAGCGCAACAAAGGTAAGATACTAGCTTTGATGACTATTCCTGAGAGTAATGCTGAGACTGGGGTTTCTGATTCTGAGTGAGTTAGCGGCAGCCACAATCCTGAGACAAAAATCCCGCCTTTTATCAACAATCCTAGAAATATCAGGGCTAAAGCTTCTGGCGGCGCACCTTTTAAACCGTCAAAAACAAAGGAATTATGTTTTTGATAGACTAGCACCGCGCCCACAAGGTAAAATAGCATGGACGTGTTGCTAACAAACAGATAGCGCAAGGCTACCCATAAAGAGCGATCTGTGCGAGGATAGGCAATTAACAAAAAAGCCGCAATCCCGCTGACTTCTAAGGCGACATATAAACTGACAAAATCTTCGCAGATGAAGGTAGCATTTATACTGCCCATCAGAATAATCATCTGGGAGTAAAAGAAAGCTGTTTTACCGCTGTGCCAACAGTAGAAAATTACCGCAGCAGTTACTATGGCATTTGTCAAGATAAAGTAGGCGCTTAATTGATCTGCGACTACTTGAACGCCAAAATTATCTAGTAATTTTAGTTTGAGGGGTGCTTTTTCGAGAAATAGTTGTAGCGCGTAGCCGGCAGAAACAAAGGTGACTGCTAAGGCGAGATATTTGTCAAGTTTGGGAAGTAGATAAATGACGAACCCGATAAAAAATGGTATTGTCAGCCAAACGATCGTAATAATGTTCATTGATGAATTTTACGGCGTGTTATTTTTCTCGATCTCGCTGGTTTCCAATGTGGGATTATCCCGCGCTAGCTTCATCACACCTACCAGCATCAGCGCTTGAATCGAAAAGCCGATGACGATCGCCGTTAAGATGATACCCTGGGGCACTGGATCGGCGAAAGCTCTATTTTTGACATCTCCCATAATTGGCGTGAACAAGCCGTTTAGCGATGCAATCACCACGTAATAGGCAATTACACCTGTGCTCATCACGTCCATAGAGACGATCTTCATTACCAGATTCTTTTTAAGGATGATACCAAAAAATCCGCACAATATTGTGGCAAATACGAATGCTTCTAACACGGAGAGTTTTGTGGCTTAAGGTTTGGTTATCATGATACATTAACGGGGGCGATCGCGATCGATACGATCGGCAGCAGTCAACTTCAATTCTGAATTTGCAGCTTGAAATAGTCCGCTGCCAAGGGTTTGTTATACAGTCTATACTCTGTGGTTGCTCTGCAAAGATGCCTCTAATTTGAGTTCTTTAGCCATTTCTTTACAATTCTCCAACAGAAACCAAAATAACCAAATATACCCGAACCTGAGAAATATTCCAAATATATGAGATCGATGAATCAAGTTATCCCGCATTCGGGCAATAAGCGACCAAGGAATTTCTGAAGGTTGCGATCGCAATTCTGGAGAAAGGCGTTTCACCGCTTCACCAATAATCAGAAGTTGAAACACGATCGCAGACTGGGTTTTATCATCATTGAGAAACGCATTTTTGTCCGTGTTACCTTGTCGATCGAGTAAATGACTCTGTAGTCTCCGATTCGGTAGCGATAGTACCCTGCAAAATCTCCTTTGAGGGCTTTAATATTAGGGTGCAACTGGGGAGTTTGCTCGCTTCTGGGCCAAACATCGGGCAATTTTCTTCGCTAGGGTTCGATCGACATTAGGCATGGTTTTGATTTCGATCGGGCTTTTCATTCACCCTCCTTAGCAAGTAGGACTAAAAACTACTCGTAGCGTACCTTCTTAGATTTAATCACTTCAATTACATTATCATGCCTTTGCCCCTCAATAATATCCTTGAGATGAATTTGCCCCTTGATGTATTGAACGTGGATGCGCCAGCCAGATATTTTATCGATATCAGCACGATAAATTGCCTGCTTTACACCTTTTATTTTGTGCAGTCTCGTTTTAGGAAATTTTCTCGTTCTGTGACATTCGTTGTCTTCAAGTTCTGCCAAAGCTTCTAGAAAACCAATCTTTAACTCATCATCTGGTAAAATCTTCATGGCTTCGTGAATAATGCCATATTCATCGCAAAGAGTAATAGTCTGTGCCATAAATCAGCTTACGAGATTTGGGCAGTTGCTAGATTGCTGTGAAGCAGATCTTGATATAAAGACTCTGCTACACTCTGATATGCTCTTTCTAGTTCATCCTGTTTGACTGCCCGAAAAAGAGTGAAAATAACTTGCTCAAAAATTGGATCTTCGTCAACTGCTAAAATTACTCTTAACGTTCTAGAAATCCTTAGTGCGTACAGTGAAGATTCGTAACCATTAAGATTTAACGGCAGGCGAAGGGGGTGCAGCTTGCGATAAAAATTAGCTTTTTGAGTTGGGAAGAGGCTGGCACAATCGTTAATTTTTGCGATCGCTGCTGCTTTCTCAGCTTCACTCAACTTAGCAAGATCTTGCTCAAAGTCCCTGGTTGACTCAATTACAATATCCACTTTACGAACCGCCAGTATGATTAAGTCTATTATACCGCTGTTACGGTAGCATATCGATCGCGCCTAAAATCACTGATTTGCTGCATGGAAAACTATCTGATTCTTCGATCGTCGTTTTTTTCAGTTAGCCGTGCAGCGAAATAAAATTAATTTATTAGTTTACGAACCAAGTCAAGAGGCAATTCTCCAATGGATCGACGTTAGACATGGTTTTGATTTTTAGCAGCTTCTAGCACTTTTAGCATTGTATCTGCTGCTGCAACCGCATCATAAGGCGACCAAACGGGATAAGCTCGATCGGGCTTAATTAGATTTGTTTCATAATGATTTTGTAGCTCGATGATGCGATCGTCCATGTAAGAGGATACAAAAATTATAGCTTGTCGGATATCTTCATCCTCTAATTCAGGAAACTCTCGATGCAGTTCTTCTCGATCGGGATAAGTTGCTAGCAGTTCTATTACCCGACGCACAGTAAGTCGCAGATTGCGAATACATGGTTGACCGTTAATCCGGTTTGGATTGCTTGTAATGCGATCGAGTTTCATTTAGACTAACCTCCATTTTAGGAATAGAAGCGGATTTGCTCTATCAAGCATTAGAAGCTAAACGTCTGGAGGCTTTGTACAGCAATTCGGGTAAAAACGCATGAGTGAAATTCGGCTTTATCTTGATGAAGACTCCCAAGATCGATCAACCCGAACAAACTCAAACTTTTGTCTTTGGGCCTCAAGGTGTTGTACAACCAACTCTTCAACTAACTTGGCGGTTCATAAATACAGCAGATAGCTGGCGCGTATCTTTAGCACCTAATTTTATGGCGATTGAGACA
This sequence comes from Microcoleus sp. CSU_2_2, assembly GCA_012035135.1. GTDB lineage: Bacteria > Cyanobacteriota > Cyanobacteriia > Cyanobacteriales > Microcoleaceae > Microcoleus. The sequence goes on from JAAUPI010000010.1 coordinate 44,482, forward strand.
ACAGATTACTCTAGCCGTCGCGATTTTTTGGAACGTTTAGAACATTTGCTCATCGCCTTCGATAAAAGTTTTAATCCCCAAATTATTGAACGATTTGGCTTGCGATATATCGACAGACTTATTGGTCAAGATTTGCAAGAAATCTCATCACTTGTCAAACCTGAGATGGCAGGACTTATGGCTGCTGAATTTATAGAAAATATTCATCAAACTATTAATGAATCTTTGTTCGTAATTCCCAGTGGTGAGAAAATCATTGCCAGATGGGGACTTATCCCTGGTGGTGTAACTTTCGATCCAGATGCAATTGAACCTGTAGCTGAATCTAGCTGGATACTCGATATAGATATGTCTCTTTCAAAAAATCGAGAATTCAGTATAGAAGAATTGATGAGTGAAGGACGGTGTTTTGCTGAAAGGATTTATACTTTCTTCCGCTGGACAGTAAAAGATGACTTTTTGCGGCGTTTTGGAGGTGAATTATGAGCACTCTGTTGAGTAAAAATCCTAATGAGCGATCGAGCACCTCTGCCCTGGGAGCCATGAAAGATTCAGATACTCATTTATTTATGGGTTCTATAATTTCCATAGTTAGTTCGGACACAACTGCTTCTAGAGTAACTGACGATCGAGCGTTGTTAGCTGCAGCAGACAGGACGAGCAGCGGGATTACTTTACGAGCGATTAGCTCTTCAGAAGCAACGCAAAAATCTCTGAGCGAATTGAGAAAATTAAGTGGGTTAACCTGGGAACAGCTTGCTAAGCTCTTCAATGTTTCACGCAGAAGTCTTCATTTTTGGGCAAGTGGGCAACCATTGTCTCGCTTTAATGAAGAACAGCTTAATCGACTGTTAGAAGCTATTCAATACATCGATCGAGGTAGTGCAAATCTCAATCGCAGTCTGTTACTCAAAGGCAGTAATGGTCATCTATTTTTTGACCTACTCGTCGCAGGTAAATACGAGGAATTCAAGAAGATTGTTGGCTGTGGTAATGCACCTCAAAAGCCACAATTAAGTTCTTTGCCTGAAGATACACTTGCGGCATCTCGGCCTCAGAATCCAGCGGATCTGGTTGACGCTTTTCAAGAGCCTATCCATCGGGAGGTTGGACGATCCAGATCTGCTAGAGCAGCAAGGAGTCGAAAGAATAATAGTGGCCAATGAGCATCGTGATGTTTGGATTCAGACGGTAGACACTGCTCTACAAGAGTGGTGTCAGGGTGATTGCGTACTTGGAGAATATTGGTTTGTCCATCGCTTTAATCCTGAACGCCCTTTGATACCAAATCCGGGTTTCCCATCCCCGTTATAATTGGTATGGTGCGTCGCTATGAGATCTCCCAATAGCAACGAGAGTTGTTCGTAGCGACGCACCCTACATTTACTACATTTACGAGATTATAAAA
>JAAUPI010000176.1 GCA_012035135.1 Microcoleus sp. CSU_2_2
GTCGGCGTCGGTGTTGGAGTTGGCGTCGGTGTTGGAGTTGGAGTCGGTGTCGGAGTTGGAGTCGGCGTCGGTGTTGGAGTCTGAGTTGGAGTTGTTCTAGGAGTAGCCGTCCCAGTAACAGTTATAAAATCATCTTGCTCGATGAGGCCCGTCGGAGTGTCTGTCAAAATTGCCAACAGCTTGCCATCTTTCGTCGTAATTACTGCATCTCTGCGGTTTACACCGTTGCCTTGGCTAATTACCAACTCACCAAAAGATAAATTGCTCGGCAGTCCAAAGAAATCCTCCGTCTCATTGTAATCAGTAATTAAAACCAAACTCCCAGGCCCGGCTCCCAGTCCAAATACATCACTGCCACTGCCACCAGTCAGAGTATCTGAACCCTCACCTCCGATCAAAGAGTCATTGCCTTCTGCCCCAAATAAATTGTCATTGCCAAAACTGCCCAAAATTGTATCGTCGCCAAGGCCTCCAGCCAAAGAATCATCCCCAAAGCCTCCATCTAGAAAATCATTGGCTTTACCACCGAAGAGGAAGTCGTTGCCTTCATCTCCTTGCAAAGAGTCGTCCCCTTCATCGCCACGAATGGTATCCGAACCAGTGCCGCCGAAGGCTGTATCGTTAGCCTTACCGCCGAATATCTGGTCATTCCCACCTTCTCCGTAGAGCGAATCTGTACCGGGACCACCGTACAAAGAGTCGCCACCGTCTTCGGCCCTGAAATAGTCGTTGCCGTCACCGCCGAACAATAGATCTCCACCACTACCACCGTTGAGAGAATCATTGCCGGCATCCCCGTAGAGAAAGTCGTCATCAGCATTCCCAAATACCGAATCGTCAGCATCACCACCTCTGAGGGTGTCGTTGCCAGTACCGCCAGCAATCACATCCAAGTCTGCATTGCCACGAATTAGGTCATCGCCAGCGTCTCCGAACACGGTGTCGAGTCCGTCATTGCCATCAAAAGTATCGTTACCCAAACCGCCACGGATCGAGTCATTGCCGTTCCCGCCGGCAGCAAAATCGCGACCTTGGTTGCCGATGAGTTCGTCATTTCCTTCACCGCCAAGCAGGGAATCCGATCCTTCACCTCCTATGAGCAAATCGTTGCCGGCGTCGCCATCTATGGTATCATCTGCTTCCACACCCAGAAGAGTGTCATCTCCATCTAAGCCACGAATTCGATCGCGGAACGGAGTTCCTAGAAGATAGTCGTTGCTGTCAGTTCCGATCAGGTTTGCCATATGGAATACACTACTCCTCAATCAAAGAATTGTTTTAAATTATGTTAATAGCCTTGGAGACAAGGCATTACTGCTTGCCTACGTTAGCATAGTTGAAATGTTCGTAAGCTAAGATTTGGCAGGGGAGATTTTGCCAGGGCCCGCCCGTCCGATCGGGCTGGTACTGTGCGCGATCGGTAATCTAATTTCATGATTATGGATTTGTTTAAATAGAAATTAGTAGCTCGGATTTAGATGATTTTTTGTTTTTGATATTCATTCAATCTTTCAAAGGTAACACGATCGCAAATTCTGTCCCCTCTCCCTGGTAGGAATTCACCTCAATTGTTCCGCCGTGGGTCTCGACTACGATCTGATACCAAATCCGGGTTTCCCATCCCCGTTATAATTGGTATGGTGCGTCGCTATGAGATCTCCCAATAGCAACGAGAGTTGTTCGTAGCGACGCACCCTACATTTACTACATTTACGAGATTATAAAAGGGGTAAGTAACCCGGATTTGGTATGACGGGCGATCGCCAATCCCAATCCCGTGCCTTTTCCGACGCCTTTGGTAGTTTTTACAACTCATTTGGGACTGCTATATAAGTTATGTTGCTGAACAGGAATCTTGATAACAAACTCTGTACCTTGATTGGGAATTGAGAAATATTCGAGTTGACCTTTATGTTTTTCTGTAATGATTTGATAGCAGATAGAGAGACCCAGGCCAGTACCTTTGCCAACAGGCTTCATAGTAAAGAACGGATCGAAGATGTATTTCTGAATGTTCTCAGGAATCCCCATACCATTATCGGCGATCGTAATCTGTACCCATTGAGAGTCGATCGCCACCGTCCGAATCATAATCTGCCCTGGATTCTCCTCTCGTTCTCGTACAGTTCGCTGTAACTGTTGTTCGTCGATCGTATCAATCGCATTATTCAGAATGTTGAGAAAAACTTGGTTGATTTGTCCGGGATAGCACTCTACAAGCGGGAAAGAATTGCTATAATTCTTAATGACATTAATTTCTGGGTGGCTGTAGGCTCGACCTCCGACTTGGAGAGATTTTGTATTCAAACGATGTTGCAAAATCATCAAAGTGCTATCTAACCCTTGATGCAGATCGACTTGTTTTAGTTCCGCTTCATCCAAACAGGCAAAAGTTCTCAGGGATGTGACAATCTTTTGAATGCGCTTGACTCCCGTTTCCATTGAAGTAAATATTTTTGGTAAATCTGCTTGTAAAAACTCAAGATCGATTTCTTGAGCGAGGGCTTGGATTTCTTGTGTGGGATTTTTCGATAACTGGCGATAGAGAAGCAGCAATTTCATTAAGCTGTGGGTGTAGTTATTGGCGTGGGTGAGGTTGCCGTAAATGAAGTTGGCAGGATTGTTGATTTCGTGGGCAATTCCCGCGACTAATTGCCCTAAACTCGACATTTTTTCAGCCTGAATTAGTTGAAATTGAGTATGTTTTAAATCGGTGAGGGTTGCTGTAAGTTTTTGAGTGCGTTTTTCTAAGGTCGCGTTTGTGGCTTCTAGAGCGCTGGTGTACTGTCCAATCTCTCGCACTAATTGGTTAAAAGAAGTTGTCAGCGAGCCGATTTCATCTTGAGTTGTCACTGGAATTTGCATCTCGAAGTCTGAAGTTTGGGTAACTCTGGCAGCGAGTTGAGTGAGGTTATAGATGGGACGAACAATAGTGCGACTGGTGAAAAATGCTAGGATAGAAGCGACGATCGCAGATAATACCATACTGCCGATAACGATCGACAACCGTAATTGTTCGGCTCGATCCAAGGATCGATCGGCTGCTATTTTTTGTGTTTGAATCCGTCTTTGATTTCGATCCAGTTGCTCGCCAAGACGCTCAAACTGAATCTGAATTCGATCTAGTGCCTTTGTCGTAGTTGCAGATGAGAGTTGTTGTCTAGCTGTCTCAATTTCAGCAGGTGTGAGATTAGCCGGTTGAATCTGTTGCCAAATCGATTCAATTTGTTCGATCGACAATTTGGTAGTTTGAATATATCCTTCAGATAACTCTAGAATTTGGGTATCATTGAGGGGTTGATCTGTAGGATTGTGGCGAATGAAGGTTTGAAGTTCAGCCGACAAGGCGAGAACATTGGCAGTATCATGGCGAAATTTACTCACCTCAAACTCAAACCAGATAGAGTTTCCTAGAACAGTAGAGAGGCGTTGGGGATGCGATCGCACTTCCAGGACAGCAACTTCTAATTTATGATATAAAGCCTCTTGCTGAAGCGATCGATCGAGTTGTTTCCACGCACTGCGCTGGTAGCTGTCTCCGACAACCAATCCGGTGGCAGTTCCCAAAAGAGCGACTCCAATCGCCACAGCATACCCGCAGGCAATTTTCTGTCCAATTTTCATATAAAAAACCCTCGCTCAATTGTTATTTGGTGATAAAATCATCTTGACCGATCGCCTGATAAGCCTTGCGAATTAGATCGTAGTCTGAGTCTTGAACGAGTTTTAAAGTTGACCCTCGATACTTACTTTTTCGAGCCGAGATTGCTTGAATCAGCTTATTTTGATCCTGTATCATGCGACTGCGAATAAATTCGACAATGGCTGGTTCTAAACTGCTGCCAGCAACGAAAACATCGCCGGGGAGAAGAGAACTTTGGGCGATCTTCGGGAACTTACCTTGCAATATTTCTTGATAATCGCTGGTACTACCTGCCCAAGCATCTACCTCTCCTTTTTGCAGGGCAGCAACACTCCCTTCATCTCCTAACATCTGGATTTTGACATCTGTTTTGGGATCTAATCCTGCTTCAATTAGCATTTGAGTAGGCCCCAGGTGTCCGCTAGTCGAACCGACATCTGACATGGCAATCGTTTTTCCTCTCAAATCTGCAACCGTTTTAATCTCGCTATTTGGAGGAACAGCAATAATAGAATAATAGTTAGGACGAGTAATGACAACGACAGGAACCGCATTGGTTCTAGAACGAGCAATGACATATTCTGAAGGCCCCGTAAGCACGAGATCCACTTGCCCTTGTTTGAGTTCGATCGCACCGGACACTTGATTTTTCAGGGGAACCAAATCAACTTCTATCTCTAGGATTTCTGCTAGGGCAACCCGAAAGAGATCGTAATCTTCTTTGAGTTTTTCCAATGTATTGCCATCAGTAATGGCAAAGCGAATTTTGGTAATGCGATCGATCGCGACTGAGTTAGAAACTTGAGTCGCAGTGCAACTTGTGACGAAAAGCAACGAATGCAATAGAAACAAACGACGGTTCATTTTCAAATTCAGCGAATTGTGTAGGTCTTGAACTATATATTACCCCTCTACCTTAGGGAAATCGCGGGGGGATTGCCCCTACAAGAATTACTCAAATGATTTAGGTTAGCTATAGTGCGTCTAATCATTCGCTAGGCTTGTAAAAAAATCTATCTAGCAAAAATGGGAAGGGTAACGATAAATTCTGTGCCTCGTCCCGGAGTAGAATTAACTTTTAGATCGCCACCGTGTTTTTCGACAATAATCTGACGGGCGATCGCCAATCCTAACCCTGTGCCTTTTCCTACTTCTTTAGTTGTAAATAAATGGTCAAAAATCCGTTGTTTCACAGCTTCTATCATGCCCGCACCGTTATCGGCGATTGTAATTTTGATGTGCCGATCGCCCTCCAAAGAGCTCCGCACCGCGATATAGTTAGGATTAGCTTCAATTTGGGTAAAACTCCGTCCTTGACTTGATTCATCTAAGGCATCGATCGCATTTGCTAGCAAATTCATAAATACCTGGTTGAGTTGACCGGGAAAACAGGCAATTTCTGGAATGTCACCATAGTCGATAACGACTTCAATGGCAGGACGGCGTTCGTTAGCTTTGAGGCGGTGGCGCAGAATTAAGATAGTGCTGTCGATGCCTTCGTGCAGGTTGAATTTTTGTTTGGTGTCGCTATCGGCGCGGGAAAAAGTACGGAGGCTGGCGCTGATGGATTTGATGCGAGATCCCCCATCTTGCATCGCTCGAATTAACTTCGGCAAATCTTCGCGCAGGTAGTCGAGGTCGATTGTCTCTAGTTCTTCTTCAATTTCAGCACCAGGTTGGGGGAATTTCTCTTTGTATAAGTCAATCAATCCAAATAGCTCTATGATGGAACTTTGCAACGCATTGACATTACCAATAATACAGCCGAGAGGATTATTAATTTCATGAGCTACCCCAGCTACTAAATTACCCAAAGCCGACATTTTTTCACTTTGAACGATCAGCAATTGAGACTGTTGTAAATCTTTCAGTGCTTGTTCTAACTCTTGGGATTTCTGGTGGATTAAAGTTTCAGCACGTTTGCGATCGCTAATATCTCGCATGATTGTCGAAAAATATTCAACTTGACCGCGTTCATCCTTATGTGCCACAATCACCTGAGATATCGGAATCTCCCTCCCATTGCGACTCAATAAAACCGATTCCCCCGACCAAATTCCTTCTCTAATTGCTGCGGGTAATGCTTCTGTTTGCAATATTTCCAAGCATCTAGGAGCAGTGATTTCATAGATATGAAATCGATTCGTTTCCTCTGCTGGAATCTGTAATAAATTTTGACCAGCTTGGTTAAGATAAAGGTTATTCCCATTCTCATCAGCAATCCCAACCAAATCTGAGGTGGATTCCAAAATGGTAATGAGCCGCAACTTTTCTTGTTCTAACTGCTTGCGATTGGTAATATCTGCGTAAGTCCCTAAAATTCCTATAACCTTTCCATCCAGATCGTGGAGCGGGATTTTATTTGTTTCTAACCATGTTTGATTTCCTCCAGACTGTTGCTGAGTTTCAATAATCCCCAACTCTGAGATATCCGATGTCATAACTCGCCGATCGCATTCTCTATACCAATCAGATTCTTCTTTTTTCCAAGGCAGATCGTAATCAGTTTTCCCAACAATATCTTGACAAGAATTTAAGCCAGCCACCCGAGCAAAAAGGTGATTGCAACCTAAATAATTTGATTGAGTATCTTTCCAAAAAATCGTCTGAGGAATATTGTCGATGACAAGCTGGAGAAACTCTTGAGCTTCTTGAACTTGTTTTTGGGTTTGTTTGAGACATTGGATCGATTTCTCTAGCTCTTGAGACTTAATTTGAGATTGTTGGTAAAGGCGGGCATTTTCTAGGGAGATAGCTGCTTGAGTGCAAAGGAAATTGAGAATCAGGATGCGATCGCTCGTAAATACCCCGCTCGTGACTCGATTTTCCAGATACAAAATCCCGCGCAATTGTCCTCGATCCAAAATTGGCAAGCACAGGATGCTCTGAGGTTTTTGTTGGTTTAAATAGTCGCCAATTACAGGTAGATCTGTTTTCATACGGTCAATGAAAACAAGTTCTTGGGTATTTTTTACGTACTGAATTAGTTTGACTGGAACCTGAGAGTTGTTCTCTAGCAATTCGGAGCAAAGTTCGGTATGTTCTGGCCGAGCAATAGCTCGCACCTGCCATGCTTCCTGAATATTTGGCATAATTAAAGCACAGAAATCTCCTCCCGAATTTTGCAGGATAATTTGAGTCAGTTGGTACAGCAATTCGTCGAGTTGAATTGTACTGGCAAGATCCTGAGAGGCTTTGATGATGACAACAAAATCTAGGGCGGTATTGATGCTAGAACTAGAAGAGCGACTGCTGGATGTCGGGGAATGAATCGAGTTATGTGAGGACGCAAGCGTTGCCAGGGTTTCTAGCGGGTTGAGGGTTTGCGCTGCGGTTTGTAAAATGGGTTGGAGTAAGTGGGGATAGCGTTTTTCTAAGTCGTTGATTTTGGCTGTTGCTCCCCATTTTGCGTAGCAGTAGTAGGCTTCTTGCATATAACCTGCGGCTACTTTTTCTTTGCCCCACTCCAAATAAAATTTGGCTGCTAGTTCGTTGGCTAGGGCTTCTTCTTGGATGTAGCTGTTTTCTTTGGCGAGGAAAATGGCGCGATCGTAGAGTTCGATCGCTTGCAACCGATTCCCTAAGAAAGAATGAGACTCAGCTTCAAGCAAATCAACTTTATGTTGGCAGTTCGCAGGACAATAAAGAGCAAACTGCTTCAAAGTATATAAGCTATGTTGAAATTGTTCTAGCCGAATATTATGTAAATTATTTTCCGTTTTTCCTATTATTTTTACTCCATACAGTTCAACTAAACAACGGTAAAAGTAGAAAGTTGGAACCACAAGCTGTCCAGCAAGACTATGGATGATTTTTCCAGCTTCTTCAACCCACTCTAAACCTTTACAGAAATCCCCAAATATGCACGCAAGGCTTAATTTATAGACCAAAATAAAAGCAATTGTCCCTTCATCTTTTTTTTCATAAAGCTGGGGCAAATCAATATTTTCATCATAAAAAATTCCAGAAATCAAGGTACTTTTAGAATCGCTTTGCAGGTTCGCAATTACTTGCTGGATGAGCCGAGATAATTTTAAGGGTATATTCTGCTTAACTCGTTCTAGAAGTTTGCTATATGAATTCAAATCATCACTTAGAGATTCTAGTTCAACACCTGCAAAGTATCCTGTAGCGAAGCTGGCAGATAACGAGTATCCTGCGTATTCCAAGTCGCCGTGTTCCATACCCATTAAGCCATTTAAGCGTGCAGGCTCTAAGGATAATCGAGCTAAATCTTTGTAACAACGAATATGATTGTTGAACAAATGTTTAGTAATAGTTCTCACGGATTCTGTACCCGATCGTTTTAATAAATCAACACCTAACTTGCCTAGTTGATAGCCTCGATCTACATCTGTCAAATTGCCAACGATAACCATCCCATAGAGAGTACAAGCAAGAGGAGTTTCAGGCATTATGCCATACTGAATAGATAGATTGAATTGTCGAATAGCCGTAAATTGAAACAGCAAAGGACGAACTTGGTAGGTTGGTGCGACGATCGAAGCCAAAATCTTCATAGCAGCTTCAATCTCTGGGTTATTGGCATGGGGTAAATTCCCAATTTCAAAAATACTCTGCGTTCCCATTACAGTATCAACACTTTCTATTTCCCTTTGAACATCTTCTGGTGTAGGGTATTCCGGTATCTCAACGCACAACTGATGTAAAACAGAAAGAGCAACATTTAAACTTTGAAGTTGATTGTGTTGAGCTTGGAACAACATGATCTCAACTTCATGAGCCTTAATTTTTTCCAGGATATTGCACGATTTCTGTTTGACAACTGATATTGTTTCTATGGTGATTTCAAAGTTTCCTGATAGAAATGAAGCTTCAGCTAGGCTATTATAGAGCTTAAATGTGAGTTCTCGTTTTTGAGTCCATGAGTCTTCTGCCAATAGTTGTATTCCCATGCTCAGATAATCGACTGCCACTGAATAAGCCGTCGATCTAATCGCTTTATTTCCGGCAACTAAATTCAGTTGAACAACTTGGTCTTTCCAATTTGGCTCAATAATTAGTGGAATGCTGACATTAAAATGTCTCACAATCTCTAAAACCCGATCGATAACTTCATTGGGAGATAGATTACTTAAAAAAGATTTAGCAATTTTTAGGTGATAATTTTGACGGCGATCGCTGGGAATAAGAGTGTAGGCTGCTTGTTGAACGCGATCGTGGAGGAATTTATAATTAACAGTCTGCGACTCTTGCTCGGGGTCGTGAATTGATTGTCCCACATAAAACTTATAAATTTCACTTTGAGGCAAAATTAATCCTGACTGTAAAGCTTTCCATAGTGATGTTGCTACCTCGGTTTGAGACTGTTCAGAAACGATCGCCAATGTATTTAAATCAAACTGATTTCCTACACAAGCCGCCAACTTCAAAATATTCTGAGTTATTTCCGGCAGTTTCTGCAATTGCAACGCCATAAATTCAACGACATCATCCGTCAGCGCTGCTGAGCGCACTTGGACGATATCGCACTGCCAATGCCCAGCAGCCCGGTCAAACTCAATCAGCCCATCCTGATGCAGGGCTTTGAGAAACTGCGTAGCAAAAAATGGATTTCCCTGGGTTTTTTGTGCCACCAAATCAGTCAATGGTCTTGCCAAATCTGGAACACAATTGAGCGTGTCAGCAACCAAATAATTGAGACTTTCTGGACTCAAAGGTTCCAGAGTAATAGTATTCACCGTTGCCCCGGCTTTGACAACTGCATCTACGGTCAGCATCAACGGATGCGCGGCAAATACTTCATTGTCTCGATAGGCACCAATTACTAATAAATAACTTGTTTTCGACTCGGCCATCAGCAGTTGCATTAACTGTAGCGATGCGGAATCTGCCCACTGCAAGTCATCCAAAAATATCACCAGGGGATGCTCTTTGGCGGTAAATACTTGCAGGAAGTTTTGGAACAGCAAATTAAACCGATTTTGTGCCGCAGTTCCTGAAAGTTCGGTGGCGGGTGGTTGTTGACCAATGATTTTTTCTAGTTCGGGAATTACTTGTATAATGACTTGCCCGTTATCCCCCAGTGCTTGCAATATTTGACTTTGCCATTTTTGCAACTGTTCGTCACTTTCGCTGAGCAATTGTCCCATTAATTCTCGAAATGCTTGGACAAATGCACTGAAGGGAATATTGCGGTTAAATTGGTCGAATTTGCCTTTAATGAAATAGCCGCGCTGCCGGACAATGGGTTTATGTACCTCGCTGACAATTGCAGTTTTTCCAATGCCGGAAAAACCAGCTACTAGCATCATTTCTACCCCCCTTTGTCCCCCCTTTGTAAGGGGGGATGAAAGGGGGGTCGCAACGCGATCGAAGGCTGCTAATAGAGTGTTTACTTTGCTTTCGCGACCGTAGAGTTTTTCTGGTATGATGAAGCGATCGCACGCATCCCGACTCGCGATCGCAAAACCTTCTATTTTCCCATTTTCTTCGAGTTGACGCAAACACAATTCTAAATCAAATTTCAGCCCCAACGCGCTCTGATAGCGGTGTTCAGCATTCTTCGCCATCAATTTGGTGACAATTTCCGAGAGTACCGATGGGATTTCGGGATTGATTTCATGGATTAATGGCGGTTGTTTGGCAATATGACAGTGTACCAATTCCATCGGATCGTGGGATTGAAACGGCAATTCTCCCGCCAGCAATTCGTAAAAAGTCACGCCCAAAGAGTAAAAATCTGTGCGGTAGTCAATGCCGCGATTCATCCTTCCCGTTTGTTCGGGTGACAAATAGCCTAGTGTCCCTTCGAGCACGTTAGGATTCATGAGGGTTTGAGTTTCCCTCGGCAGCAAGGATGCGATGCTAAAGTCAATCAGTTTGACTTGTTTGGTTTGGGGATTAATTAAAATATTGGCGGGTTTAATGTCTTTGTGAATGATGCGGTGGCGGTAAAGTATATCTAATGTATTACTGAGGTCGATCGTCACTTGCAAAAACTCGCTCAGAGTCGGGGCACTTTTCCCTGTTTCCATCCATTCCTTCAAAGCAATTCCCCCGAAGTCTTCCATAACCAGCGCGTAGCTGTTATGGTAGGTTTCCAAGCTGTAGGTTTCGATGATTCCGGGCAAGTTGAGGTTTTTGGCAATGGTATACTGATTGCGAAATTGTACCAGTTCGCTGAAGCTGGGATACTGGCTATGCAAGACTTTGATGGCGACGGGCTGTTTGTCCCAGAGGCGAAGGGCGCGATAAACTAGGGTGCGAGTGCCTGAGTAAATGCGATCGACAATTTCATAACCTGTCAATGTAAAATTTTGAGTAGTCATAATTTTATTATTCGCCTCATCCGTGCGCTATTTGTAGCTTAACAGAAGGGAATAGAGTTCCAACTTCCCTGATTGTTAAGTAAAATTAATATGGCCTATATCGCTCACTACTTGTGATTGCAGTCACTGAAAAAAGGCACTTTTTGAATTAGGCGATTCCTGTTTTGATTAAAAATTAAATAGCCACATCCATAGGGGAATAGTGAACAATAGACTAAGGAATGAAAATTTAATAACATCAGCAAGCTATAATAAACAAATGAGTGAATATAAATGTACTTGACATTTCACTTTCATCGTCAAAACTTATCCTTATTCGATGTTCACCCTGTTTCTGTAGCTAATAATTGATTGGTTGATTCAAGTCATTTTATTTAGGTAAATTTATGTATTACTCCTCTGAAATTACTGCTCATACCAAATCCGGGTTACTTACCCCTTTTATAATCTCGTAAATGTAGTAAATGTAGGGTGCGTCGCTACGAACAACTCTCGTTGCTATTGGGAGATCTCATAGCGACGCACCATACCAATTATGAACGGGGATGGGAAACCCGGATTTGGTATTAATTGTAGGGAAACGGCACTGCCGTGTCCTGATATTACCAAGTAATATCAAATCCGCCAGCATCGGAATTATAAAATCAAGTCAACTATCAACTATC
>JAAUPI010000011.1 GCA_012035135.1 Microcoleus sp. CSU_2_2
TAATACCCCTAATTTTTCCAGACGGGGGGAGGAGGAGAGGGGGGGAGAGGGGGAGTCGGAGAGGGGGGGATGGGAAAAATTTTCCTTCTTCCTTCCTTCTAAAAAAGTACAAGCTTTAACTAGATTGTCAATATCTGATTCTGTATTTCCCAAGCTAATAATAAATGTTAGATGTTGCGGCATGGGAAGTTCTGCGGTGACACCGAATTGAGAGTGCAGAATTTCATCTGCTGCAAATCCTGTGATTCCTAAATTAGATACTTTTACTGTTAGCCGTGTTCGATCTAAGGCTGCAAAACCGGGTGTATTTAATGGTTCTAAAACTGATAAACCGGGAATTTGACTTAATTGCGATCGCCCTTGTTCTGCTAGTAGCAATGTCCTCGCAATTAACTGTTCGCCGTGGAGTGCGATTTGTTGACGGGCTGCGTCTAATGATGCTAATAGTATGTAACTCGGACTAGTAGATTGTACTAGCTGTAATGCTCGATTTAATTTTTGGATATCTATGCGATCGCCCTTGACGTGCAGCATCGATGCCTGTGTCATTGCACCCAGGGTTTTATGGATTGATTGTACTGTTAAATCACGCCGGCGGATAGTGCTGGTTCTGGCAAGTTTGGATGAAAGTTAAAGTGCGCGCCGTGAGCTTCATCTACTAATAATGGTATGTTGTATTGATGGGTAATTTGGGCGATCGCCCGCAAATCTCCGCAAACGCCGTGATAAGTTGGGTAAACCACCATAACTGCCTTCGCATCGGGATGCTGTTTCAATGCTGCTGCTAAAGATTCCGGCGTGATGCAGTTAGCGATATCCCAATCCGGGTTGTATTCTGGATTGACAAAAATTGGTATTGCACCGGATAAAATCAAACCAGAAATTGCCGAAGAATGGATATTTCGAGGTAAGATAATTTTATTCCCCGAGCCGCAAGTCGCGACAATTGCGGCGATGATTCCGCACGTCGAACCGTTGGCTAAAAACCAAGTATGTTCGGCGCCAAATGCCTCAGCAGCTAAATTTTGAGCTTCTGCAATTACGCCCTCTGGATTAAACAGATTATCTAATTCTGGCAATTCCGGCAAGTCCGATCGAAATACTTGCGCACCCAACAACTCAACCAGCGACCCAGATATGCCTCGTCCGCCTTTGTGTCCGGGGGCGTAAAATGGGGAGTGAGGCTGATTTGTGCGATCGCGCAAAGCATCTAATAAAGGTGTTTTTGTTTGAGAGTTCATCGCTGATATGATTCATCCTAAAATCGCCCGAAGAATAGCTGCGAAAAAATGCCGGTTTTAATCTCAGTATTCTGCCCCAAACTGGCTGCTGCAACCACAGTTAAGCCAAAACAGGTTTTCCAGATCGTCTTTCGTTGGTTTCAAAGGTTGACCCTGCAAGTTCCACCAGCGGACTGTTTAATGAGGAGATTTGTGGCTCGGAATTGGGATGGTAGTTGTCAATACCGACCAATAGCGCGTAGATGCTTTTAGTCATGATTTCCTTGATTTATTAGGAGGATACCTGTTCAAGACTAGCTTTTGAGGAGATATCTATTGGGATTGTCAACTATTCAAAAACCCTCTACAGGCGATTTGTTAAGTTTTTCTTCAGTGGCTAGCCCAAAGACGCTATCTTCATCAATTTGTTCGTTGGGATTGTATCGGTTCCACAGTCGTTGGAACGCTAGTACGGCAGTACCGCCAATGTCTCGTGTTCCATCGCCAATGTAATCAAAATGAGGTCGATCCCATTCACCTAGCCACCGCCAACCGTTAGCTTCCAAATAAGGTATCCAGCCTTCGGGATCTGCAATATCTATTGCTAATCCACTTTGGTGATTGCTTTTACCTGGGGGTGCAGCAGCGGTAATTTCACACTCTCCAGCTTGATAGCGGTTGTACAGAAATAGTTGTTGAGCAATGGTTCGGTAAGCTGAGTTTACAATCAGTTTTTCACCGCGGGAACTAATAGCGCGAGCAAGGGCCTCTTGTGCAGTAATCTGAAGAAAAGGGTGAACGGCTTCACCCATATCTACGTTGAAATCGGCGAAACTTATGAGACAATTTGGCTCTATTTTGTTCATCTCTTCGATGAGCTGTTTATCAAGCTTTCGGACTACAGCCGTCGAACAGCCGGGAGCATCCTGAAGTGTCACTATACCGCGAGCGCCTAGTTCTTCAAACGCTCGCCGTTGAACTGGGTCATTATCTATTTGATTGATGCGAGCGCACGGTTCAATGTATGTATTTGCGGTTCGTGAAAGACTTTCATGGTTCATGTTTTAGCAGCCTTTACAAGCGATAAAGTCGTATCTTGCCCGATATCTCGATCGAATTCTAAGCTGTGCTTTGAGAGGGTTATCATCAATATCTAACATTTTTTGATATAATTCATCGTTTGTGTCATAAAACTTAATTTTAGTTGTTGATTTTAAACTAAACTATTGGTCTAGTCATCGTTAACATGAGGTATGCTTTGGTGTCGGTAATAGGTAATAGGTAATTGCTAATTGGTAATAGGTAATTGGTAATTGGGCCGAAAAGCATTGGACATTGGTTATTGGTTAGTTGTTAGAAAAATACTAACAACTAACTCTTACTCATTACCCATTACCCATTACCCCCTTGGGGGGAGTGGGAGTGAGGGGGAGTTCCCATTACCCATTCCTTAGATTTGCGATCGACACTTCCTCTACAGCTTCAGCCAACTCAAACTTAAACACCCGCGAATAGAAATAGAATTCACCGTCAAGGGTTCTTTTAATATTTTCAGCCCGTCTAAAACCGTGTTGTTCTCCTTCATAAGCAACGTAAGCAACAGGCAAACCTTTTGCTTTCAATACCTCTACCATCATTTCTGCTTGATTGGGAGGCACGACTTTATCTTCTAATCCTTGAAAGAAGATGACGGGACAAGATAAACGTTCTGTAAAATGAATGGGCGAGCGAGCTATATACAAATCTTTTCTTTCAGGATAAGGCCCGATCAATCCATCTAAATAGCGTGCCTCAAACTTGTGAGTATCAGTTGCCAAAGCTTCCAAATCACTAACTCCATAATAGCTTGCGCCTGCCTTAAAAACGTCGCGGAAAGTCAGAGCGCACAGAGTAGTATATCCTCCCGCACTACCACCAGCGATCGCCATTCTGTCACCATCAGCTAAACCTTTTTGAGCTAAATATTTAGCACCGTTAGCGCAGTCGTCCACATCGACAATTCCCCAACTATCTTGGAGTCTTTTTCTGTATTCTCTACCGTAACCAGTGCTGCCACCGTAATTGACATCAAGGACGGCAAAACCGCGACTTGTCCAGTATTGAATTCTCAAATTCATGCTGCTTGTAGTAGCTGCGGTTGGGCCGCCGTGGCTTTTAACTACGAGTGGTGGTTTTTCTACTTCAGGTGCTGCGAAGTCTTGGTTTTTCGGCGGATAGAAGAATCCGAAAGCAGTCAAACCGTTTTCGGTGGGAAATTCGATCGGCTGCGGTATTGACAGATAACCGGCGTCGATGCTTAAGTCGCTCGATCGGCGCAATATTTCCAGTTGATTTGTTGCCAAGTTTAACAGTATAATAGCAGCAGTTTCTGTCGGCGAACCAGCCAGAAAAACAGCAATTTCTCCGCTGGCTGTCAGTGAGGAAATATCCGTGTAAGGCGTCTCAATTTCGGTTAGCTGTTTAGTTGTTAAATCAATACTTGCTAAATGCCATTCACCTTGCTGGTTGTAAGTGCAAATAATTTGGTTTTCCGCAGCAATGGCATAGGTAGACATTCCAAAAACCCATTGTGGCATCCCGAATTCTGCTGCCATTTCATACAGCGGTTCGATCCCTCCTGCCCCCCTTACGAAGGGGGGTTCTAATGCCGTTCCGGCCTCCCCCCTTAGCAAGGGGGGATTGAGGGGGGTTCGATAAATATTCCACCAATTAGACTTATCGGAAACAAAATACAAAACTCCATCAGTCGCCCATTCCGGTTGAAAAATCGACTCATCAACCCCGCCAGCAACTAACTGTTTTTCCCCTAAAAAACCGCTACCGTCAATTTTTGCCACCCACAATTCTGTGCCATCCCAAGGCATATTGGGATGGTTCCAACTAATCCAACAAAGTTGAGAACCGTCAGGACTCAAACGCGGCGAAGCATAAAAATCATTTCCCTCAGCTAAAATCTGAATATCCTCGCCGTCATCCAAATTAATGCTGACAATTGTATTGACAGGTTCGCCCTCAACTGCCCGATATTCGCGCACGCAAATCAGGCGATTTCTCTGCTTGTCAACAATCACATCTGCATAACTACAATCCGCAGCCGAAGTTAAGGCTTCTGGCTGAGAATCTAATGTTTGACAGTAAATTCGTTGGTCGGCAAAATGAGAAAAATACACCGTACCGCTAGCAACAGCAAAAGCACCGCCTCCGTATTCGTGAACGCGCGTGCGAACGTTAAAAGGTGGAGGAGTTACATCAGTTATTTTGCCATCGGGAGTGCGCCGAACTATCACACTTCGTCCCGCTTCTGAAGGTCTTCCTTCTACCCAATAGATGTCGCCGCCGTCAATAGCAATTTGTCCGAGTCCTACAGTTCCCGATACAATTAGATCGGAAGTAATGGGAGATTTCCAAGAGCCGTAATGCGATACTGCGGTCATATAAAATCCTTAAATAGTTGAGTGTTGACAGTCGATCGCAAATAGTCGATCGCTAACAGTTAATATTTGATATCGCGTCCTTTATCATCGTTTGTATAACTTGTAGGGGTGAAGCATTCGGGCGATAATCTTTGCCATAAATCCAAGTATTTATATCCGAATGCTTCACCCAGCCCCACGAGAGCGTTACAGCCAGACCTGATAAGATATTTGTTGTATTTTACAGGAATTGTGTTGCAGGGCGATCGAAAATGTCAAAAAAACTTGTACTCATGGATCATGACGGTGCGGTAGATGATTATCTTTCTGTTGTTTTGCTGATGACAATGCAGGAAGTCGAAACTCTGGGAGTAATTGTAACTCCTGCCGACTGCTACATTCAACCGGCCGTTAGCGCCACGCGCAAAATCCTCGATTTAATGGGATGTTCTCAGGTGCCGGTGGCGGCGAGTACCGTGAGGGGACTCAACCCTTTTCCGGTGTTATTTCGGCGAGATTCCTTTGCAGTCGATCGACTTCCCATTCTAAACGAAAAAGGAACAATGGAAGCGCCATTAATATCGGAACCCGGACAAAATTTTATGGTGCGAGTTTTGCAAGAAGCAACAGAACCGGTCACATTAATGGTAACGGGGCCCTTAACAACAGTAGCCCAAGCTTTAGATATCGCACCAGAAATTGAAAGCAAAATTCAAGAAATAGTGTGGATGGGAGGCGCACTCAACGTTCCCGGCAATGTTAGCAAAGATATGGAACCCGGACAAGATATGTCAGCAGAATGGAATGCTTACTGGGACCCGATCGCGGTTGATCGCGTTTGGCAAACTCAAATTCCGATCGTCATGTGTCCTCTAGATATTACCAACAATGTACCGCTAACTGTCGAATTTTCCAATCTGTTGGCGAAGCAGCGGAAATATCCAATTTCCGATTTAGCCGGACAGTGTTACGCCCTAGCCATATCGCAAGATTACTACTTTTGGGATATTTTAGCAACGGCTTATTTAGCGCATCCCGAATTTTTTCAACTGCGAGAATGGGAAACTGAAATTGTTACCAAAGGTTTGAGTCAAGGGCGGACTAAAGTTAAAGAGGGAGGGCGGAAAATCCGAGCGATGGATCGAGTCGATACCGAGAAATTTTACAATTATATATTGCATCAATGGGCGCGCTGAGAATAGTTTTCGCCTTTGCTGGCGCGATCGAACTTCAAGAGCGATCGGGATTATCTTCTTCGTAATCCATTAAATCTCCTGGCTTGCAATTAAGCGATTTACAGAGAACGTTTAACGTTGCTGCATCGATTCTCGTGAGATAACGGCGAGTTTTCAGCCGCGAAATAGACCTGGGATTCATGGCGGTGAGCGCGGCCAGTTCCTTGTTACTGATATTTCGATCGGCCATGACAACCGCTAATTTCCACCGGATCACTGTTTAACTGTTTGATTTCTAACACAACCTTTGCAAGGCAGATGCTAGCACCTTGTCGGTCTAATTTTTTGCTGTATAGACTGTAACAGTTGTATAATAGACTGCTACGGTTGTCATATCCCTTGAGTTGGATTAAACTGAGCATATAAAAGTCAAAAGCCAGTCCGACGCTTTCCGAGGGCTCAGGACTGGCTTTGGCTCCTATTCACAAGGAGATAACTCTATTATGCGGTATGAAAAACGTCTCAAGCCGTGGATCGTGGTTCGCTTGCTTCCGAATTTACAAAGGGTTGTTCTGGGTCGATTTCGCAGTTGGTCGGATGCAGAGGGTCATTTGCGAGTTCTTAAACAACTGCTTCCCGGCGCTCGATTGACCTTAGTTTTCGATCTGATCGATTAATTTTGGTTGCGAGTCGATCGAGTACGATCGCCCACCATCTAAGAAACCGGGTTTTTTCCTAACTCTTTGCACTCCGGCAAAGTCTCTAACAAAAACCCGGTTTCTGGTCGCTCGCCCTTGTTGAAAAATAGCTCTCGATCCTGCCTCGTGTTAAAATAAATCTACTGTCAGGTTAACCACGCAAAAAATAGCCCTGACGCCTCAATATTTATGCAAAATAATTGCGGGAGAAAATCGAGATGACAGGCACTTTACAAACAACCGATCGAGATTACTTCACAGAGGAGCAATATTTAGCACAAGAAGAAACAGCAGAGTACAAAAGTGAATATCTCGACGGAAAAATTATTCCCATGACAGGCGGATCTACTAATCACAATCGGATAGCAGGAAACATTTACATTGCCCTAAAGTTAGCTCTTCCAGAACAAGAGTATGATGTCTTTATCGGTGACGTGCGCCTGTGGATACCAAAAGTGCGACTGTACACTTATCCCGACGTAATGGTAGTTTTCGGACAGCCTGAGTACCGCAACAATCGCACGGACACTATTACTAACCCTGTCGCGATCGTGGAAGTTTTATCGAAGTCTACTAAAAATTACGATCGAGTTGACAAGTTTGGATTTTACAAAACAATTCCTACTTTTCGAGAATACATTACGATCGACCAAACAAAAATTCATGTCGAGCAGTATTCTAAAACCGAGAACAAAAGATGGTTGTATAGCGAGTACGATGAGGAAGATCCGGTATTAGTATTTAATTCATTTCAGATTGAAGTTCCTCTCTCGGCTATTTATAAGAAAGTCAATTTCGAGCAAGTCGAGCGAGAGGGCGATCGAAATGAGGAGTAAGGGCGATCGCGCAACATCTAACAAACCGGGTTTTTTCCTGCTTTTTTGCACTGTTATAAAGTTGGTGGCAAAAACGCGGTACAATAATTCACTCAACTCGAACCCAGCCCTGACGGCAACAGACAAACCATGCAACCAGAACAAGAACAAGAAATTCTCAACCTGCGCGATCGCCAATTAACGCCCAAACAAATTGCCCGAAAGTTAGGATTGAAACCATCCGAAGTCAGTACATTTCTTAAATCTCAGGCAGAACAAAAAGACCACGATCGTGCCGAAAAAGGAGAGTTGTTGCCCGTTTTTCAATGTCTCGTGGATGTAAATTTTGCGAAGGCATTGTTGCGCAATGAAACCTCTGAAGCAAGCGGTTTGGGTTTAGTGGTGGTTGCCCGTTCCAAGGGATACAATCGTTTGGTTGTATCCACTTATTTGATCGATTACTGGTGTTTGGGAGTCAAGGATGTCATCCCGCCGCGTAACTGCAACGATAGCCAATATAAAAATTTAGTTCGGGATTCTTACTTTCCGTTCCAGCAAGAGTACGAGGAGATTAGTTTAGAGGAAGCACAAGCGCTGGTTTGGGGGGTGGTAGCTTATGCCAAAAAATTAGGCTTTGAACCGCATCGCGATTTCGAGCAGTCGAAGGCTCATTTAGGAGAATTAACTAGCGAAATTGACTTGAAATTCGGCAACAACGGAAAACCTTGTTATGTTGAAGGGCCTTACGATAATACAACGAAAATTATCAGTACGCTTAAAAAATCTGTGGGAGAAGGTAATTTCGATTACTTGTTTGGAATTGGGTAGAAATTGATAGTGCTCCTCACAGTCAATTGTTAAATTCTGGCTGCCCGCATCGAATATTTCGATCGCCCTTCAAAAAATGCTCCTCAAAAATTTGGTTTCCGGGCGATCGCCACAATCTAAGAAACCGGGTTTTTTCCTGGATTTTTTGCACTGCGGTAAAGTTGATGGCAAAAACCCGGTTTCTGGCCGATCGCGCAACATCTAAGAAACCGGATTGCAGGCATTCGATCGACTCACCAGACTTCGTTATTAATCGATCGATGGTAAATCGATCGCGCGATCGAAACCCCTGACACATTACAATCGATCGAGTTACATCAAATCCTTACTGTCAATTCATCCGTACAAAAATCTGCGATCGAAGTTCCTCATGCTACCAATTCTCTCAATTATCCCCCTAGCCCAAACACCCCCAACACCTCAAGAAATCATCCAAATCCAAGAAGTGCGCCCGTTACCCGGACAACTAGACAGCGTACCAGTATTTAACAGCAACAGCCCCGAATTAGTCCTGCAAGAAGGCATCCTGCTGTCCGCATTTCCCCCCGACGGCAAAAGATTTCCCGCAGCACATTTAAACTATCCATTTCAAGGACGTTTCGACATATTTGCACACCACATTGCTCGAGCGCCTTCACCCGAAGATTTGCGAACTTTATATCAAGGAATCATAGTTTACAATCCGGGCGATCGACCCGTAAAATTAGATATATTGCACGCTGCCAGTTATCTCAGTCAACCCGACGCACCTTTTATTGAATTGCCGCCACAAGTTGATAATTCAGACAGCAATATTTATGCGGGGCCAGGCAGTCGAATAGCGAACGATATTCTGAGAGGAAAGAGACAGCCAAACTTTCCTCCTCAGTTAATAATTCCCCCCGGCAAAAGCCAACTTTTGATGAATCATCCCATACCAGTGCGGGGATTAGTGCCGCCACTTAACGGTCGATCGACCTTAATGAGATTGCGCAGCGATGGTACAATTTATGTTGCCAATCTGGCGATGTTTGCTCGCGATGACGGACAGGGAAAAGAGCGATCGCCCAACTTAGCAGAATGGCAAAACTTATTAGACAATAGTAATGTAGCCGGGCCGCGCGATCGAACTCCTACCCCACCAGAAATCACCGAAGGTCAAGTAATTTACGGCAGAGTAGCCGGTGTCGCATTAGGTTCGCAATGGCGAACACTGCTATCTGACAGCCCCACATCTTCCAACCTGACAATTCCCCAACCTGGAACAGCATTTTCCTACGCATTCAGCACTCTGCCGCGCGGGATGCTGGGTACAAATCAAGTACAAAGTGCAAAGATGTTAGTCCGCTATCCAGATACAGCATACCGCGCTCACGGCAATTACGGAATTCAATATAGTGTCAGTTTGCCTCTTTACAATTCTACCAGCAAAAACCAAACTGTGACTGTTGCGATTCAAACCCCGATTAAGACAGACAAACTAACATCAGGAGGATTGACTTTTTTAGAACAGCCAGCTCCTCAGACTTTTTTTAGGGGAACAGTTAGAGTTCGTTATACTGATGACAAGAAAATTCCCCAAACTCGCTATGTACATTTAGTACAGCGGCGGGGGCAGCAAGGTAAAATTCTCGCCAAACTAGAGATGCAACCAGGAGAAAAGCGACTTTGTGAAGTAGATTTTATTTATCCACCCGATGCCTCGCCACCGCAAGTTTTAACAGTAAAAACTCAGGGAATTGAGAATTGAGAATTGGGCCTTGGAAATTGGCGTTGGGCATTGAGGGGTGTATTTCATCCAGTTAAAAAATGCTGTAATTACAGCATTTTTTAGCAAAGATAGAGGACACGGCACTGCCCATTGGCGTCAACTTAAGCTGTCAGTCCACCCAGTCCCTCCATCTCCCCGCCAGTCCGCCAGGGAATCAATTCCCTGTCTAATAGCTAAAGTCCTCTCAAAGAGGACTAATGAGTTCTTCAGTCCTCCTCGCTGTGGACTTTAGCTTTGAGGCAGGGGTTTAAACCCCTGCCGGAATGCTGGTTTGAGCTTAAGTTGACACCTATTGGCAGTGCCGTGTCCCTACGGCCATTGCTTGACGGGTGTACTTCATCAACGTGGAATCTGCTGTAATTGGTTACTACCTAAATCTCCCCCTCTTCCTGATTCCTGAAATCCGTTACATCCGTTACACAATCCGTTGCCGAACTTCCTTCTACTTAACTGTGACGCAGCGGAATTTTGAGCTTAAATTCATTACCTTTACCCGGTTCTGAAAAACACTTCAACTCCCCTTTGTGCTGCTCTACAACTATCTGATAGCTAACAGCAAGTCCTAACCCACTGCCTTCTCCCTCAGGTTGCGCAATGAAAAATGGGTCAAAAATTTGCGCTTTGATAGCTTCGCTCATTGCGATTCCATTGTCAGCAATTTCAATAGAAATGTGTTGAGCATCGACAACCTGAGTGCGAATCCAAATCACAGGCTTAAAGTGGACAGATTCAGATCGATCGAATTCTTGACTAGACTCTTCCAAAGTATCGATCGCATAATTGATAATATTCAGAAAAGCTTGATTTAGCTGACCGGCATAACACTCAATCTGTGGCAAATTGCCATACTCCTTAACCACCTTAATATCCCGTCGTCCCTCGCGAGCTGGCAAGCGGTACTGCAACAATAAAAGAGTATTTTCTAAACCATCCGAAATATCAAACAATTGCCAGCCCGATCGATCGTTGCGAGAAAAGTCCTGTACAGACAAGATAATTTGACGAATTCGATCACTCCCCGTCCGCATCGAACTCACAATTTTCAATAGATCGTCAAGTACGAATTCCACATCCATATCTTGCTGTTTTTGCAAAATATCAGAACTGGGATTAACTAACTGTTTTTGATACAACCGCAGCAGTTCGATTAGATCGGCAGCGTATGTTTGTACGTGAGTCAGATTGCTGTAGATAAAAGTAATCGGATTGTTGATTTCGTGAGCAATACCAGATACCAAATTGCCCAAATTAGACATTTTTTCAGCTTGCAGCATTCGCTCGCGAGACTGTTGCAATTCTTGCTGCGATCGCTCCAATTTTACCCTTAATCTGTGCGATCGCAAACCTGCACACACGCGGGCCAATAACTCCCGCCTAACTATTGGTTTGAATACAAAATCGTCGATCGACTCCTCCAATTTTGCTGCCCCATCAAATTGCTCTGGTGTCGTTAGCAGTATAAAATGGACAAGAGCCAATTCTCGATCGGCCTCGATCAGGTGGCACACCTCCAACCAGTCGATTTGTGGCAAAGTCCCCTCACAAATTATCAAATCTGGAGACAATTGCCGTGCCAAATCCAGACCCTCCTTGCCGTCGGGAGCGACTACCACCTCATGCCCCTCGCTTTTCAGTAACTCCTGCACGGCCTCAATACCCACAGCGTCCGCGATCGTCAGAATCTTTGCCATACTTGTACCAGCTACATAAATTACTTTTCGGAATAGAATTTACCCAAAGGTGCAATTTTTACACTATTTGTGGGGCTAAGGTGTACACTGCCAGTCCTGTCAATGTGAACACTTTTGACCCGGAGGGCGAAGCCTGACGGCATCTAACTTATTGGCGATTATCTGATATTTACTGCCGGAATGCTTCGCCCCTACAGTAATCGCTGGTGAAAAAACAGAGATTTAACGATCGCCCGCTACGAAATTTCAAGCGTTTGGGAGCCTTTTTCACCACCTTGACGCGGGCTGGCACTGCGCACCCTACAGATAGAGTTTATGCGTAAGCTCTACAGAATACAATCGCCAGATTGCACAAATATATTTCAGCAAAATAGTTCAAAATTAATTAATAGTATCCTCATTCAACCTTCTCGGTCAGCGCTGAGAATGCCAATTACCAACACCCCCTCAACTTTGATTCAAGCCGAAACCCTAGAACTATTGGAATGGCCCCGCCTGTGTCAGCACTTGGCTACCTTCGCGGCAACCAAACTCGGCGTCGCAGCCGCCCTCAACCTCCAAATCCCGGAAACACAAGCTCTGACAGCAGAACTGCTGGCCCATACTCAGGAAGCTTATCAGTTAGAGAGCCGCCAGAGCGGTCTGAATTTTGAAGGAATACAAGACATCGGCAGCTTTCTGAAACGAGCCGAACTCCAAGGTTTGCTCAGCGGCGAAGAATTGCTGTCGATTGCTACCACTCTCGCCGGGGCTCGGCAATTGCGTCGGATCGTTGACAGCCAGCCAGACGTACCGACACTAAAAGAACTCGCAGCCCAATTGCGGACTTATCCCGAACTAGAACAAGAAATACATCGCTGTATAGACGATCGAGCCCAAGTAGCCGATCGAGCTACCCCCAAACTAGGGGGAATTAGAACTCAAATGCGGCAGTTGCGCGATCGCATTTATCAAATATTACAGGGCATTTTGCAGCGACAATCCAACGCCGTACAAGAACAACTAATTACCCAAAGAAACGATCGCTTTGTTCTCCCAGTCAAAGCTCCCCAAAAAGATGCCATACCAGGCATTGTTCATGATTCTTCTGTCAGTGGCGCTACGCTGTACGTTGAACCCCACAGTACGGTTAATCTGAACAACCAAATGCGCCAATTGCTCAGGCAAGAACAAGCCGAAGCCGAAGCTGTTCGCCGCGCTCTCACAGAACAAGTTGCAGCAGTAAAACCTGATTTAGACAGATTGTTGACTGTAGTTACAACTTTAGATTTAGCTACTGCCAAAGCTCGTTACAGCTTTTGGCTGGAAGCAAATTCGCCCAAATTTATTGACTTAGAAAATAGAGAATTAGCAGCCAAAAATGAAACAATAGAAAATGAGGAAAATTCCGAAACTAGCCAATTAGAAATTCCCAACTTGCGATCGCAGATTACCCTGCGTCAGTTGCGCCATCCGCTGTTAGTTTGGCAGCAACAGTACGAACAAGGCTTTCCAGTAGTGCCGATCGACCTGACAATACACCCACACATTCGCGTCGTCGCCATCACCGGCCCCAATACAGGTGGCAAAACAGTCACTCTCAAAACTTTAGGATTGGCCGCCCTGATGGCAAAAGCAGGAATGTTTGTAGCCGCTCGCGAACCCGTAGAATTGCCTTGGTTTGACAACATTCTGGCTGATATCGGCGACGAACAATCTTTGCAGCAAAGCTTGTCCACTTTCTCCGGCCACATCCGCCGTATCAGTCGCATTTTAGAAGCTTTGGGCAATCCGCCAGCAACCGACAATTCGGAAAATTCCCACCAATTCCCCATTCCCAAATCCCTAGTTTTGCTAGATGAAGTAGGAGCGGGGACAGACCCCTCAGAAGGCAGCGCTCTGGCGATCGCCCTGTTGCAATATCTCGCCGTCCATTCCCTGCTGACAGTCGCCACCACCCACTTCGGAGAACTCAAAGCCCTCAAATATCAAGACGAACGCTTTGAAAACGCCTCAGTAGAATTTGACGATAGTTCCATGCAGCCCACCTATCGGCTGTTGTGGGGAATTCCCGGACGTTCCAACGCTCTGACGATCGCCAAAAGGCTCGGCTTGCTGTCGGAAATAGTCGAAGAAGCTAAAACCTATGTCGGGGGAGCATCTGTCGATGTCAATCAAGTCATTGCCGGACTCGAAGCCCAGCGGCGGAAACAGGAAACCAAAGCCAAAGAAGCCACTAAACTGCTGCAACAAACAGAGCAGCTTCACAGAGAAGTTTCTCAAAAAGCAGCCGCTTTGCAAGAACGAGAGAGAGAACTCAAAATTGCTCAGGAAGTGGCAGTAAATAAGGCAATAGACTCGGCAAAATCCGAAATTGCTCAAATCATTCGTCGCTTGCAGTCGGGCGACCAGACAGCTCAAAATGCCCAACAGGCAACGGAAACCTTAAATCAAATTGCCCAAAAACATTTGCCTTCACGGAAACAACCGGCCAAACCAAAACCGGGTTTTCAACCGAAAGTGGGCGATCGCATCCGCATTCCCAACTTGGGCCAAACCGCCGAAGTCCTCAGTGGCCCAGACTCTAACGAAGAATTGACCGTCCGGTTTGGCATCATGAAAATGACAGTCAAACTGGCAGAAATAGAATCTCTCGACGGTCAAAAACCCGAAACCAAAGCCCAAACAGCCAAGATTGCAGCCCAAGCACTCGCAACCGCCAAGGCCAAGCAAGCTGAGTCCCAAGCGCCAAAATCTCATCCCCAAATCGCCATTCGCACAGACAAAAATTCGATCGACTTGCGCGGTGCCAGAGTCTCAGACGCGGAGATCGAAGTAGACAGAGCTCTTGCCAAAGCCGTTGAATACGGAGTGCTGTGGATCATTCACGGCAAAGGCACGGGACAGTTGCGCCGAGGGATTCACGAGTTTCTCGCATCCCATCCGCAGGTTGCCCGCTACGAGCTGGCCGATCGAAAAGAAGGAGGTGCAGGTGTTACCATAGCTTATCTCAATTGATTTTGGGCCTCTGTCGGCCTAGCATAGTTATCGACAAAAACCAAACCCCCGCCAGCAGCCAAAGCCAAGCGGGGTAAGGGAAGTAAAGAACCTAGTTAATGTCTAGCATTGAAAATCTATGATCCAAACCCAAACAATCCCCCAAACCATACTCAAAACAATCACATTTGATGAGTTCGCAGCCTGGTATCCAGAGGACTCTATTCGCCGCTACGAACTACACCACGGAGTTATTGTTGAAATGCCTTTAGGAACTGGCCGCCATTCCCGTGTTACAGGTTTTACCAGGGACGAAATTAGCGCAGAAATCAGGCGACTGAAATTGCCTTACTTTATCCCCGGCGACTGCTTGCTTAAACCCGTCCGCAACGAGGCAGGCTATCAGCCCGATGCGATCGTCTTAGACGAAGTGGCTCTCGATCGCGAGCCTCGCTGGGAAAAAGAATCTATCATCACGATGGGGTCTTCGGTACGACTGGCTGTAGAGGTCGTCAGCACTAACTGGCGGGACGATTATCATTTGAAATTCGCAGACTATGAGGAGATGGGCATCCCCGAATACTGGATTGTAGACTACCTCGGTTTGGGCGGCCGCAAGTTCATCGGCAATCCCAAACAACCAACTCTCTCGGTTTGCCAACTGGTAGACGGGGAGTACCAAGTCAAACAGTTTCGAGGCGATGACACGATCGAGTCCCTGGCGTTTCCAGAACTTAGGTTGACGGCCGAGGTGATTTTTCGAGCCGGGTTGCTTGCAAGCGAGCTTTAAAGGGTGCAGACAGGTTAAATAAACGCGCGCCTTGTATCTTTAAAGAGACAGACGATCGAACCGACAATGGTGACCGAATCTTTAAAGATCGATCGAACTGGAAACAGCAACTTTCAACTCGCAACTCCGTCAAATCGTTATGATTACCGGAATCAAAGGAACGAAGGATGGAGGAAAATTAACAGAGTCGTTTTAATTCTTTGGCCGAAGAGCAAAACCATCGGATACTGTTCGAGACCCTGCCTAAACCCGTTTTATTCCCTATGCTGAAGCCATGCGATCGACCGTAAAGTCCGCCGCTCCCACAAACGAAAAGGGTTCCCCTCCCAACTGGGAAGAGTTGACCCAAAAAGCACCAGAACCTACCCAGTTGGACAACATTAAAACTCAACTGGATTTAGTGTTGTTAGCGTTAGAAACACTGGCAGGAATTGGCTCAGAGGCTATGCTCAAGGTAGCAGCCGAACTGAAATTAGAGTCAATGGTGGCCGATCGAGTGGCTTTGTGGCGACTGCGCCAGTCTAACCCGCTGCGCAAAGGTCAAGGGGGACGGAAAAAACTGGATGTGGAAGAAGCTCGATCGCTGGTTTTAATTAGCTGCCATTTAGCTCATCAGCACCAAGCCTTAATCCGTCGCGCTGTTGGCTTGCTAGAACAAATGGCCGAGCAAAACCGCGAACCCCACACCGTGGCTTTGTTAGGAGATTACATAGATAGTTTTACCAATACTTATGCCGATCGCATGGAAGATGCAGAAACTTTATCAGGCGAAGAACTAACTAATTTGGCCCTCAAACTCCTGATCGATTTGCTGTTTTACAGTAGCCCCGGCGGCCACCGTCGCCTCTGGCTGGCTCTCCTAGACCGCGCTAAAAATTAAAAATAGATTCATTCATTTAGTCATTGGTAATAGGTAATGGGAACCCCCCCCTCACCCCCCAAGGGGGAATTGGGTAATGGGTGACAACTGTCAACTGTCAACTGTCAACTGTCAACTGTCAACTGTCTCGCTATGGTTCTGAAACGGTACACGCCCCCCACTTGCACGCTGGAAATTACAGCTAAAAGTTCGCCCCTATCTCGCTGGGCGGGCCAACCCGTGTTTAAATCTTTAAATTTTGAGCTGCGGCTCGACGATCCACGGCTGCCAGAAACCAAACACGTTACCCTCAGGGGCGATCGAATTCAACTCGAAGCCCTCCACGAAGCTGTCAGCACCTACGTACAAAACTTTCTGTGCGAATCCCACGCTTGGGAAAGCAGCCTCAATTCTGAAGCCAGCCATACCGTTGCGGAAACCGACTCACCCCCGTCTGCCCGTAACGCCGTGATGTTGCACGAAGCCGTCAACCCCCACGAATTAGAAACTTCCGATCGAAACTCGGTTTCAGCCGTCCCCCCAAAAACTTTGCACCTTCCGGTTCACCCTCACTTAGAACCCTGCGGCTTACTCGCCCACAACTTGTTTTTAGGCTCCTTAAGTGTTGCAGCATCCGGGCCAGTAGTTCACTTGAGTACCCTACAACTGTTTGACTTAGCCACAGCTTTAGACGAATACGCCACTGAAGTAATGGCGCTACCTAACCTCAATCGATCGACCCGAAGGCCGCTGTCTGCACCTTGGCTGCATGCAGCAGCCATGGTTCTAGCAAGCGTAGGCTTGACAACAGGCGTAATTAAATTGCTCGATCGACCCACCGCCGATCCACAAACCGCCTCCGCCCCCACCAATCCCGCAGTCAGCCCCACCCCCGGACAGCAGCAGCTAACCGCCGGCGCTTCAGGTAGCTCCGTTCCCGCAGTCCCGACACCGACAGCAACACCCACATTGCCACCCCTGCCGCCTCCGCCCATCAACGTCACCGCATCCCCCAGTCCCAGTTTGCCCCCCATCGCTCTCTCCCCAACTCCCACTACCAACAAGCCCAGTCCCATTCAGCAGCCGGCTTTGCTATTTCCGGATACCGGCGCCGCACCAAACGCCGCACCGAATGTCGCACCTCCCTCTCAAGCACAAACAATCGTCATTCCCGCTCCCGCAGAACCGCCAATTTCCGCCACCCAGGCTCCCCCAGCACCCAATGTGCTACCCCCCGTGCCACCGAGACTCGCACCTGCGGCACCACCCCCCTTACCGCCGTCGCTGTCTGCTTCCAGATTTCCGATTCCCCCGCAACAATCCCTCCCTCGTCGCATCGAGCCGATTGTTCCCCCCGCAAGTACCGAGCTCCCAACCCTTGAGGATACTCAACCGAAAGCCGAGCCTGAGGACAGCCAGCAGGCGACTGCCAGCAAAAACAATCGCACTTTATTTGATACAATCCCTCAAGTTTCTGAAGCGAGAACTTATTTTGAGGAACGGTGGAAGCCTCCTGAAGGTATGCAAGAAACTTTGGAATACAGCGTGCAGATAGATGAAAAAGGGTCTGTTCAAAGTATTATGCCGATGGGAAAAGCAGCAGGAGATTATATCGATCGGACTAATATGCCTTTAGTCGGCGAGCCTTTTGTTTCTGCTGTTTCTAATGGAAAAAATCCGAGAATTAGAATTGTTTTAAGACCAAACGGTCGAGTACAAACTTTTTTAGAAGAGTCGAATTGAACGCTCAAAAAAATACTGTCCAGATTTGAAATCGAGGTTGGGTGCAAATGTTGAATCAGTTCAAAAAAATTGCGTTTTTAGCTGTGAGTGTCGCAGGTATATTTACAGTTGGGCCAGTTAATGCTACCAGTGTTTCTTTACCAGTGCGATCGGCCCAGCTACCTGTAACAAATATTTTAGTTCAAAATACTGGGGCGAATGAAGTTTTTCAGCAAGGCGTAAATTTGGCAAGACAGCAAAACATGGAAGGCGCAGAAGCAGCCTTTCGCAGAGCAATCCAAATGGACCCCAATTTTGCCGAAGCTTACGCTAACTTGGGCAGTATTCTAGCCAATCAAAACAAGTTAGCAGAATCGCTTCCCAATTTTGAAAATGCCATTCGCCTCAAGCCTAACACCCCAGAATTTCATTATATGTTAGGCCAAGTGCTGTACGCACAAAATAAAATGGCAGATGCAGTAGAGTCGGTGAAAAAAGCTAGGGATTTATTTAGAAAACAAGGCAAGACTCAAGAAGCTAATACCCTCGAACAGGTTTTGAAGGACATGGGCAGTAGGTAATACTAAATCCGAGTTACTCATCCCTTCGATAGTGGTAGGGTGCGTCGCTCTGAGAATCCCGTCTATTTAGGGCCATTCATAGCGACGCACCATACAGTCTCATAAAGGGGGTGGCTAACCCGGACTTGGTATAATACCAAATCCGGCTTAAAAAACCCCTTTATTGATTAAGAGGAGAGAGAAACAGTTTGATTCGGGTACTATGCAACTGTCAACTGTCAACTGCTATATCTAGAGAATTTCCTTCAAAGTTTTAACTAATATTTGATTCTGTTCCTCCGTACCTACAGTAATCCGCAATTTATCTTCCAGCCGTGGCTGATTAAAATATCTAATCAATATTCCCTGCTGTTTCAGTGTTTGATAAAGCCTTTCTGCATCACCGTTGGGAGGCCGAACTAACAAAAAATTGGTTTGCGATGGCCAAACTGCAAAGCCTAACTCTTTGAAGCTAACTGCTAGTTTTTCTCGCGAAGCTTTAATCTTTTCAGCATTTGCTGTTTTGTGTTCTCGATCGGCGATCGCAGCAGCAGCCACTAGATAAGCTATAGCATCAATATTATAACTGTCTTTAACTTTATTTAACTCGGCTATGAGCGCAGGATTTGCTATGCCAAAACCTAACCTCAACCCAGCTAGTGAATAGCCTTTAGAAAGAGTTCTTAACACGATAACATTACTGTACTTTTTTGTCAACTCCAAAGCATTTTCTTCAGCAAAATCTATATAAGCTTCATCAATGACCAGAATGCCAGATAACTCCTTAGCCAGTCTCTCCAAATCTGCAACAGAAATCGCCGTTCCCGATGGACTATTTGGCGCAGCTACAAATGTCACTGCACCTTGAGCAGCGATTAGTAAATCAACGGGCAATTGATAGTCTTCGGGATAGGAAATTTCGAGAAAATCTGCCTCTTGAATTTCCGCCAACGTGCGATATAATACATAGGTAGGTGCGGGACAAACCACCTGTTTTCCTGGTTCGCCGACAGCACGAACAATCAAATTCAATAAATCGTCACTACCGTTACCAGCTATAATCCAATCGCGAGGAACTCCTAAAACTTCACTAGCTGCAATCCGAAAATTTGTAGCAGTTGGATCTGGATATCGGCGCAGTATTTCAGGATCTATTTCCTGAAGCACTTTTAAGGCTTTTGGAGAAGGTGGATAGGGATTTTCATTAGAATTAAGTTTAATAACTTGTGTGCCTAGGGCAGGCTGTTCCCCCGGCACATAGCCAGACATTTCATGGATACTTTTGCGAAAATAATTCATCTCTTATCTGCGTTCATCTGTGTATATCTGCCTAAATCTGCGGTTCAAAACTTATATCAAACAATTAGTCACTATCCGAGTTATACCCAGAGCGAGTAACTTTTGCAGATGGGTTCGATCGTCCACCGTCCAAGCAACAATGTCAACTCCCTGACTGCGGCTTTGTTCGATAAGTGCAGGGTTTTCTAGTAAAACCCGATATTCGCTGGTAATTAAATTATCGCCGATCGCCACAGATTTAACTAATTTAGTTTTGTAGGCTTCCAGATTAGCAACGATATGTCCGATCGGCAAATCGCCAGATAGTCGTCGCACCTGTTCCAAAAATATCTCGTTGAAAGAGGTGATAATGCATTTCTGTTTAATTCCCGCGTCGTTCAAACTATTGACAAAATTGGCAACTTCTGAATCCGACCATTCGCAATGTGGCTTGACATCAAAGTAGAGAAACTTGTCAATATTTTTAAGAATACTCAGCGCTGCTGCTAATGTCGGAATTTTTTCTCCTAAAAATTCATGGCTAAACCATTTACCTGCATCCAGCGCCTGCAATTGGGACAAGTTTTTATCCCTAACTTTACCCGAAACGCCAGTAATTCTATCCAATGTGGCGTCGTGGAAAATAACTGGTACACTGTCAGCAGATAATTGGATGTCAAATTCGATCGAACTAGCTCCACGGGCGATCGCCAGTTCAAAAGCTGCTAAAGTATTCTCAGGGGCGATCGACGAAAATCCTCGATGTGCAATAATTTCTAAACTCATTGTTTGGTTTTCTGTAATAGGACTGACACAACTGGGACAAAACCATTAACTTGTAGGGTGCGTCGCTGCGAGAAACTCAATTTTATTTACAGATTGTAGAAGGCGACGCACCTTACCCTATGGGTTGCTGTTCACGATAATCTGTAGGGTGCGTCGCTGTGATCAACTCAATTTGACTTACAGATTATAGCAGGCGACGCACCTTACCCTATGGGTTTCTGTTCACGATAATCTGTAGGGTGCGTCGCTGCGATCAACTCAATTTGACTTACAGATTATAGCAGGCGACGCACCGATGCGATAGTGGTTGTCAAGAAAGTGAGGTACTCATGGGAAGCCAAAATTACCTTATTTACCTGAGACAAGCTATATCTAAAAATTCGGCGACAGTCTGATTAAAAATTTCCGGTTCAGTCAGAAATGACCAATGATTCCCCGGTACTTTTTTAATTACCAGATTTTTTAAGTATGTCTTGTAAGACTGCATTTGCCAATCCATGCGATTGACGCCTGTTTCCGGTTGGACAAGCAAAGTAGGAATATCTATATTTTCCGTTAAACCGGCAACTTTCATCACTTCCGAAAAGATCTGATTTCTGGCGGTAATCGTAAATTTACTACCCCAAGTGCGATCGGATTTTTGCTCGATTTGATTTTGGAATACCATTGTTGCACCTCAGTCCAACCTGCGTATTCTCCCGATCTTTTGGCTGCTGTTTCCGCTTGCCCTAAAGTCGCAAACGGGCCCATACATTTGAGACAATCTAATTTGCGGTAAAGAATTGGTAGGGTGAGTTTCATCACATCGGGCATTTTGATGATGAAAATGGGGTCTACTAAAATCATACTACAAAAGCGATCGGGATTTTGCCTCGCCCAGATTGGCGCGAGTTTTCCTGTCCAAGAATGTCCTAAAATATGGGCTTCAGGCCAGTTGAGATGTACCATCAAAGCTTCTAAATCTGCGATCGTACTTGCAAAAGTATAACCAGTTTCAGGCTTGCTACTTTCTCCGTGTCCGCGCATATCTGGCGCCACAATATGATAACGGTTCGACAAGTAATTGCTCAAACTCGTCCAGACACACGCACTATCCGCTAAACCATGTAATAACAGCAAACGCGGGACTTTTTGTTGGTCAGTTTCCGGCTTCCATTCTAGGTAAGAAAGTTCAATTTCTGGCAAATGCAAGGTGTTACGAGTCGGCATAATTTTCGATTTTGAAAGTAAGCTAATCTGTAGGGTGCGTCACTGTAATCAACTCGATTGTAATTAGAGATTGTAGCAAGCGACGCACCTTACCACATGGTTTTATGTGAAAGTAAATTAACTTGTAGGGTGCGTCTAAGCTTGGCTTTTCAGACTAAACAAAAGAAACTGAGTTTTTTGTGCTTCATCAAAATTGTCGTCGCTGACCAAAACTAAACTTTGACTACCATCTGGTAAGCGCGGGCCGAGAGTCATTCCCTCTAAATTGTACAGCGGAATGCCCAATTCACTCAAGTCTAAGAGCAACTTTTTCCTGACAGGCTCAACCATTGTCGATCGCCCTTTGAAGCTATTGATTCTCGAAGTATCTGTAGCTGCCCCCACTGCTACTTGATAAATCCGAGCGCTATATCCGGACAGCCCAAAAGAACGCTCTAAGCTTAAAAACTGGCCACCACCAACAGTTACTAATTCTGTTAAACCATTCAAAATACTCAAAGGAACCGGATCTAGCGTGTAAAGATTTTCTGAGATTAATTGCGGCGTTTTATCGACGATGATATAATGTAAAAGACGGAGTTTACTACCATTTTCCGAGTCTACATCTTGCATTAAAGGCGCTTCGGTAGCCACAAACAAACGAAACGGATCGAGACCGCCCGGACTAAAAGTTTCGGGGTCGATAGTTAAAGATTCAAAACCAAAATTATTTAGCACCCCTTGCTCTTGTTTCCGATCGCTAGCATCGGGAATGTAGCGCTTTGGTATTGGTAATTCTCCCCGCTGATTACCAGTTTTTAAGTCAAATTCGCCCACAAAAGGAGGGATATCAGCATGAGTCAGTCCTTCACTAGCAATAAAAACAGAATTCCGGGGAGAAAAGGCGATGCCTTCTGGATTAATGGCACCCCAAGAGAAGGTTTTGCCATCTACTTTTTTGAGGGAAGTGACACCTTCAACGGTAACTTTTTTCAGTCCAATCTTTGGTGAATCTCCTGATGTGAGGTCGAGTCTAAGACTGTAAAACCGGGCGTCTCCATTTTCGCTGGGGTCATCGGAAAGAGCATAAAAGCGGTAAGCTTTGGTAGTGACTGTGCTAATACCTTTTGGATCGTAGGTAATTCCTGATAATCCGCCGACTGGTACTCCTTCAAAATTGATTTTCGGCAATTGGTACTCGCCTAAAAAGTCTAGGGACATTTCAGGAAAAGAGCGGTCTTTAGCTGCTGCGGGAGCGGCAGCACAAGCTGTGCAAATAATTAAGAAAATTATGGCTAAACTGAAAAAGCGCAAAATACGATCGCCCAGCTTTTTTACATCAAAATAATTGCTGAGTGCGGTAAAATTAATTTGGCTCTGCTTGTTCATCTGTTGGCTTTTGTGCCATCTTTGTGACATGATATATACCGTTTTGTAGATATGCAAAACTTAACGTTTCGAGAATGGATGCGGGTTCGCTGCAATCAAATTTTAATGATGAGAAGTTCTGTCCCCATCGGGTGCTTGCTGTTTTTGTGGTTATGTGCTGGTTCTATTGCTAGCGCCCAAACTAATCCATCGAACTTGGATCAATTTTCTCCTAATCCGTTAGAAATTACCACACCCGATCCCCTAACTCCCGCCAATGAATCTTTGAGTAGCACTCAGCGGGAGGAATTGAGGGCCGCTTTGGATCGGTTAAATTTAGAAGCAGTGGCTAAACAGCAAGCTGGAGATGGAATTGGCGCTTTTGAAATTTGGTTTCGAGAATTGCGGCTGCGGAGGTATCTCGGCCCCGCACAGGAAATTGCTGCTTTGAATCGGGTGGGAAGTGTTGCTTGGAGTAGTGGTAAAACCCTCGAATTAAAGTTTATTACCCAACGATTAGAAGCAATTAAAAAACAAGTACGATCGCAGGTACCAGCTAATACTGAGTTGCTCCCGGATTTGGCTGCTGCGTTTCAGCAGGTGCGCGCTAAAGGCCCGACGCTAGAAGTTTATCAAGAAATGCTGCAAAACGCACGCCAGCGACAAGATATATTGTCTCAAGGTCAAATTTTGCAGGCGATCGGACAAATTCATATTAATTGGTTAAGTTACGAAAAAGCAGCCCCCGTGTATGAGGAATTGGCTACTTTAATTCAGGAAAATCGTGCTTTATTTACTGCCAATGCTGCTGTGCCAAATCCTGCCGTAGTAGCGGGAAATGGCGCACCTCCACAGCCTACAGTTCCTCCAAGTGAGGTATATTCACTGAGACAATTAGCCTATGTTTACCAGCAGTCAAAACAGCCACTAAAGGCGATCGCAGCTAGGGAAAAATTGGCATCGGTGTATCTGAACTTGCAAAATCCCAGCGCTATACCACCGCTAAAAATTGCGATCGCGAATGATTACCAAACCCTAGGTAAAATTAATTTAGCAGCTCAATATTATCAGGAAGCATACAATTTAGCCGTTCCCATTCAACAGTATGCTCACGCTAGTGAAGCTTTGGATAAATTAGCTTTACTTTATCGATCGCAAAAGCAGTTTGAATCCACTTTGCGGATTTATCAAATGCAGTTGCTGTTAGAAGAGCGGGCTTATAATTTCTACGGATTGATGAATACTTACGATAATCTGGGTCAAGTTTATCAGGAGATGAAGGATTATAAAAAAGCTTTGGAGGCGTATCAAAAAGGCTTAGAAGTGGCTACAAGGTTGGGGCACCGACAAGAGTATTTTGTGAAGAAAATTCAAAAAGTTAACAAGCAACAGGAAAAGAATTCGTAGTTGTTATATCAAGTTCGATCGCTCGATCGCAATAAGATGAGTTTTCATGGTTAAGTATTTAGCATTCCCAATATCCCGCAGGCATTTCAGCATCCGTAAAAATTGGCAGTGCTTCCCAATTATTCACCCATTCCCCCAATTCACCAACATTTTTTAGCTGAAGCGAGTGTTCGATTAACGAAAATCCCCAATTGTGGAAATCTTGAAGAATTTCGGCTTTCAAAAAAATTTCATTGGCATCTAGTTCAAGAGCATTAGTAGCCATGACAACGCTATTACCAGTTTCAAAATTGCATATATAAACTCGTGCAAATACACTTTGAATCGTTTTCACCGCTGCCGCATTAAACTCTGGCTTGTGAAAAAGATGAACAACTGCAACGCCTGCAATTGATAAATATTCTTTGCATAATCGGTAAAACTCTTGCGTTACCAATCTGTAGGGCATATAGCCACTGCCGAAACCAGCATCAACGATAATTATATCGTATTTTGCTGAGGAAATTTGTTGAGCTAGATATTCGCGTCCGTCTTGAATGACAACTTTCAGCCTATCATCTAATTGAATGCCAAAAAACTTTTGAGCAGCTTCGACAATTATGGGATCGAGATCAGTACATTCGATCGTAGCGCCTGCGAAATAGTGGTGAAAAAACCTGGGAATAGTGCCGCCACCAAAGCCGATAACATAAATTTTTTGGGGTTGACTGTTCCAGATTAAGGCTAGCAGCACTGCTGCGGCATAGGGAAAGATTAAACTGAGCGGATTGTTTAAGTCTAAAATGGATTGAGCGACATTTGTGCTTAAGGTTTTTCGATCGACTAAAAGCAGCATAAGTATGGATTTGACTTTTTTAACAGCAATGCAGTTATCTCCTGAAATGTGCTGCTGAAAAATGATGCCATCGGGCTGTTGATGCAGCCAACCGATTTGTCGATAAATAGCATCTAAATTGGTAGTTTGCCAATTGCTTTGGTAATCGCTCATAAGCTGTTGTGCATCTAGATTGTCTATGATACTAGACGGGGAGAGGGGGAGAGGATTTGACGATTTTTGATATGAAATCGAAATCTACAATTTAAATGCACAACAGCTTAATTACTTCAAACCTAATAATAGGGCAATTCCGGCGATCGCCGATCGATCGAATCTATAAATTAGGGTTCCGGGTGTTGTACTCGGAACCCTAAACTTATCAAGCTTTTCTAGGAGTGGGCGGGGAGAGAATCGAACTCTCATACCTTTCGGTGTCAGATTTTGAGTCTGATGCGTCTACCAATTTCGCCACCCGCCCTTGTGGTTGGCTTTACCATCATAACACACCGATCGATTTTGCACAAGAGATTCATAATCTTTTGAACTTGCCCATCGATCGATCTCCCTAGCCCGCAATACTGGTACAGGATGGGACAACTGAGCTGTCTGAGCCTGTTTGAGCATTTCTCCTAACTGAGAAGTGCTGATATCGTCGTAAGCCCGCGCTTGCGCCAAAAAGGCATCCACATTTAGTTTGGGAGCTAAAGCCGGCGAACCTCCAGCCAGTTTCATCAGCACCGATGCTACCACTTTCGGGTCTTGGGTGGCGAGCAAAGCCGCGCGATCGCACGTAAATTCGGCACACCGCAACCATTCCAAAATTTGCGCCTGTAAGCCCTGCACTAGCAGAGTACCCCAAGGCGAAACTTGACCCGCAGCCAAGACGATTAAATTAGCCAGAGTCAGGTAAACTCCGTGTTCGCACTTTAAATGCCCCAACTCGTGAGCAATTACCGCCTGAATTTCTGCCTCCGTCAGCAAATCGATTAACGAAGTGTGCATTACCACAAAAGGCTGCTTTCCTCGCATCGCGAAGGTATAAGCATTCGGCATCGGATGCTGGCGCACGTAAAGCTGTGGCACTTCTAAATCGAGAGTTTTGCAGGCATCCAGCAGCAAGTGATGGAGGTGGGGCAGTTGATTTTCGCCTACTTGGACGCTGGCAGCCAGATTTTCGAGCATGAAAAACTGTTCGCCAAGTTGTCCCAGCAACTGCCGCACCATCAAATCCAGACCCGGCAGTTGTTTGAGAGTATTTGTAGCTTCCAAATCCAGCGGGTGGCGAAATTGGTCTGCTTTTAGGCCGATTAGCGGTATGTTTGACATTTTAGTAATTAGTTAACACTTAACAGTTAACCGCCGACTGTCAACAGTTAACCGTCAACACTTCGACAAGCTCAGTGACCCCTGTCAACTTGTCAACTGTCAACTGTCAACTGTCAACTGCCTACTGACTACTTTAAACCCGATCGCACTGGTTCGACAGGAGCCTCAGCATTAGCTGGTTCTCCTTCTTTCACGCGCTGCAATTTAGCGCCCAATTTTTGCAACTTGACCTCCAACTGTTCGTAGCCACGGTCTAAATGCTGCAAGCTGCTGATAGTTGTGACACCATCTGCTGCTAGTCCCGCCAGCACCAAAGCGGCCGATGCGCGCAAATCCGTTGCTATCACCGGCGCCCCTGACAGTCGCGCCACCCCGCGCACTACGGCTACATTGCCTTTGACGCGAATGTCGGCCCCCATGCGGTTGAGTTCTGCTACGTGGCGCAAGCGATTCTCAAACACGGTTTCTTTGATGATGCTGTCTCCTTCACTCAGCGTCAGCAAAGCCATAAACTGAGCTTGCATATCTGTGGGGAAACCCGGATAAGGCAGGGTTTCGATGTCTGTGGCGGAGTGAGTCCGACCCGGAACTATCCGCATAATGTCGGGAGATTCCACAATAATTTTGGCTCCCATTGTCTGTAATTTGGCAATTACGGCGGTTAGGTGGTCGGGAATTATCGGCGACAGACTGATTTCTGAGTGAGTGATAGCTCCTGCTACTAAAAATGTTCCGGCTTCGATGCGATCGGGAATAATCGGATAATCTACAGAGTGTAGTTTGGGAACTCCCGAAATGACGATCGTATTTGTACCTGCGCCCTGAATTTTTGCTCCCATTGCGCGACAGAAATTCGCCAAATCCGCGACTTCCGGCTCTTGGGCCGCATTTTCAATGACGGTTTCTCCCTCGGCTAAAGTAGCCGCCATCATCAAAGTTTCTGTTGCTCCCACGCTGGGGTAATCTAAATAAATTTTCGCTCCTTTCAAGCGCTTGTTTGGCCCTTTGACGTAGGCGTGTACCGTCCCGTGGTCGATGTGGACTTCGGCGCCGAGAGCTTGCAGGCCCCGAACGTGGAGTTCGACCGGTCGGGCGCCGATGGCGCAACCTCCGGGTAAGGGGACTTTGGCAAATCCCAGGCGCGCTAGGAGTGGCCCGATAATGAAGAAACTGGCCCGGAGTTGGCTAACTAATTCGTAAGGGGCTTGAGCGTCTATCAGTTGACTGGCGTTGATTTCTAAAACATCCGCGTTCTGCTCGATTTTGACTCCCACAGCCGCCAGAATTTGAGCCATGAGGGCAACATCGACTAGGGAGGGAACATTGCGGAGGCGGCAATCGTCTGAACACAGCAGCGCACCGGCCATGACTACTAAGGCAGAGTTTTTGGCGCCACTGATTTTGACGTGTCCTTTCAGGGGTTCGCGGCCCCAAATTTGTAATACTTGTTGGTCGCTTTCGGGTGAAGCTGACAGATTGGATGTGTTCGGAGCTGGTGTAATGGGCTTGCCCTCCATATTGGTTTGGTTACTTTATACATTATTAATTTTGGTTTCGATTTTACCGGAAAGTTTTTATATGTCTAGGGGTGTATGGATACAATTTTAGGGATGAAGTTGACTAAATGCCTTCGGGGTGAGGCTTTCAGGTTCGATCGCCCAAATGCTTTCGATTGTCTTCTATTTAATAAACGGCATCAAAATTTACAGTTTGTTCGTGGCTTTCGGTTTGGTCGATAGACATGGCGAAAGTTGAAACATTATTCATCAATGAGCGTGGTTGTGTTACCTTTGAACAACTACTCAGGGCCAAAGCTAGTCGTAGCATATGGTTCACATCAAGCGAATCGAACTAACTAACTTTAAATCTTTTGGCGGCACGACGGCGATTCCCGTGCTGCCCGGTTTTACTGTGGTTTCGGGGCCCAACGGTTCTGGCAAATCCAATATCCTCGATGCTTTGCTGTTTTGTCTGGGACTTTCGACTTCTAAGGGGATGCGGGCTGAACGGTTGCCAGATTTGGTGAACAGCGCCCAAAACAAGCGCGGTACGATCGAAGCTAGCGTGACTGCAACATTCGCTCTCGAAGGTGTCGGAGATGAATGGTTTGCTGAGGATGAGGATGAGGATGAGAACGAGGATGAGAGAGAAGATGCAGCGGATGAGTTGTCTCAAGCAGCAGTAGATGCGATCGAAATCGCAGAAACTCTGGAACATAACGGACAATCACCTACCAATTCAACATCGTCAGATGAGTTGTCTGAAGCCGAAGTAGCAGCGCTCGAAATTCCCGAAACTCAGCCGCATAACAGGAAATCATCTACCAATCGAAAATCGAAAATCCCAAATCTAAAATCGGCTGATGAGTGGAGCGTGACGAGGAAACTGCGCGTGACTCGTCAAGGTACTTATACTTCAAATTATTATATTAATGGCGAACCTTGCACGCTGACTCAACTGCACGAACAGCTAAACCGTTTGCGAATTTATCCTGAAGGTTATAATGTCGTTTTGCAAGGGGACGTTACTAGCATTATTTCGATGAATTCTAAGGAACGCCGAGAAATCATTGATGAGTTGGCGGGGGTGGCTCAGTTCGATCGCAAAATATCCCTGGCTAGGCAGAAGTTGGATGAAGTTAAGGATGTGGAAGAACGCAGCCGGATTGTGGAAAAAGAGCTGATTTCTCAGCGCGACAGGCTGGCGAGCGATCGTACAAAAGCGGAAAAATATCAAAAGCTGCGGGCGGAATTTCAAGAAAAATCTCAGTGGGAAATTGTGCTGAAATTCCAGCAGTTGCAGAAGCAAGAATGGAAGCTGCGAGAACAAATCGAAGCGGGCGATCGTAATTCTGCTTCTCTTACCGAACAAGTGCAAACAATTAACCTGCAAATTCAAGCAGCAACCGCAGAACTTGACGCGCTGAATGCCCGCGTTAAAGCTTTGGGAGAATCGGAATTGTTGGCTTTGCAATCGACGATTGCTACTCAGGAAGCTGAAAAGCGACAGTTGCAAAACCGCAAGCAGGATTTGGAAAACACGGCTGGGCAATTGGCTGGTAGCATAGCACAAACCGAGCAAGAAATTCGGCAGTACAGGCAAAGTTTGGAGCAAATAGAGATCGAAATATCTTATGTTAATTCTCAGCAAGGAAGTTTGCAAGAACAGCGGGATGAAGCTCAACAAATTTTAGATAAAAATCGGGGAGTTGCCAATGCGATCGCCTCGACTGCGGAAGCTTGGGTGCAGCAGCAAACGGAACTTCACCGCCAAATCGAAACATTTCAGCAAAGTTTGGAACCGCAACGCGCGGAACAAGCGGCGGTAAATGAAAGAATCGATCGCCTACAAAGTCAAATTCAAGAACAAGAGCGATCTTTGCAAGTATTAGAACAGGATATCGCCTCGAAAACAGTTCAGGAATACGACCTTTTGGCAGCTCAAAAAATTGCCACGGGGCAAGTAAAATCCCTAGATAGTCTTGCAGCAGAAGCAGAACAAGAACTCAAACTCCAGCAGGAAACTCAAACTCGTTTGCTGGAAGAACAGCGAGAAAGACAGCGCAAATTAGATAAGTTAGAAGTGCAGTTTCAAGCACTCCAAGAAGCGACAGGCACTTTTACGGCAAAAATTGTCGTGCAAAGTGGCATTGGCGGAATTTGCGGGCTGGTGGCTCAATTAGGTAGGGTGGAACCGCGCTATCAATTAGCTTTGGAAATTGCGGCGGGCGCTCGCATGGGAAATATGGTAGTAGAAGATGACAGCGTAGCGGCGGCGGCGATTGAATTGCTGAAACAAAAACGGGCGGGAAGGATGACGTTTTTGCCAATGAATAAAATTAGGGGCGGCAGATTTTCGGTGAATCAAAATTTGCGCAGCGCCGCTGGATTTGTGGATTGTGCTGTGAATTTGATTGACTGCGATGCGCGGTACGATGAAATTTTTGCTCATGTTTTTGGCAGTACGGTTGTGTTTAGCAATCTCAGTGATGCCCGCCGCTATTTGGGACAGTACCGGATTGTCACTTTGGATGGGGAAATTTTGGAGACGAGCGGGGCAATGACTGGCGGAAGTTCCAGCAATCGATCGACCTTGCATTTTGGTACGGTTGATGTTAATGAGGCGCAGGTTGAAGCAAGGACGATTGCTGTTTTGCAAGAAAGGTTGGAGGAAATTGAACGGATTTTGGTAAGGTGCAAAATTGCGATCGACAACGCATCTGTTGCTGTCAAAACTCGCAGTCAAGAATTGATGGAAGCCAAACAAAATTTGCGCGAAAATCAGTTGCGGCTGGAAC
This sequence comes from Microcoleus sp. CSU_2_2, assembly GCA_012035135.1. Lineage (GTDB taxonomy): Bacteria > Cyanobacteriota > Cyanobacteriia > Cyanobacteriales > Microcoleaceae > Microcoleus. Next base: position 30,965 of record JAAUPI010000011.1, read on the forward strand.
AGTTGGCGGCAGAAACTAAGAGTTTGCAAGGACAGCAGGAACAAGTACGATCGCAAATTGCCAAAAATACTCAGGAATTAACTAATTCGCGAGAAAGATTGCAGTTGCTGGAACGGGAATTGCCCGTACAGGAAACTCAATTGCAGCAGTACCGCCAAACTTTGGCGCAGTTGGAAGAGTCGAACAGTCACAGCGAATGGCAGCAAATGCAATCGGGTCTCCGCACTCTGGAATCGCAACTGCAAGAGCGAGAATTAGCTCTCAGAAACGTCCAGCAGCGCCTTGTAGACTTAGAAAATCAATTCGGGCGTTTGTCAGAGAAAATTAAAGAAGGCAGCGAGAAGTTGCAGGAATGGCAAATGCAGCAACTTACTTGCGCGGAGGCGATCGATCGTATAATTGAGCAGCAGTCGGCAATACAGCAGCAAATTGCCGAAGCGAAGGCGGCAGTGGGTGAAATTGAAGAAAAATTGGGCGTCCAAAAGGGAGAACGCGATGGAGCCGAATCGAACTTGCGAGAACAGCATTTAGCCAAACAACAGTTACAATGGCAGTTGCAAAAACTCAATGAAAGCCAGCACGAACGGCGGGAACAATTAGCCGCAGTCCGCGATTTATTGGCAAGCCAGCGCGCTGAAATGCCCGATCCAGTGCCAGAAATTCCCGAAGATGTTCAGAAGGTAAATTTGACAGAATTGCAGCAAGAATTAAAGTCGATCGGCAAACGAATTCAAGCCTTAGAGCCGGTGAATATGTTAGCATTAGAAGAGTACAACCGCACTCAAGAACGCCTGCAAGAATTGAGTCAAAAATTGACGACTTTAGAAGGAGAACGGACGGAACTGTTGTTGAGGATCGAAAACTTTACTACTCTCAGGCGGCGTGCTTTTAAAGAAGCTTTTGACGCCGTTAACGAAAACTTCCAAACGATTTTTGCCGAACTTTCTGAAGGCGACGGCTACCTCCAGCTAGACGACCAGGAAGACCCCTTCAGCAGCGGCTTGAATTTGGTTGCCCACCCGAAAGGCAAACCCGTGCAGCGACTGGCTTCCATGTCCGGTGGTGAAAAATCTTTGACGGCGCTGAGTTTTATTTTTGCGCTGCAACGCTACCGCCCATCTACGTTCTATGCTTTTGACGAAGTGGATATGTTTCTGGATGGGGCAAATGTGGAGCGATTAGCTAGAATGATAAAGCGACAGTCTGAACAAGCCCAGTTTATTGTTGTGAGTTTGCGGCGACCTATGATTCAATCGGCTGAGCGTACAATTGGTGTTACTCAAGCACGGGGAGCTTATACTCAAGTCATAGGACTGAAGTTATAGTCCCGGAGTATCTGTCGATCGCCGTGTTGAGTAATATATGTACTTAATAAATCAGGATTAGAGCTAGATGACATCAGAACAAATCTGCCAACGCTCCGACATTCTCGGCACTCAGGTAATCACCCGCGACAGAGGAAAACGCTTGGGGGTGGTCAGTCAATTGTGGGTGGACATCGACCGGCGGGAAGTTGTGGCGATCGGTCTGCGAGATAATATATTTGCAGTCGCTGGAATGCCGAGGTTTATGTTCCTCAACAATGTCAGCGAAATCGGCGACGTGCTGTTGGTGGAAGATGAAAGCGCGATCGAAGATGATGTTGATGTTGAAGTCTACAGCATTTTGATTAATAGCGAAGTGATTACCGAAACCGGGGAACTTTTGGGTAGGGTGCGGGGCTTTCGGTTCGACCCAGAAGACGGTAAGTTAGTTTCGATCGTCATTGCTTCTCTGGGAATCCCCCAAATTCCGGACCAAGTTCTCAGCACTTACGAGTTGGGAATTGAGGAAATTGTCAGCAGCGGCCCGAACCGTTTGATTGTGTTTGAAGGTTCCGAAGAAAGGCTCAGACAATTGTCTGTGGGCTTGTTGGAGCGCGTCGGCTTGGGACAAGCCCCTTGGGAACGCGACGAGGACGAACAAGGATATTATCCGAAACCTGTAGGTACGCCGAATCAATTAGGCCCGGGCGTGCGGATACCTGCGCCGGAAATGCGCAGCAAAGTAGCACAGCCTGTAGTTGAGGAAGCTTGGGACGAGGATACGCAGTGGAATCGGCCTCCGGTGCGGCAGCCGATGCGGGCAGTGCAGCCGCAGCCAATCGACGATTACGAGGAATACGAAGAAGATAATTGGGGCGAGGAGGACGATTACGAGGAGGAGGAGTACGAGCAGAAGCAGTACGCTAGCTCTGAGAATTCTCGCGAAAAGAAACAGGCGATAGAGTATGAGTACGAGGATGATGTGGAGGCGGATGCTTGGGCGGACGATGAGGCGCCGAAGCCTTACAAGGCTCCTCGGGTGAATATTCCTGAGAAAACAAAGACTCCGGAGTACGAGGAGGAGGCGGGTTATTAGGAATTAATCAATTGGTTGAAACCGATATTTTGCACCAATGTCAGCAACGGGCTTCTAGCCCGTTCCACAAGACAGTTTATTTTTGGGGAACGTCAAGAACGGCAAGATGTGAGTTTCAACCAATATTTTGTAGATTACGATCGACTAATTATAAAATAAATCATGAACGATCGCATATCTACCCCAAACATCCCCCCACACACCTGGAAACGTCCCATCGGCCTTGGCTGGGACAATCCCTACACAGTCCGCTACGCAAGCAATCTCGACGATGGTCCCTGGCACGGAATGCCTCTGGGTGGATTTGGTGCAGGCTGTATTGGTCGATCTTCCAGAGGGGATTTCAACCTTTGGCATATTGATGGTGGAGAGCATATTTTTCGCAGTTTGCCGGCTTGTCAGTTCAGCGTTTTTGAAGAAACTCAAGGCAAAAAACAAGCTTATGCACTGTGTACTGAACCGCCAACAGATGGGAGTTTATCTAGTTGGAAATGGTATCCTAACGAAGGAAGTTCGGCAACGGATTTTGTAACGGATGTAACGGATGTCATGGATGGGAAACAAAAGGCAGAAGAGAGAGGGGAAAGAGCTAATTCTTCCGGGACTTATCATGCTTTGTATCCGCGCAGTTGGTATGTTTACGAAAATGTGTTTCACGCTCAATTAAGTTGCGAGCAATTTTCGCCAATTTTACCTCATAACTATCAAGAAAGCAGTTACCCAGTAGCCATGTTTGAATGGGTGGCTCACAATCCTACAGATGCGCCAATTACTCTCAGCATTATGCTAACTTGGGAGAATACTGTGGGCTGGTTTACTAATGCCAACAAGTCTCCGGAAGTGAAGGTTCGCGATGATGGTAGTCCGGCTTATGACTATCAACCTCGGTGGAGAGAAAGTGGTGGAAATTTCAATTTATTAGTGGAAGATTTTCACCGAATTGGCTGCGTGATGACGCGGTTGACTGCTGATGAAGAAGCTCAAGAAGGAGATGGACAATGGGCGATCGCGACTATTACTAATCCAGCAGTAGAAGTATTCTATCAAACTCGCTGGAATCCTGCGGGAAACGGCGAGGATATTTGGAAACACTTTGCTGGTGACGGTTTTTTGTTAGACGATAAAGACGAAACAGCCTGCGCCCCAGGAGAACAATTGGCTTGTGCGATCGCAGTTCGGTTTACTATTAGACCAGGAAAAACTCGCAAAATTCCGTTTATTTTATCATGGGATTTCCCAGTTACTGAGTTTGCACCGGGAGTTTGGTATTACCGTCGCTATACGGATTTTTTCGGGCGCAATGGCAAAAATGCTTGGCCGATTATCCGCACTGCAATGAAGCATTCCGATACTTGGCGCGAAAGTATTGAAGATTGGCAAAAACCGATTTTGGAACGGGAAGATTTGTCAGATAGTTTCAAAATGGCTTTGTTTAATGAATTGTACGCCTTGACTGACGGCGGTACGCTTTGGAGTGCTGCTGACGAACGCGATCCGAAGGGTCAATTTGCGGTTTTGGAGTGCATTGATTACCGCTGGTACGAAAGTTTAGACGTGCGTCTTTACGGTTCTTTTGCTTTGTTGATGTTATGGCCTGATTTGGAAAAGTCGGTAATTTTAGCTTTTGCACGGGCAATTTCTACTGGTGATAATACTCCTAGAATTGTGGGCTGGAATCAAGCATCTGCGATTAGGAAAGCGGTTGGTGCGACGCCTCACGATTTAGGCGCGCCGAACGAACATCCTTGGGAGAAAACGAATTATACTAGCTATCAAGATTGCAATTTGTGGAAGGATTTGCCTTGCGATTTTGTGTTGCAAGTTTATCGTGATTTCTTATTAACTGGTAGCACGGATTACGAGTTTTTGCAAGAGTGTTGGCCGGCAATTGTTGAGGCTTTAGCTTATCTAAAAACCTTTGATGAGGATGGAGATGGAATCCCGGAAAATTCGGGAGCACCGGATCAGACATTTGATGATTGGCAAATGCGGGGAATCAGTGCGTATTGTGGCGGTTTGTGGTTGGCTGCGTTGGAAAGTGCGATCGCGATCGGCGAAATTCTGGAAAACTGGGAACTATCAAATCAATGCTTAACTCTCAATCCCCAATCAAAGATTGCACTATATCACAGTTGGCTGGAACAGGCTAGACCAACTTATCAAGAAAAACTTTGGAACGGTCAATATTACCGTTTGGACAGTGAGAGCAATTCGGAAGTGGTGATGACAGATCAATTATGCGGTCAATTTTATGCAAAATTGTTAGGGTTGCCGGATATTGTACCGCCAGAATGTGCAGTTAGCGCCTTAGAAACTGTGTACGAATCTTGCTTTTTGAAGTTCAATGATGGCGAATTTGGGGCAGCTAATGGGGTGATGCTGAATGGTTCGCCAGAAAATCCGAATGCGACCCATCCTTTGGAAGTTTGGACGGGGATTAATTTTGGGTTAGCAGCTTTTTTGGTGCAGATGGGAATGGAGGAAAAAGCGCTTAAGTTGACAGATGTAGTGGTGAAACAGATCTATGACAATGGGTTGCAATTTCGGACGCCTGAAGCGATTACTGCCGGAGAGACTTTTCGGGCGAGTCACTATTTGCGGGCGATGGCTATTTGGGCGATTTATTATGTGATGAGTTTGAACAATAGACCTCTCCAATAGTTCTTGTGGGGTAGGCATCTTTTGTTTCGGGACAATCGTTTTTGTTTGGCTACTGCTATTTACGTATTCCCGAACTCTGCAAAAAAAACTCGAAAGTTGTACGATCGGGCATAGCAACTTGAGCACCCATTTTAGTAGCACACAAAGCACCCGATGCCGCGCCCCACGTTACCGCTTCCGACAAGGACAAACCAGCATCTAATGCTGCTGCTAATCCACCGTTAAAAGCATCGCCAGCAGCTACAGTATCTACTGCTTCCACCGCAAAAGCCGGAACAAAAAAGGTTTCATCGGCAGTAACAGCAACAACACCCCGATCGCCCAATTTAACAATAACATTTCTGACACCGCGCTCCTGCAACTGTTTTGCAGCTAAAATCGCAGTTTCATGATTATTCACGGCAAAACCGACTAATTGACTGACTTCGACTTCATTCGGTGTCATAATGTCAATTAGCGGATAAAGTTCGATCGGCAAATCGGAACGAGCCGGCGCCGGATCGAGAATAACTCGCACCCCAGCTTGATTGGCAACTTCAGCAGCCCGGAGGACAATTGGCAGGGGAATTTCTAGCTGTAACAACAAAGCTGTAGCACCAGGTAACAATTTTGTGAGACGTTCTATATCTTCTTTACCAACATTATTGTTTGCACCGGGAATCACAATAATATTGTTTTGACCGCTATCTTCTACCGCGATAATTGCCACACCTGAATGAGTTTTTTGGTCGATCGATACATTGTCTGTATTCAAACCAAAAGATTGTAAATTTGTCAATAATTCTTCAGCAAATTTATCATTACCGACGCGACCAATGATGTGGGTGGAAGCACCCAGATGAGAAGCTGCGACAGCTTGATTTGCTCCTTTGCCACCGCCAGCAGTACAGAAATTACTACCAATTATAGTTTCCCCTGGTTGTGGCAGGCGAGGGGTTTTACCCACGAGATCGATATTGATACTGCCAAATACGATGATGGTCATGGGTAATGGGTAAGTGGTAATTGGTAATTGGTTATTTCTGCGAACAGTCAACACTTAACACTCAACAGCCAACTGTCAACTGTCAATTGTCAACTGTCAACGGCTTGACTGCCAACTGCCAACTGCCATCAAACGTGCTAGAACAGGTATGATCTACAATCGGTCAATTCAATGGCTGCACTCACTCTCGATCGCAATCCCTGTGTCCTGCTGGTTGAAACAGACGAAGTTCTCGCAGGACACTTGAGTCTAGACTTGAAATCCTCCGGCTACGAACCGATAGTCGCTTCTAACACCGCCACCGGTCAACATTTAGCTCACGAATTGCAACCAGCTTTGATTGTAATCGATCGAATGTTGGGACCAGAGTCGGGATTGTCGCTTTGTTCTCACCTCAGAAGTGTTGGCAATCGGGTGCCAGTGCTACTATTAATTGGTCGCGATACAGTGGACGATCGTGTCGCTTGTCTGGAAGCCGGGGCTGACGATTATTTTCTCAAACCCTACCGCACTGACGAGTTTTTGCAGTTGGTGCGCTTGTATTTGCAGCCGGATCACACCAGCAACGAACAATTAAGGTTTGGAGATTTAGTATTGGATTTAGCTTCGAGGCGCGCCCTGCGGAACGGACGGGCGATCGACCTGACCATGAAGGAATTTGAGCTGCTAAAGTATTTGATGGAGCATCCCCGCGAAGTGTTGACTCGCGAACAAATCCTGGAAAATGTTTGGGGTTATGACTTTTTGGGCGAGTCGAATGTAATTGAAGTTTATATTCGCTATTTGCGACTCAAAATAGAAGATGAAGGCGAAAAACGTTTGATTCAGACGGTGCGCGGTGTTGGCTACGTAATGCGCGAAGCATGAAGAAATCAGTTGACAGTTGACAGTAGTAATTGGTTATTGGTGGCAGCTAACTAGTAACTAATAACTAATAACTAATAACCAATGCCCTATGCCCTATTCCCTATTCCCTATTCCCCATGCCCTATTCCCAATTGGGCTAAGTCTATTTTTGCTGGGATGTTCGCCGACATTGCCTGTAGCGAACACTGATGTTACTCATATATTGGCTTCGCAGTCTTCGATCGCGACTTCCGAAGGTCAAGTTTTACCTATTTCTGCTAAAGCTAAGATAGCCGAGAGCCCGATCGAACTTGAAGTCGCTAAAACCCCCGAACAACAGGCCATGGGTTTAATGTACAGAACATCTTTACCTGATAACAGAGGAATGCTGTTTGAGTTTAAACCCGCACGGTGGGTCAATTTTTGGATGAAAAATTGCAAGATTTCTCTGGATATGATTTTTGTGCGGGATGGGGTTGTTAAAGCCATCCAAGCTGCCGCACCTCCTTGCACTGCCGATCCTTGTCCTACCTACGGCCCCGATACTCCTGTCGATCGAGTTATCGAACTTCGCGGCGGGCGCGCTACTGAACTCGGACTTAAAGTGGGCGATCGTATTGAAGTCAAATTTTTGAACGAAAAGCAAATGACTAATAACTAATAACTAATCATCAACTTGCCATCCATCTTTAGTATAGTCTTCATCCAAAATCTTTTTCGGACGCATTACCAGAACAACTCGCCCTAAGATCGGAATATCCGGCGATTCTTCAAACCAATACAATTCCAAATTGCCACCGTTATCTGCAAAGAAATAACTATCAGTATCCCATTCTCTTTGAGCTCGATCGACAATAATCAAAACTTCTTCAACTTTGCCTTGTAACGGTACCGGCAGTCGATCGCTCATTTCCAAAACCGCGATCGGATCTTCAGCATTCAAAATTACTTGCCAACCGGGAAGAGCCACCCAAGCTCCCTCACCAGAAAATTTTACCATGCGGAAGGGCCCGATTTCCTCCGGCAGAGGCACCGCCTGCAAATCTCTCGTAGAGAGTGGCAATTTACCCACAATCGGGACAATTCGGGGCGATTGTTCTTCAGAGTCGAGCCGGTAAACGGGCAAGCGCGGCGCAGAACGCCTCGGAACTACGGTAAAATCTACGAGCAACTGCTCTACTTGCTGTCGCGCAGTTTGACTGCTAGCTAATTTTAAACCCCGAGCAATTAAGCGCGATCGCTCTTGCAAATCGCTATGCTGTCTCGCCAATTTCCAGCAATGGTAAGCCACAGCATCGCCAGCAGTGTCTGTAAACCCTTGAGGGAGACTCCCGAAGCGAGAAAACTCCTTCATGGCTTTAGCGACTTCCCTGGCGTCGTCCACATCCAAATTGTGGGCCAGTATCAAAGCTGCGGCTGCTGCCCGTTCTGCTTGAGCGAGAATCCGAAACTCGTATAAAATATCACTACCTTTGCGGAGGAAGTGCGATCGAACTTCTTCGGCAGCTCCAGCGTTCACCATACTGGTGTAAACTTGGGCTGCGACGCTCACTTGATTTTGCTGAATAGGCTCAAAACCAGTTTCCTCAAAAATTTGTTGAGAGTTGCGGCCAGCTTTTTGTAGCGCCGTGCAGGCCTGTCCCCATTCTACCCAACTGCCTTCTTTGCGACGGAGCGATCGAACTAACTTTTCGACATCCACAGCATTGGTAGAGAGTCCAGAAGCAAGGTCGGAGAAATCTTGTGGTGTGTCAGTCATAATTAAGTCAAAAACAAGCGCTAAGTTAGGTGCGATCGGATACCAGCAAGGTTGATGTCGCCGGAAAGCTGAGGCGTAAATGATTAGACTATTGTTGCAGAATAGTTGCTCGCCTAAATTTACAGAGGGAAGTTTATCGTATTGTTATGGATAACGCCATTCCCGAGCTAGATCAAATTAAACGCCAGCTCATGACACTACACCGACCGAAAAAGCCCAAAATGCTGGTAGTAGACGACGAACCAGACAATCTGGATTTACTCTACCGCACTTTCCGACGAGATTTTAACGTGCTCAAAGCTGAGAGCGGAATTCGTGCCTTGGAAGTCCTCGGCATCGAGGGCGAGGTTGCCGTCATCATTTCCGACCAGCGGATGCCAGAATGAAGGGAACCGAGTTTCTCAGCAAAACCGTACCTCAGTTCCCGAATACAGTCAGGATTATCTTGACTGGTTTTACGGACATCGAAGATTTGGTAGATGCGATTAACTCCGGACAGGTTTACAAGTATATCACTAAACCTTGGGACCCGAACGAATTGAAAATGGTGGTGCAAAAAGCTGCCGAGACTTATGAAGTTCTTAAGCAGCGAACTGAGGAATTGCATCGTGCCCAAAATCAAATACAATTATTAGCAACCATCATGCAAGCCGCTGTAGAATCTCCGAGTTTGGAGGCAACTTTAGAGCCAATTGCTATTGCTATCAGCGACAATTTTTGGCGGACACTTGTATTTTGCAACTGGTGGAAGGCAAGGTTTTGATGTCAGCGCAAGGTATTCACAGCAGCGGTGGAACTGTGGAAAATTGGCTGGCAGATGACCCTTTGGCTCAAGAAGCGATCGCTTCTCAAACTATTCAGGGTGCTGTGAATATTGCGACCGAAACAGCCCTAGCAAGCCTGCCACACTATCAGAAAGCGGGCATTCAAGCTCACCTGAGCGTCCCGGTAGTTCATGGAGGTCGATCGATCGCCCTGATATCTCTTCAGTGGAAGCAGCCCTGCTCCCTCCGCCCGGACGAACTCACAACCATTCACCTCGCCGCTCAACAAGTTGCTTTGGTACTAACGAGTTTTCAGAGTGATTAATTAGTTGACAGCTTGCAGTGAGCTTGCCGAACTGTTGACAGCTTGCAGTGAGCTTGCCGAACTGTTGTTAGTTGGCAGTGGTCAGTTGTTAGCAGTCAACAGTCATTCGTAACCCATAACCAATAACTAATAACTAATCACAAATGACTAATCACAAATGACTAATAACTCAGAACAAATTAAAACTATATTTAATCGAATTGCACCAGTTTACAACCAAATGAACGACTGGTTGAGCTTGGGGCAGCACCGGATTTGGAAGCAAATGGCGGTGCAATGGAGCGGTGTTAAGCCTGGTAATACTTGTTTGGACTTGTGTTGCGGTAGCGGGGATCTAGCTTTGGTGCTGGCCCAGCAAGCAGGTCCTACCGGTTCTGTATTTGGAGTAGATTTTTCCGCCGCACAATTGGCTGTTGCTAACAGTCGCGATCGACCTTTTCTCACCCCCTCAAGTCGCATTTCTTGGGTAGAAGCTGACGCCCTCGACTTGCCTTTTGCCGACAATTATTTCCATTGCGCGACAATGGGCTACGGCCTCCGCAATGTCACTGACATCCCCCGCAGTCTTCAGGAATTGCACCGAGTCCTCAAACCGGGCGCAAAAGCAGCTATTCTCGACCTCCACCGCCCCAGCAATTCCCTCACGCGCAGTTTTCAGCAGTTGTATCTGGAAACTCTCGTAGTGCCAATAGCTCAGCAATTTGGCATGACTCAAGAATATGCCTACATCAATCCTAGTTTAGAAAAATTTCCGATCGGTCCAGAACAAGTCGCTTTAGCCCGCCAAGCCGGATTTGCCACCGCCACACACTATCCCATTGCCGGAGCTATGATGGGAGTATTGGTATTAGTCAGTTGACAGGTGACAGTCAACAATTGACTGTTGACAGTTGACAATTACCAATTACCAATTACCGATTACCAATTACCAATTACCGATTACCAATTACCGATTACCAATTACCAATTACCAATTACCAAATATTTAATTATTGATGAACCCGTCCGAAATTTGGCTGTTTTTTGCCCCACCTGTAGTGGGAGGAATTATTGGCTATTTCACTAACGATATAGCTATCAAAATGTTATTCCGCCCCTATCGAGCTATTTATGTCAAAGGGCGTCAATTGCCTTTCACTCCGGGTTTAATTCCCCGCAACCAAGAGCGTTTGGCAAAGCGGATTTCTGACACCATTATGGGTTCGCTGCTGACGCCAGAGGAATTGCAAAAATTGGCTCGCCGCCTCTTGCAAACTGAGCGAATGCAGTCGGTGATTCTCTGGCTGTTGCAGTTAGCGCTGGATCAGGTTAAGGCAGATGCAGAGCAAAAAACTGCAAAAATTCTCGCTAATATTCTGCGAGATTTGCTGGGGGAATCTGTGCCGCGAATCCTGAAGGTTTTGGCGCGCCGGGAAGATTTTTTAGAAGTTCAACTAAATCAAATTTTTGACCAAATTTTGCTGGAGATTCAGCTAACTGAAGCTCAGGCGGGTCAGTTGGCAGATTGGCTGTTACAAGTAGTCATACCGCCGGAAGTGCTGCGACAAACTTTGATTGACTTTTTGACCGATCGCAATATTTCAATTATCGATGAAGGGTTTCGAGAAAAAACCAGTGGCACTTATTGGGTAGTTGCAAATTTGTTTGGTTTGCGCAACACTTTAACTCGTTTGCGGACTTTTTGTCTGGATGAAAAAGAGGCGACAAATCAGCGGTTAGCAGAGTTAACTATTTCTTTGGGAATTCGTGGGCGGATTCAGGAATGGCTGCAAAATTTGTCGATGCAAAATTTACCTGTTTCGACAGTGCGGCAGTTGCGAAAAACTATGCGCGATAGCGTTCGCAGCTACGTTCAAGAACGCGGTACGGAGGTACTTCAGGGGTTGAGCAAATCTATTGACTGGGAAAATATTTCCAAGTTAATTCTCAATCGATTGCAAACTTCAACGGTAATGAGTGCTTCATTAGAAATGGTTAGCAAAGAATTGGCTTTGGTTTTAGAGCGCTATCTGGAACGGGATTTAGAAAATATTGTGGCTCAGGCGATCCCTATTTTAAATATCGATCAGGTGATTATCGATCGAGTTAAAGGTACTTCTCCAGAAGACTTGGAATTAGCAATTCAGGGAATTGTGAAAAGCGAGTTGCAGGGAATTGTCAATTTAGGCGGGATTTTGGGTGTTTTTGTCGGCTGTTTGCAGACTATTGTGCTCTTGATTCAACGGTGATTTATTTTGACTGTTGTGAGATATTTGTTGTAACGTAATATTCATTTCTGCCATAAACCCATGCCAGACCCAAATTCGGACGATCGCACTTACATCCCAAAAAACCCCCGCAACCTCACTCCCCAGCAATATCAACGTTTAACAGCAGAGATCGCCGCTCCCTATCGACCTCTGCGACAGTTGGTCTATGTAGCTTGCGGGGCTTCGGGCTTCATCGGTGGCTTGATTTTCCTAGCGAGAATTGCTTCGGGGCGGGAAGTTGGCTCCGCTTTGCCCAATTTTGCCCTTCAAGTCGGAGTGGTGGCTCTGATGGTGTTGCTGTTTCGCCTAGAGCAGCGCGCCAGCAACCGATCCCCGAAGTCGAAGTAACAGAAATTTACAAAACTTCATAAAAACAAATGTTATGTGAGGAAAAGTTATAAAAATAAAGAAATTATTAAGTAATCCTGGTTTGCGATCGATCCCTGTCATTATGGATACATGGATTCAATTGGGGTCAGCCAATTTAAAGGCCCTAATCATAAATCCTTTTTAGTCTATTCAATTGGGGTCAGCTTTCATAAAGACCCTAAATATACAAAATCACTTTAATCCCTGCGCTAGCCTTCACTTATAGAAGAGCTGGCGCTTGGTGTTTTTGTGAGACGGGGATTGGGGACTCAAGTTCTTTTGTAACTAATTAGATCTGGTTATCGTCGAAGTAGAAATCGATGTTTGGAGATTTTACTATGAGCAGGTCATTTTTTAAACAGCGGTGGACGCTATTTTTAGCAGCAGGCGCGGGAATGCTGTTTTATAGCAATGCTGCGACTGCTGCTGAAAAGGTCGTGCTGAAATACAGTGCGATCCGGATGACTTTACCAGTCAGCGAATTAGAAATTTTTGCAGAAACGGGAAAAATGTCGCCTGCATTAGAAATGTTGTTGGGAAACGCAAAAAAAGACCCGGAAACAGTTCGTCGCAGTCTGATTCGACCTGTGAAAGTGAGTCAAAGTTTTTTGGATAGGGCGTTGAACAGTAAAGTTGGGGAAATAATTCTCGATGAAGTCGGTCAGGTAATTCGCACTCCTTCGGGGAATGAAAATCAAGATGCTTTACGATCGGCTTTGCTGGTGTCGGCGAGTAATGATCATGAGATTACGCTGCTGGAAACGATGAAGAATTATCCGAATCCAGAGGTTCACGTTGAGGGCGATCGCTTGGTTGAAGTTTATGGCAAACTTGTAGTGTTGTCAGAACAACTTGGCGGAGTTTCAGAACGGCTACAAGACATTTTGAATAAAATTCGCTTGCCTAAATTGTAGATTGTTAAACAAAGATCTTGCACCAATGTCAATCAGCTTTTTATGGGCAGGCAGGATGCCCACCCCACAATCAAATTCATTTTTGTGAAACAGGCATCTTGCTTGTCTCACAATAATTATTCAAAATGTCTAATCAGTGTTGACTACTGACTAAGTTTTTTCATGGCACGAGTCAGGCGCTGCAAATAAGGCTTGACAATTTCTTGATTTAAGCGCTGCAATTCGGAAACTTGTTGTTGCAATCGATCGATCTCTGTTTGCAGTGTCGCTACGTCTATTGCGGGTCGATCGAGTAAAACTTGCAATTGCCTCACGCTACTTTGGATTTCATTAAAGTCTATCTCGGACGATCGCTCCTGCAACTCTGCTGTAATCTTTTTAACTTCCGTTAATCTTTCATCCATCAATAAAAATCGCACATTCATATTTTCCCAATCATGCTCTCTGAGGGCTGTATTTTCCAAGCTGCGGAGTTTTTCCTGCAATTGGGAAAGCATGGGGTAGAGTTTCCCAGACTCTCCCGGAAATGCTTGCACTTGTTGTTCGAGGGATTGTAGCGCAGAGCATACGTCGGCAATCGTGTGGGATTCCAAGCTACCGAGTTTTTGCTGCAAGTCGGAAACGGCGGTGTAGAGTTCCTTCGGTTCTCCAGATAGTGCCTGAACTTGCTGCTGGATGGACTTTACTGTCAATTCTACGCCCGCGATCGCCGAATTTGCTTTTTGTTGCATTTTTTGCTCAAAACGCTGGCGATTGATGAAATTCAGCGAGATTGCTGCGGTTAAGGGTGCGGCCGCGTAGATAATTTGCCCCGACAATCCGGCGACAATCGTGCCAATAGCTGAACCAGCAATAGAGGCGTATTCGGCCAATTCTAGCCATTCCGGCTGATTTTGGGAACTTCTCATCCCCGAGAATGATGTATCGTCGATCTTCTGCATAACCTTTTAGTAGTCTGGTAGATTTCGATAGGCATATGATAGAAGCGATCGGCAAATAATATCAAATCTGTTGGTAATCGATCGAGCTTTCAGATCGTGCTGCTGTTCAAGGTAAAATTTAGGATAAGTCAGTTGTCGGGTATACAGCAAATGGGTCTGAAGATTATCGAAAGCTATGATGGCAGTTTTGTCCTCGAACCTGAGGCTAAAGCTGTACTGTTGAGTTTATTGACTACTGAAAGCTTTCTCCAACAAATAGCATTACAATTGCAGTGTTCGCGCCTGGAGTTTACCGAGTTACTTTTTCAGCCAGTCCCTTACAGCAGCCAGACGCCGAAGGGAATGCCTGCGGAATTTGAGCAGTATCATGGTAAGAGTGATTTTGCGATCGTCAATGTGCCACCTAATTTTATGTTCCAAGCCAAAGTTTTTAAGCCCAGCCGACTTTGTGCTATTTATCAAAGAAATGGGTTTAAAACCCCGTCCTTATAGGACGGCTTTGCAAGTAAAAGTATAAGCCTTAAGCCCTCTTTGTTGAAGAAATGTAAAAGATACAAACACGCCAGCACTTCACTGTATACTAACAGTAGCAAAAAAAAGGAGGAGTTGAACTTGTTAACAAACTATGTCTACAAGTTGCGACCAAATCACACACAAGAATTAAAAATGTCC
>JAAUPI010000177.1 GCA_012035135.1 Microcoleus sp. CSU_2_2
TACCTTTTTGTGAGTATTAAATACCAGACTTTCCAGCCTGTGTATTTATTCTCATCTTAAGTATAAGGGCGAAAGCCCTTTTTACACCGCTAAAAATGTTAAGATTCAAGAAAGATTGACGGCGGTTAAAACCGCTCGTGTCGCTTACATCTCATAGCTAAAGCTGATGAGTTTTCCGCTTTCCGTCCTTGTTTTATAAAGTTGTACCAAGCCCGTTAGCGGAGTCCTCGAAGACGATCGAACTCTCGCGGTGCGGACACTTGGGCACAAGTACAAGTCAGAAGGCTGATACAGCAAGCTTTTTAGCCATCTGCTAACCAATCCTTAATTATTCTGCGGACACTTCGGATGGAACCCACCCTGCAAACAAATATAAGCAATTTGATTGCTATCTAAATTTTTAGCGTCTGTAAAATCAACTCCTTGCAATCTACCAGACTTAGCACCGGGCGGACTTTGAATAAATCGATCGACAGCCTCCTTCCCCACAAACATAGCCCCTTTAAAATTTGCGCCCGCTAAATTTGCGCCCCTAAAATCAGCCGAACTCACGTCTGCATTCCGCAAATTAGCATTTTGCAATCTAGCATTTTTTAAATTTGCATTTGCAAGTTTAGCAGAACTAAAATCGGCATTTTGCAAGTCAGATTCATTCAAATCCGCACCCGACAAATCCGCACCTTGCCATTCCGATTTCGCCAAATTTGTCAATGGCAATTGAGCGCCTTGAGCCTTGACTTTGCCCAAACGCGCGCCTGACAAATTCGCTCCCGACAAATTCGCACTCCCTATATCTGCGCCAGTAAAACTGGCATCTTTTAACATTGCTTGCTGCAAATTTGCTCCAATTAACAGAGCGCTGCTGAAATTAGCTGCATTCAAATTTCCGCTTGACAAATTAGCTTTGTTGAGAACGGCGCGCACAAAAGTAGTGCGGTTCATTACAGCACTGTTCAAAGACGCTCCCGTCATATTTGCCCCTTCAAAATTAGCTCCGCTCAAGTCAGAAATCCAATCGTCAAATGTACCTGATCGCCTGTCTTCTCCGGTGCCGTAAAAGCGAATTCCCTGTAAGCTAGCATTAGTTAAATTTGCGTTTCTCAGTTTAATTCCCGACAAGTCAACTTTGTCTAATACCAATGTAAACTGAGCCGGGCCGGCAACACTTTGAGCTAAATCTGTGCGACTCAAATCTGCGCCGTTGAGCTGGCTGCTATACACTGTGAGAATTTTGCCGATCGCCCTTTGCACGGTTCGCTGACGGGAAGCAGCTAACTCCTGTTCCTGGGCCTTGCCGCCGAAGCGTAGGGAATCGAGATCGTTGCTGAGGGCTTGGTTCAACTTCTGCAAGCGGGGCAAAGCTTTCAGCCCGGTACTGACTAAAGCTTGTTGAATCGCGTCTAGCATGGCGCGGCTTTCTTCTTGCGCCAGCAAATCCGCGAGCAGCGGTATCGCGCGGGAGTCTTCCACCGTTCCCAAAGCCAAAATTGCCGATCGCCGCCCCGCTGTCCCGTTCGTCGCACCGGGAGACAATTTGCTCACTAAAGCTACAAATAATTCGTCGTTTCGCTGCCGAGAATCCCGCAAATTTGCTTGACTTTGAATGTAAATTTGAGTGCCAACAAACAAAGTTAAAATCACTCCCGCGCTGCCAAGAGTTACTGTTAGTAAAATTATCCCCGGATGTTGGCGCATCCAATTCCAAAGACTCGGATTTTCTGTCTCGCCCCTCTCCGGAGTCAAAACCAAAGCCGCGATCGCAGCATCTTCCTCAGTCCACTCTTGAGTCTTCACCGGATTCAGAGAAACTTGAGTCGATCGAGCGCTGACAACCAAAGTATTCGCAATTCGATCGTGTCCGGTTTGCCGTTTGTAGCGCAACGCCACAGCCCCGTCTGCGAGCATTGCCAAGCCGCTCAGCCACCCTAAAATCACCAAATCCGGAAACGCACCGCTCAAGCGCCAAATGCCGTAAGCGACGCCCAGAGGCACTCCCCAGCGCCCCAAACTTTCGCGAACTAGAACTCGCAAAAACCCCGGCCCAGTACCAGAAGCTGTGACAACCTTGACACCAAACCAGCGTTTGGGCAGAGTTTGACCGGTTCTAGCGAGTAAAAAAAGTTGCCAAGCCCCTAAAACTATCGGCGCGATCGACGCCGCCGACCAGAATAGATTAGTTAGAGGTGCGACTCTGGGGTTGCGATCGCGCACGGGAATACCTAAAGTACGGGAAACTGTTTCAGACACCACTACTATTGAAGGGTTGAGCGGCACGGTTTGAGCTTCCCTGTTAACCAACGCCCCGATACTGTAGGGAACTAGGGCGCTAGCAGCAAAGAATGAAATTTCAACGGCCCAAGCGCCGCACCTGCGCACCAGCAGAGGCATTTGCTTGGATTTTGCCTGCCAAGACGGATCGGGTTGATTAATATCACCGGGTGCGGTTGGGCTAGCCATACTTATAATTTCCTATTGTTAGTCGTTAATGTTGGAGGAATCTGGAGCAATTGCCAATTTATATGCTACGTAGATTAGCACTCCCAGAACAGCAAGAGTAATCAGCGCAGAAATAAGCTGTACGACGGTATTGAAGACTGTCAGAACAACTATCGCCCCGACGGCAAAGACTGCAACTTTCCCCGGTTTGGGGAGTCTTTGAAACTTATTCAGAAATTGATTGTATAAGGTTTGGACGGTCTGATAGCTGTTTGAGTTCTGTTGGATGAGGGGCGATCGCTCTAGTTTAGCTTTTAGTTCTCCAAAAGCTTGCTGCCAGTTGAAATTATGTTGAGGATTCATAAAACAATTTGCTAGTTACTTAAGTTGTAAGTTTGTCATTGCAGGACGGTCACATTTATAACAGTCACATGAGCGTGTTCGGAACCGCTAATTATCCTTTACCGTTAAAGAAGTAGAACCTTCCGCCATTGTGCGATCGACCGGGATAAATATGAAGATACACTATCGGCACGATCGCGGCAGAGAGCATTTAAGCTCGATCGCGACATTAACCTTGGGAATGATTTTAGCTGCTGCGGGTGCTGTTCGGAGCCAACCGCTACAAATTGCTCCGGGATTTCCCGAACCGCTGAGTGTTTCTGGAGTTTCTGGCGGCCCGAACAATAGCGGTGACTGCGGTTTTGTCGCCCAAGGGCCGAACCACGTCATTGAAATAACGCAAGATTTGCCTTACTGGCGGATTGCAGTACAAACCGCTGGAGCTCCGAGTTTGATGATTCAAGGGCCGAGGGGGCGTTTCTGCGTGCTACCCGCGAGTGCTGCTGCGGGGAATGTCGAATTTTCCGGTTACGGGGACAAGGGGACTTATATAATTTTTGTGGGCGATCGAGCTCAAGGTCAACACCCTTATTCTCTCTCTATCACTCAACAGCGAAAGTAAAAAAGCAATTAAATTTTAGCAAGTTCGTAGTCAGGATTTTAGTCCTCAAGTTCGTAGCAAAGACTCAAGTCCTCAAAGCCTGATTTGTTCTCTAACCCACTTGCGAAACAATCTGAGAGTTTTACTTGTACCCTCTGTTTGGCTTTGTTCGCAATATTGAGAAATAGCTTCAATAATTGGCAAATTGGGAAATGTCGGACTCATGGTAGATTCAACATATTTCCCATCTTCAAGCACATTAATCATCAGCTTGTGATTTTCGTACCGCCAGATTTCCGGAACCCCCAGCGCCTCGTAAACATCTAGTTGAGTTTTGGAAGTTAGATCCACTTCAATTGCTAAGTCAGGTGGCGGATCGATACTTAAGTCTATGCGCTTTTTGTCAATCATTAGAGCGTAATTCTGAATGTAAAAACATTCATCAGGTTCAATTCCTTCTAACATACTTTTTCGCTTGAAAGTCGTCGAACCAAATGGTTCAAAATCGATTTCTAGTTCCTCAAACAAAATATTGATTAAATAGCCAATAATGACTTTAGCTTTCTCGTGTTCTGGTAGTGGCATCCTAATCTCCAAAGTTCCTTGACTGTAAGCAATTCTGGAGGCACGGTGTTCTCCCAACTCTTCTAAAATCGCTTCAAATTCCTGCCAGTTGACATCATGGAACAGCACTCTATGTCCAGGGGGGACACTGATTTGTCTTAATTGCAGCGTTACCATTGAGACCTCCGATTTATTTAAATTGATTGTAACTGATGTATTACTTACTCTCAATTAAAGCTGAAATAAAGAGCGATCGCATAAACTCTGTTTTTGCAAAAACCGGGTTTCTATCTCTCTATTTTTTCTCTCACCCATTTGCGAAACGCCCTAAGAGTTGGACTAGTTCCGATTGTTTGGCTTTGATTGCAATACCGGGAAATAGCTTCAACAATTGGCAGGTGGGGAAATGTCGGACTGATTTCAGATACAACATATTTCCCATCTTCAAGCACATTAATCATCAGCTTGTTATTTTCATAGCGCCAGATTTCCGGGACTCCCAGGGCCTGATAAGCATCTAGTTGAGTTTGGGAAGTCAAATCGACTTCAATTGCTAAGTCTGGGGGCGGATCGACACTTAAGTCGAGGCGTTTTTTGCCAATCATTACAGCGTAATTCTGGATGTAAAAACAGTTGTCAGGTTCAATTCCTTGCAACATACTTTTTCGCTTGAAAGTTGTCGAACCAAAACATTCTCGATCGATTTCAAGTTCTTCGAGTAGTATTTTGACCATATCGCCAATAATTTCTTTATTAAATTCGTGTTCTGGCAGCGGCATCCTAATCTCCAAAGTTCCTTGACTGTAAGCTATTCTAGAGGCACGTTGTTCTCCCAATTCTGCCAAAATTTCTTCAAATTCCTGCCAGTTAACATCGTGGAACAGCACTCGATGTCCGGGTGGCACATTAATTTGTCTTAATTGCAGCGTTACCATTGAGACCTCCGATTTATTTAAATTAATTGTAACTCAATTTTATCTGCGTTTATCTGTGTTTATCTGCCTCGATCTGCGGTGACTCTATCAATCAAAAAATTCTGCAAGTTTTTGTTGCTTATAAAGCTCCTTAAACTTGCGCTGTTGCTCGTTATGATCTACGATCGCATCTGGATAAGGCAGAACTCTGCGTTCTAAAGGCAAAATATTTCCAGTTAACAAAAGTTTCGTATCTACTCGGCGCAATTCAGGCACCCAGTGGCGAATATATTCCCCTTCCGGGTCAAATTTTTGAGCTTGACTGGCAGGATTGAATATTCGCAAAGGTTTCGGGTCCATACCGCTCGATGCACTCCACTGCCAGCCACCATTATTAGCAGAAAGATCGCCGTCTATCAATTTTTGCATAAAGTATTTTTCCCCCCACTGCCAGTTAATAATTAAATCTTTGGTGAGGAAACTGGCTACTATCATCCGGCAGCGATTGTGCATCCAACCTGTCTGATTTAATTGCCGCATTGCCGCATCGATAATCGGATAGCCAGTTTTGCCTATACACCAGGCTTGAAAGAGTTTTTCATCGTTCTCCCAAGGAAAGTTTTTGAATGCTTGACGGTAAGGCCCATCTGCTAATTCTGGGAAGTTATACATGGCGTGTTGATAAAATTCTCGCCACGCTAATTCCTGTTGCCAAGTACGAATATTTGTCCGCGCTTCTTCGTTGCGGCAATTATCCATTACTCTCTGAGTAGCTTGCCAAACTGTCCGGATACCAATTGCACCAAACTTAAGGGCAGGGCTGAGTTGCGATGTACCATTAATTGTGGGAAAATTGCGTTTTTCTTGATATTGGTAAATTGCCCGATCGCAAAATTCTTCTAACTTTTCTCGCGCTGCATCTTCTCCGGGTTCTATTAACAATGGACTTTCCCAAATAAATCCCAAATCTGGCACGCTTGGTAACTCTTGAATAGCGCCTGCTTGGTATGCAAGTTCTTCTTCTGCTGCGGTTAATCCGATCATTTGTTCAATAGACGTTATTAGCAGTGTCTCTACTGGTTCGGCTTTTGGTTTGCTGTTCCAATTTTTCCAAAAAGGCGTATAAACCGTGTAAGGATTTCCGGAACCTGTGCGAATTTCGTCCGGGGCGTGTAGCAATTGATCCCAGAAAGTCTGGATGGAAATTCCTGCTTGCTGAAGCGCGTTTGATACAGATATATCGCGCTCTTTTGCATAGGGTTCTACATCCAAGTTCCAAAATATTGCTTTGGCATTTATAGCTGTAGCTAATCTTGGTATTCCTTGACTCGGCTCATCTTGAATTATTAGTAATTGGCTGCCAGACTCAGCGTAACGCTGCTGAAGTTTTTGCAAGCAGCCAATCATATATGTGACTCTGGCTGGCGCTACGTCCTCCAGATTTAGGAGATTGCGATCGAGACAGAAAATACCGACTACTTTAGGACTTTGCTGATGTGCAGCCACTAGTCCAATGTTATCATGAATACGCAAGTCGCGGCGATGCCAAAATAGAATTAGGTCAGACATTTGATTGTAGATTTTAGGTTTTAGATTTTATAGAATAGACATGGCGTGTTAAAATGCGGAGCTTTTTCAAGTCTCTGTCCAGCAGTAGGGTGCGCAGCGCGCACCTAACTACTATTTTAACGATATTTATCAAAATTTAGGGATTTAAAACCCCGCTTTCAGGGCGCAATGTTTTTAAGTTAGGCTATAATAAATCCACATCCTAAAAACCTCGCGCTTCAACTGTCAACTGTCAACTTTTATCTGTCACCAACATCTCTGATTTTAGATCAAAAATGGACGTGCCAAGAAAAAGCTAGAAATTGATTTTGCATCAATTGGTTCCCCAGCTAAAATAGCTTTTTCTAATTCTTCAGGGGTGAATAAAACTGTTTCCATGTCTTCATCATCGTCTTGTGCTGGTGGCTGTTCCAGTTTTTCCAAATCTTGAGCCAGAAAAGCATAAATTATTTCGTCGGAATAACCAGGGGCGAGAAAAAATTGCCCTAATTTCTGCCATTTTCCAGCGCGATATCCGGTTTCTTCTTCGATTTCACGTTTAATAGTTTCGGCGGGATTTTCATTGATTTCTACAGTCCCAGCAGGAAATTCTAAAATTCGTCCTTTAGCCGCAAACCGATATTGTCGTACCAAGACGAGTTTACCTTCGGGTGTCACTGGAACTGCAAGTGCTCCGCCCGGATGGCGAATACATTCCCACTCGCCTTCGGAACCGTTGGGAAGGCGAAGGGTGGCTACGTCAAAATTAAATTTGCGTCCTTGGTAAAAGAGGCGCTGTTTCAGCAGTTGGGGTAGTTCTTTACCGATCGACATAAGCAAGAAGCGAATAATGTTTGAGTGCACTGATTTAAGACATCATATGCGATCGAAGCCCTTAAATTTTGCTCAATTTTTACATTATCAAAATTCAGGGGATTAAAACCACCGCTTTCAGGGCGGAATATTTTTAGGGTGGGGTGTAAATCCCCATCCTCAAAACCTCGCGCTTCATCTATCAACTTTTTATCATTTTTTTGACTCCCGAACAGTCTGCGGTTTGCAGGAGTTGTGCGATCGAATTTCCCGTCACCGGATGCACCCAATCTGGAGCAATTTCTGCTAATGGTACTAATACAAAAGCTCTTTCTGTCATCCGAGGGTGTGGCAAAGTTAGTGTCGGAGTTTCTAGGATTAAATTATCGTACAACAGCAAATCCAGGTCAAGAGTTCTCGGCCCCCATTTTTCTCGACGCAGGCGATTAAATTTTATTTCAATTTCTAATAAAGTGGCGAGCAATTGTTCAGGTTGAAGTTCAACTTCTAGGATGGCACAAGCGTTGATATAATCTGGTTGTGGCGGCCCGATTGGGGCGGTTTGATACCAGCTAGAATGAGATTTTACTGTTATTCCTGGGGTATGATTGAGGGTGGCGATCGCACTTTTGAGAATTTCCAGGGAGTCGCCTAGGTTGCTACCGAGTGCGATCGCACATTTTATGGACTTCATGGTAATGGTAATCGGTAATGGGTAATTTGTAATTGGTAATTGGAGTTACTCGCGGGTGGTCAGAAACCGGGTTTTTTATCAGAATACTTCGTTAAAGTCAGCAGAAACGGTAAAAAAACTGGTTTCTTTGTTTTTGACGCGAAGTCCTGATTTTAATCCGATCTTAATTTACTGTTAATTTTTATTTATTATCATTGACAAGTCTTAGAATTTCGTTTTAAACATAATGAATTTATACCTACGCTTATTGTTTGCCGTTCTTCTAGCAATCATCAGTTTGACAGCAAGTATATCGATAGGTTTAGCTGAAACTAAAGAACGTTATCTTACTCTAGATTCGGATGGCAGTCAATCTTTTGCGGGTTTAGTTCAACAAGCGGAAGATTTAGCGAAAGAGTCGATCGCCCGCGAGTTTCAAGAGAATCCGGGATTGACAGAAATTACCATTATAGTTACAGCCGATCGCAGCCGACAAATGGTTCCGGTTTTGCGATCGAGAGTGTCTCGTCGCGACTGGCAAAAAGATTCCCGAATCGAACAGTGGACTAGATATTTTGCGGATGCTAAATTCCTCTTGGGATTCAGAGAGGGCAATATTTCGTCTGCCAATTCTGGGCCATCGCAAGCGATTAATGTACCTGCGCCCAGTCGGCCTGCATCTAGACAAAATGATCCGGGTTTTCGAGATGATTGAAATATTGGGAATTGGAGAATTGGTAATTGGTAATTGGTAATTGGTAATTGGTAATTGGAACTGACAACTATTTAACTTTTTGTTAAACAAAATATAATTCCAATTTAATTAACCTGAAGGTTAACTCCCCTTAATTTAACAGTGATAAAGTTTCATACGGAATCACCTGATTAGGAATGTTGGGTTGAACAGGAATTTATGTCTAAAATAACTCGCCGACAACTGCTAATTTTCTTCGGCAGCAGTGCAGCTACTACTGTGCTTGCGCCACAACTAACTGAAACACTATTCGGTATCAATTCTACCTCGACCGAAGCTATAGTTCCGACTTCTTTTACTCCAGTAAGACTTCCTCACCCGCTGCCGGTTTATCGAGAATTATCTAGCTTCATGCCGACGGGACTAAATGGGCAGGGAACCGTGATGCCTGCTTCGCAAGATACTAGATTAACAAGTTACAGCGTTATTGACGATGTGGTTGTGCCACCGGAATACGAACGCTATGTGATTGTCCGTTGGGGCGATCGAGTTTTTCCTGATTTGGCAGACTATTTTGGCTACAACAATGACTATACAGGCTTCGTAGGCCTGCGTGGCAGCAATGACGACGGCTATCTCTGGGTAAACCACGAGTACGTAGGCTTTCCGATCTCAAAAGTAGCGCCGGATACCCCATCAGATGTGGCATCATTTCCAGCAACCGATCGCGCTGTACTCGGTATAGACTTATCTGTAAAAAATCGCGCTACCCTGGGCGAGTTTTTGTACAATATGGGTGGTTCGATCGTCCGCATCACTAAACAAGCTAACGGCAGATTTTTGGCGATCGCCCGCGACCCCCTCAACCGTCGCATCCACGGACTTTCCGGCCTCGGAATCAACAGCCAGCGTGCCGACAAATACAAAGATGTCACCTCCTGGGGAACCAGACAAGGCGACGACAAATATCTTACAGCCACAGGCCCGGCAGCCACCCAAGTTTTCACCCAAGTCAACAGCGACGGACTCGGAAACCGCATTATCGGTACAGCCTACAACTGTTCCGGTGGCACAACCCCTTGGGGCACAATCCTCTCCGCCGAAGAAAACTTCCAAGGTAGCGAAGCATTTTTCGTGGGAGTTCAGGAAAATATCAAACCCAATGGCAGCCAAACCAGCTACGCCAAGGGTACTACGGGTGAGGAATTCGGCTTAGTCGGTGAAAAATACGGCTGGATGGTAGAAGTTGATCCCCTAGATCCAAATTTCCGCCCCCGCAAACACACCGCTTTGGGCCGTTTCCGCCACGAAAACGTCGCGATTCGCGCCGAAGCTGGCCGCAAATTAGTAGTGTACATGGGGGACGATCGGCGCGGCGGACACACCTGGAAATTTGTCAGCAACGGTACTGTCACCAATCCCACAGATAAAAGCAACAGCCGCTTGTTTGAAGATGGCACTTTGTACGTCGCCCAATATAACCGTAACGGTGCGGGAAGATGGCTACCACTAGTATTAAATAGCCCGACTAATCCCATAGGTCCCACTAAACTTGGCGAAGCAGAATTAGCAAGTTTTGGCAAAGCTCAAAGAGATGCAAATACTCGCTTGCCAAAACGCGCCGGAATTGCCGGTCAAACAGAAGACGGCGGTTCTTTTGTGGCGGATATAACTAATGAAGCAACAGCACTTCCTGGCTACAGAAATAAAAGTCTTGCTAGTTTCTATACCAGCCAAGGTGCGATTTTAGTTGATGCTTTTTTAGCTGCTAATTTAATTGGCGGTACTCCGACAGCGCGGCCGGAAGATTTGGAAATTAATCCTACTAATAAGGAAGTTTTCATTGCTTATACTGACGCTGCACCGGGAAGTGATGGGTATCCGGATTCTCGCATTTTTACTGTTGCTAAATACACTGGCGCCCTTAACAGTACCCAGCAGTCGGGAGGACTGTACAAAATAATTGAAGATAGTCCCGATGGTGCGGGTTCGACGTTCCGCTGGCAGCGTTTGGCGCAAGGCGGAGAAGCGGGTTCAGTCTCTGGGGCGGGATTTGCTAGTGTAGATAATTTGGCTTTTGACACTCAAGGTAATGTTTGGGGCGTCACGGATATGTCTACTAGCACGCACAATGGTTTTGATGTCGGTGCCACGGCAAAACCAGCGACGATCGACCACAAAAAGACTGGCAATACACCAGAGTTGACAGGTGTTTTTGGCAACAATTGGCTGTTTTATATTCCGACTTCCGGCCCGAATGCAGGAAGTGTAATTCCGTTTGCTTATGGGCCGAATCGATGTGAAATTACGGGACCAACTTTTGTCGGAGATACGCTGGTAGTTGCAGTGCAGCATCCAGGGGAAGATTGCCCGATCGATGATGGTACTGTACTCAGTCGGCAAATTGAAATGTTGGATTTGAACGGTGCTGTTTTCAATCAAACTCGCACTGTTTCTCGTGGCAGTTTGTGGCCGAGTAATATTGAGAATGACAGGCGTCGTTCGCCGATGCCGTCGGTGATTGGAATTCGCCGGGTGCGATCGACTACAACAGGTCAGTTTGTTTAGAATTGTCTGCTAAATTGCCCACCATATTTGTTGTAGGGACACGGCAATGCCGTGTCCTTACTTTTCATTAAATTATACCAATTTCATAAATATTTACTACAGATGCCTTTTGAGCTTCCCCATGAATCAGGAGAGTTGGGGGTAGAGTGAAATCCGCTGTAGATTGCAGAATAATACCAAATCCGGCTGATTCATCCCCGTTATAAATTGTATGGTGCGTCGCTGGTTTAATCTCGGTTTAAGCGCGAGAATTATTCGTGGCGACGCACCCTACGCTCCTGATACCAAATCCGGCTGATTCATC
>JAAUPI010000178.1 GCA_012035135.1 Microcoleus sp. CSU_2_2
AAAAAAGCGGCTCTCTAATTGTCAGGAATTCTGATGAAGGAATCCCACTACAAACCGTTTTTATTATTGGAGATCGACCGGACATGATCCGATCCCTTAAGAGCGATCGTTCGGTTGAGAAAAAACAACTGTTGCAAGACTTTTTGTCGATCGAATACCGAACTGTACATTGTTTGATCGACAGATTATCGGTTGTGCTGCGGTGCGATCGACACCCAAAGCATGGCTATCCACTCTGCTAAGGTAGTTCCAGCATCTAATTATCATCTATAATGAACGGAAATGGTAAAAATTATTTACCTATGGATAATTTTTGGGCGGAATAATTGACATTGACAACAAATTTTAGGTAGGATCTTAATACTCGCCATCTCTTTGACCGATTATGCAGCTTGGCTCTAAGACTAAACTCCAAACCTCCGATCGACCAGCTCAATTATTGGCTCAACACGGTAGTTATGTCCGCTAATCGATCGTTGGGGACTTGCCAAATTCTGATATTTTGCCATGATTTTATTAAATAAACTAACTAGTCAAAACAGTTTACCAAATCTCAAATTCCCAAAAACAACTATTGCTAACCATGAATAAATCTTCCTACAAACTTTCGCCCATGCAGGAGGGAATGCTGTTCGATCACCTTCAGTCTGAGCAACCCGGAGTGGATATCGAGCAGATGATTTGTTCCCTGAATGAAGCGCTGAATGTCTTAACTTTTACGCAAGCATGGCAGCGAGTTTTAGAAAGGCATCCAATCTTGAGAACCAGCTTTGCTTGGCAAGGTCTGGACGAGCCTATGCAAACGGTACACGAGCAAATTCAAATCCCCTTAAAACAGCAAGACTGGCGTCAGTTGTCGAAAAGCGATCGCGAAGACAAACTCCAAGCCTATCTGAGAGCCGATCGACAGCAAGGATTTGATTTAACAAAACCACCGCTAATGCGTTTGGCGCTATTGCAGCTCGAGGAAGCTAACTATAAATTAGTCTGGACTTTTCACCATATTTTACTAGACGGTCGATCGTTGCAGATTCTTTAAAAGAAGTATTTAGATTCTACGAAGCCTTCAGCCGAGGCGAGGATTTACAGTTAACCCAACCTCTTCCTTATCAGGACTATATTGAGTGGCTACAGCATCAAGATTTTTTGCAGGCAGAAACTTTTTGGAGGACAGCACTCGATGGTTTTACAACGCCTACTCCTCTAGTCGTAGATCAAGTTACTAATAGAGGAAACTACCAGGAATCCGGTCACGGAGAAGCAGAATGCCAACTATCAGAATCGACGACAGCAGCATTAAAGTCGCTAGCACAAGCACATGAATTGACGCTGAATACTCTAGTACAAGGGGCATGGGCTTTGCTCCTAAGTCGCTATAGTGGCGAGGAAGACGTAGTATTTGGCGCAACCAGGGCGTGTCGTCGATCGACCCTGGCAGGAGGAGAATCGATGGTCGGAATCTTGATTAATACTCTGCCGATCCGAGTACGTGTATCTCCCGATTTATCATTACTAACCTGGCTTGCGGAACTTCGCCAGCAGTGGATTAGCTTGCGAGACTACGAACATACTCCATTAGTCAAGGTACAGCAATGGAGTGACATTCCTAGGGGTATATCCTTGTTTGATAGCCTTTTGGTGTTTGAAAATTACCAGATGACTTCCGTTTTGCAGTCGATGGGCGATAGCTGGAAGTGTCGAGAATTTCAGCTTTTAGAACAAACAAGTTTTCCACTGACTCTGGCTGGCTATGCTGGAACAGAGTTGTTATTGAAAATTGAATACGATCGCAGGAAATTCGATCGGGCAACAATTACTCGAATGTTGGCGCATCTCCAAACCTTGCTCGCAGGTATGGTGATAAATCCCGATCGGCACCTTGGGGATTTAACACTTTTAACCGAAACTGAACGGCATCAACTACTGGTGGAGTGGAACAATACTCAGAGTGATTTTCCCGCTAGATGTATACACGATCTGTTTGAAATTCAGGTAGAAAAAACTCCCGATGCTGTAGCCGTAGTCTTTGAAAATCAGCAACTAACCTACCGAGAACTGAACGCAAAAGCAAATCAACTAGCACACTTTTTGCGATCGCTCGGAGTAGGGCCGGATGTGTTGGTGGGCATATCTGTCGATCGTTCTTTAGAGATGGCAGTCGGTTTTTTGGGCATTTTCAAAGCAGGTGGAGCATATCTCCCGCTAGATCCAAATTATCCCATCGATCGTCTCGCTTTCATGCTTGAAGATTCGCAGACAAAAGTGCTTTTAACTCAAAATCGACTGCTGGGACTTCTGCCCGAATACAGCGATCGAATCGTGTGTCTGGATACCGATTGGGAAATAGTAGCGAAACATAGTCAAGAAAACCCGCTTAGCCAAACAACACCTCAGAATCTCGCCTATGTAATATATACCTCAGGCTCAACAGGAAAGCCCAAGGGAGTAATGATTACCCATCAAGGATTGGTGAATCACAATCTGGCGGTTGTCAAGGAGTTCAATCTAGAACCAAGCGATCGAATATTACAATTTGCTTCGATCAGCTTTGATATCGCTGTAGAAGAACTATTTCCCTCATGGATTACTGGCATGGCGGTAATCCTTCGCCCTGAAGAAATACTCTCTTCCATCAAGAAGTTTTTGCAATTTTTTGAACAAGAACGATTGACAATTCTCAACGTACCAACTGCCTTCTGGCATGAGATGGTCGGAGAAATGTCTTTAGCAAAACTCTCTTTACCTAGCAGTATGCGTCTGGTGGTTGTGGGCGGAGAAAAAGCCTCACTATCAGTTTATTTGACTTGGTTGCAGCTTGTTGGAGATCGCTGTCATTGGGTCAATACCTATGGGCCGACGGAAACCACAGTGACGGCAACAGTCTATCATCCTCCAGTTCAAGAACCCGATCGAACTATGTCGGAAATCCCGATCGGTCGTCCGCTAGCTAACACTCAAATCTACATTCTCGATCGACAGTTGCAACCCGTGCCGATTGGCGTACCTGGTGAAATGCACATTGGTGGTGCTGGTGTGGCGAGGGGCTATCTCAATCGTCCCGATTTGACCGCTGAGAAGTTCATTATTAACCCGTTTACCGACGATCCAAATGCACGGCTTTACAAAACTGGAGATGCAGTTCGCTATCTACCAGACGGTAACATTGAGTTTATCGGTCGCATTGATTACCAGGTAAAAATCCGCGGTTTCCGTATTGAATTGGGAGAAATTGAGGCAGCCCTAGAACAGCACCCAGCCGTGCAGCAAGCAGTGGTTCTCGCACGAGAGGATGTGCCTGGAAGTAAGCGCTTGGTCGCCTATGTACTCCCAAACCCGGAGGCACTGCTAGCCGGAGATCTGGATGCCAGTCAAGTGCCGATCGCGCTCCAGTCAGATTCTAGCGATAATCGGTCTTTAACAACCGATGCAGTACCACAGCAACAGCAAATTCTCGATACCAGTAACCTGCGCAACTTCTTGAAAGAAAGGCTGCCCGACTACATGATCCCGGCTGGATTTGTACTCCTCGACGCTTTGCCCATGAGCCCTAACGGCAAAGTAGACCGCCGCGCTTTAGCGAGTCAAAAGTGGCAACCTACAGGCATCGCATTTGATGAAGTAACTGCTGTTTCCCCCCGCGACGATTTAGAACTCCAGGTGGCCAAAATTTGGGAAAAAGTTTTAGGCATCGAGTCTATCGGGGTAAAAGACAATTTCTTCGAGAAAGGAGGACACTCCTTGCTAGCTATACGCTTATTAGCAGAAATTGACAGAACCTTCGACAAAAATCTGCCTCTGTCTGCTATTTTCCAATCGCCAACTGTTGAACAATTGGCTAATATTCTCCGGGATAATGAATGGTCGTCGCCTTCTCCCTCAATGGTAGTTATTCAACCGGGGATAGGGGGTTACAAACCTCCTTTATTTTGCATCCACGTCCTCGGTAGAGGATTGGAATTTTACCGTCCAATGCTAGCTTATTTGGATAGATCGCAGCCGATTTTAGGACTGTCAACCCAGATTATGGATGAAAAACTAGCTCCTCCAAATCGAGTTGAGGAATTGGCAGCTTATTACATTCAAGAAATGCAAACTTTCCAGCCGATAGGCCCTTATTTTCTATTAGGAGTATCTTTTGGGGGGACAATAGCTTTTGAGATGGCTCGCCAACTTCACGATCGAGGTGAGAAAGTAGCTTTGCTGGGATTGTTGGACACCTACGGGCCGAGTGTTAGCAAAGATTTGTCTGTGACGAAAAAGAGTCGGCTCGTCGCGACGAGAATATTACAACTCAAACCCGCTGTGTTTGTGGAGAAAGCGAAAAGCAATTTGAGAGGGAAAATCGAGATGTTGACTTATATGATTTATCGAATTTTGATTAAGTTGTACCGGGCGTTCGATCGTCCCTTGCCTATTTATCTGGAAGACTTTACTAATATACAGCTAAACGAAGAGGCATCTAGATACTATGTAGCAGGAGTTTACCCTGGTCGAGCGATTCTCTTCAAAGCAGTTGAGACTGCCATCTTGTTTGGTGCTGACAGCGAATTGGGTTGGGGTGAGATAGTCAGGGGAGGAATAGAGATTCACGAGATCCCTAGCAACCATTTAGGGATGTTAAAAGAACCTCACGTCCAGTTACTCGGTGAAGCATTGCAGGCTGTTATCGAACGAGCTCAGAGCAAGAATCGATAAGGAAGAGGGAAGTTCAGCAACGGATTCTGTCACTAATATCTGGCGTTAGTCCGCTCTAACAGGGTTTTGATGCCCTTCCTCGCCATTACCGCTTATAAAAACCTATCTAAACCTACCTATAAGTAAATCAAAAAGGTATAAGTCTACGGTGTAACTTGTTTATCGAAAATCGGTAACGCTTACGCTTGCCTAATATCCGGTATTGCTACTCGATATTAAGCTTAACCACCGACCCCCAGTTAGAGACGCTATAGTAATCGTGTCTACGACTTACCATATCGCAACGATCGATAAATTTATTCAGTTGATGCAGAGCGCTCCATACGTGCTTTCTAGGGTTCACCCCCAGATAGGCGGACATGGGGCGCGGTAGTCTTTCACTCAAATTCATCCCTCTTCTGGCGATGGCAATTGCCGCAGCAATGTCAGAGGACAAGCCATACATTCGAGCGTACTTAACCAGACCTATTAAGCTAGTATAAGCTGGATTTCGCTTAAACAAAGAGATGCCACGATTAGATAAAATCGACTCTAGTAGATGATAGAAACGACTGTAAGCCCATTGTGATAGCATTCTGGCATATTTCTTGCCACGTTCTCTTAACTGGGTTTTCTTCGCAGTAAAATCTAGATTTTCGCAAACTATTGGACAGGCAAAAGTAGCAGCTAAAACTGCCAATTGTAAGCAAGCAGCGACAATTTGAGCATCCTGTTTTCCAGTAGATAAACCCTTGAGAAGAGGAATTGTGCCTGATGCTTGAAGATTACCTTCAGTATCGACATAAGCCCAACCAATAGAGCCAGGGTTCATATCGATACCAATACAACCATATTGAATTGGTCGGCTGACCCTCTCGACAGGCGCAGGAGTGAATAGGAGGGCCACTACCCATCTATAATCTTTACGGTAGAAGTGCCAGGTTTTAGCTCCCAATTCTGATAATCTATTAATATTGCGGTCAAAGTTTCCAATCTTTGATTCAACATATTTACCATACTTAGATTCCAAAGAATAGGGGACTCGAAACTTGATAATATTGCCATCCCACTGACAAACTTGATTGCCATAACTTTCATCCTTAGAACCAACGATAAATACTTCACTGCGAGAGACTTTAACTCTAAGTCGCGCAGTTTTTAAACATTTAATCTGCTGTGCAAGTTTGTGAATATAACGTTGCTTGTAGTGAATAGTAAATTTAAGTTGATGCCAGTTAGTCTTCTTACTCTCTAGAGATATAGCCAATGGAAAAATACAGCCAATTTTAGAATTTTGCCAGTTTTTCTTGGCATAAAACTTTCGAGCTAATTTAACTTTTTTCTCTGCTTTACTTACCCATTGCCTAGCTGACTTAAGTTTAGATTCTAGCTGCTCTATCTGGTCGATTCTACATTTCTTTGCTGACGATACTTTCCCTTCAGAATGGGCAATAATACCACCAGCATGACGTTTACTTATTCCGTAGGCTTTTTGTAAGTGAGTATTCCATTTAGATTTATCAAGCTTTCCTTCTAGACCAAGTAAATGATTAACTGTCTCTACTGTGGCGCGATATGATATCGCAGAATAATCAAATAGAAATAACTCGAAATCAGTTAATCCTAGTAGTGTCAATTCGTCAATTGGCGTGGGTAAACCTTTGCAGTAGGTTAGAGTGGTCATAGCTTTTTAGCTACCTCCTTTAACTCATCGACTATCTTTTTATTTTTATGACTGCGACTACCATAAAGCCTTGCAGAAAAAACAGTAATAATTTCTAAAACATCAGTCGCTAAATCTTCCTCGAAACTACTATCTACAGAATAATTCTACTACTTGTTTCTGCCGAAGTAGATCTTCTTTTTGGTCGTGGCTTGAAACTCGGCAATATCCAATGGTGTAGGACAGTTCTGCTTTAATCCCTAGCAGAGTTGCCATATCGTACCGACGATGACCATTCTCAGTCCGCTCAGGCACTATTTTTCCTTCTGCCTCCCAACGTCTTAACGTTGAAATGCTTACTCCCTTTAGTTTTGCCGCTTCCGATATACTTAACTTGCTCATCTACTAACTATAGCATAGTAAATGAGTAGATTTAATGTGATTTAGCTAGATATCTGCGAACAGTCGTTAGCCCCAGATTGCAGGCTAGTCTGCGTTCAAAACTTTGCGGAACACGATTTTATTATCACCCGCCGCATAGAAGTCGCGAATGCACGCCTCCTCCTCATAGCCGCACTTCGCATAAAACGCTCGCGCACGATCGAAGTTTGGCAGCCCTGACGTTTCGACTAGCAGCATTCGCCCGCCACGCGCCGTCAACGTTTGTTCAACATAGCCCAGCAGTGCTGCACCGCGACCTTGCCGCTGGCGATCGGGTTGGATGGCGATTAATAGGAGGTTCCATGTCCGATCGGTCATCCTTTCTGGCTCGCAGTAGGCGACCCCAACCGGGCCGTCGTTCTCGTCGTCAACAACCCAGAAACGCTCGCCGTCGCTCTTGCTATCGCCATTGAAGTAATCGACCAACATTTCGCTCAACTCCGACAGCTCGTTTGGCTGGAAGCCGATCGCGTCGGCTATGGCGATTAGCGCGGTTGTATCATCGGGTGTAATTGATCGTCGAATCATGGTGAAATTCCTCGTGCGTTTAAAAGCAGTAACAGATATTTTGATGGTTTTACAAATAACCTTCAGGCAACTGACCTTACTCAAGGCTCAAAATCGTCATTTTAGTAATTTCCATAACACTTGTTGCAAATTTTTCGGTAAATCTTTCCCAATCTAAAATCTCAAATCGATAATCGATCGCCTAAGCGTTCGCGCCGAAGTCTAAAATCTAAAATCTAAAATTGAGGAACTATCCGCTCGCCTTTAGCAGTCTCAGCATCCAGCTTCCCGTCAATTCTGCTAAATTCAGATGAGACATCCGTGCATCTTCGCAGAATCCGATTTGCCCCTGGGCCCAACAGCCGTAAAATTCCATCAGCTTGTCGCAGGCTGCCCGATCGGCAGTAACTTAAAAATTAAGGTAGTTTGAAAATAATCGCTGAAAGTTCCCATAAGCCTTGACATCCGACCTACACTCTGTAAATTAGACACTCTAATTGCGCCGCCATCCATATATAAAAGATGCCATGTCAACCTTAGTCATCGTCGAATCTCCCACCAAAGCCCGCACCATTCGCAACTTCCTGCCCTCCACGTACCGCGTAGAGGCATCGATGGGCCACGTGCGCGACCTCCCATCCTCCGCTGAAGAAATACCCGAAGCCGTTAAAGGAGAAAAATGGGCGCAACTAGGCGTAAACGTTGAAGCCGACTTTGAACCTCTCTACGTCATCCCGAAAGATAAAAAGAAAATTGTTAAAGAACTCAAAGATGCCCTCAAAGAAGCAACAGAACTGATTCTAGCTACTGACGAAGACCGGGAAGGCGAAAGCATATCCTGGCATCTGTTGCAAATCCTCAAACCCAAAGTTCCCATCAAGCGGATGGTGTTTCACGAAATCACCCGCGAAGCCATCCGCGATGCTTTGACTCACTGTCGCGATATCGACAATCGAGTCGTACAGGCCCAAGAAACTCGCCGGATTCTTGACAGACTCGTCGGTTATACTTTATCTCCCTTACTCTGGAAAAAAATCGCTTGGGGCTTGTCCGCTGGCAGAGTACAATCAGTCGCCGTGCGCCTTTTGGTGCGCCGGGAACGGGAACGTCGCGCTTTCCGCCAAGGCAGTTACTGGGATTTAAAAGCTACTTTGACTCCTCCCAATCCCCCCGGCAAAGGACTGGGTGAATTTGACGCCAAACTCGTGACTGTCGCGAATGTTAAAGTTGCCAACGGCAGCGATTTTGATGAAAATACCGGGCAAATCATTGTAGGGCGTCGCGTACTTTTGCTGAATGAAGAACAGGCGCGGGCTTTATTAGAACGCATTCAAAATAAACCTTGGACTGTCACGAACATCGAAGAACGGCCAGTCACTCGCAAACCTTCGCCACCGTTTACGACCTCGACTTTACAGCAGGAAGCTAATCGCAAGCTGAGGCTGGGTGCGCGGGAAACTATGCGAATTGCCCAAAGTCTCTACGAACGCGGTTTTATCACCTATATGCGGACGGATTCGGTGCATTTGTCCGAACAGGCGATCGTCGCTGCCCGCAATTGCGTCCAAGAACTTTATGGCAGCGAATATCTTAGCCCCCAACCTCGAAAATACGCAACCAAAAGCAAAGGCGCCCAGGAAGCCCACGAAGCTATCCGCCCCGCTGGTAGCACTTTTCGGACTCCCCAGCAAACCGGACTCGATGGCGTTGATTTCCGCCTCTACGATTTAATTTGGAAGCGGACTGTGGCTTCTCAAATGGCTGATTCGCGCCAAACTCACGTCACGGTACTGACTCTGGTGGAAGATGCCGGTTTCCGTTCTAGCGGCAAACGCATCGATTTTCCCGGCTTTTTGCGGGCCTACGTAGAAGGTTCCGACGATCCGGATGCGGCTTTGGAAGACCAAGAGGTGATTTTGCCACCGCTGAAAGTGGGGGATAAACCTAATTGCAAGGAATTAGAAGCCGTTGGCCACGAAACTCAACCTCCCGCCCGTTTTACCGAAGCTTCCCTCGTTAAAACTCTCGAAAGTGAAGGGGTAGGGCGTCCGAGTACCTATGCGAGTATTATCGGCACTATAGTCGATCGAGGTTACGCAAAATTAGTTACCAACGCCTTAATTCCCACATTCACCGCTTTCGCCGTCACTACTTTATTAGAAACGCATTTCCCCGATTTAGTAGACACCGGTTTTACTTCGAGAATGGAACAAACCCTCGATGAAATTGCCACCGGCGAAGCTAAATGGCTGCCGTATTTGGACAAGTTTTATCGAGGGGAAACTGGACTGCAAACTCAAGTGAAAGAACAGGAAAGTCAAATCGACGCCAAAGTTGCCCGAACAGTAGTTTTGGAAAATATATCTGCCAAAGTCTGCATCGGTAAATACGGCGCTTATCTGGAAGCTGAAAGGGAAGAAGGGCAGGTAAAAGCATCAATTCCCCAAGATTTGACCCCGGCAGATTTAGACCCGGAACAAGTCGAGTTTCTGTTAAAGCAAAAAACTGAAGGCCCGGAAAAATTGGGTCTTCACCCGGAAACTGGGGAACCAATTTTTGTGCTGATTGGTAGTTACGGCCCCTACGTTCAGTTGGGGGAAGTGTCAGAAACTAACAAGAAACCAAAGCGGGGTTCTTTGCCGAAGGGGACGGACAAAGATAGTGTGACGATGGAGATGGCTGTGGCTTTGCTGACTCTGCCGCGCTTGTTGGGTACTCACCCGGATACGGGGGCGAAGGTGCAGGCTAATTTGGGGATGTACGGGCCTTATGTGGTGCACGACCAAGGTAAGGTGGGGAAAGATTATCGATCGATCAAGCCGCCGGATGATGTTTTGACGATCGCGCTCGATCGGGCTTTAGAGTTATTATCGCAGCCGAAAACCGCCCGCGGCCGCAGCAAATCAGCCACACCGTTGAAGGAATTGGGCGCGCATCCAGAGTCGGGCGAACTAATCAATGTTTACGACGGCCGCTACGGCCCCTACGTGAAACACGGCGATATCAATGCTTCTTTGGCTAAGGATGAATCTGTGGAGAATTTCACCTTACAAAAAGCATTGGATTTGTTAGCAGCAAAGGAAGCGGCGGGCGGCGGAAAATCTAGCAGCAAGTCGAAGAAGTCTACTAAGACTGCGGCGGCGAAATCGGAGACTGCAACTGAGAAGACTGCGGCGAAGAAAACCACTGCTAAAAAGACGGCGACTGCGGCGAAGAAAACCACTACTAAGAAGGCGGGGACTGCGACTGCGACTAAGAAAGAAACTAAGTCAAGTTAGCAGGATTTACGCACTGTACGGTTAGAAACCTGGTTTTTTGCGAAAATAAGTTGTTCTAGCAGACAGATTCCGTAAAAAACCCGGTTTCTTCGATCGCGCCCTGCGTAAGTAGGTCGGCTCTTTCTAAAGTAATCCTTTCGTTCTCATGATATAATCAAAACTATCCATGTAGTAATTGGAGTAATTGAATCACCATGATAGCTGAACTTATGGTACAACCTTCCTACTGGATCGATCGTGAGATTTCAATTCAGAAAGTCAGAAATCTTTACTTATTCAAATTTACGGAAAACCTGCAAGCCCGATTAGAAGAACTAGCTGACAGAAAAAAGGCTAATCTTTTAACTTCAGAAGAGGTTGTAGAATTAGCAAGCTTACTAGAACTAGATCGGATTTTACCTTAATTAACGCTAAAGTTATAGCAGCCTCATGTCCGTAAACCGCGCTACTCGAAATTTAGTAAGAAGTAGAGCTAATTTTCTTTGTGAATATTGCCATTGGGCGGAAGAAAGTAGCTCTACTCTATTTACGATCGATCATATTTTACCTCGATCGATTGGTGGTAGCGATGAACTTGAAAACTTAGCTTTAGCTTGTCATCGCTGTAATAATAATCTCTATAATTTTGTCACTGGTACTGACCCAGAAACAGAACAAGAAGTAACTTTGTTTAACCCCCGTCAACAGCAATGGTCTGAGCATTTTAACTGGTCTGCGGATGGTTTAGAAATAATGGGTATTACTCCAACAGGTAGGGGAACCTGCGATCGAT
>JAAUPI010000179.1 GCA_012035135.1 Microcoleus sp. CSU_2_2
AAATTAGGCGATCGCGATCGATATCGATCTGCGGGGGAGGGTGAAGCATTTGGACACAAACTAAGAGGGTTGGGGACACAGACTATCGCCCAAATGCTTCACCCCTACATCGATCGAATGGCTTAAGATTCTTTTTAGGAGATGTCTAATAGACATCTCCTAAAAAGACAGTCTTGAACAGGCAGGATGCCTGTTCCACAAGAATTATGGGAGATGTCTAATAGACATCTAATAGAGGCAGAGCCTCCAGAAATGCATTCCCAGGCAGAGCCTGGGAACGAATAAAACGAATAAACAGAAAAACCCAGAAACTACTCGGCTGCTACCGCTTCTGGCTCAGCCTCCGGTGCATCTGGCACATCTTGTTTGATGGTCAAATAGCGAATCACCTCCTCACTCAGGCGCATCGCGCGCTCCATCGGAAAAATTGCAGCGCCTGGAGCTGTATAGTTCATTTGAACGTATACTCCATCCCGGTGCTTGCCGATTTCGTAAGCCAAACGGCGCTTACCGCGGTGCTGAGTTTCAATATTTTCCGCACCTTGATCGCGCAAAATAGTTTGATATTTCGCGATCGCCTGATCGGTCATTTCCTCACCCAAATCTGGGCGCAAAATGTACATTGTTTCGTAAATAAACGGTTTCATGCCAAAAATCTCCTTATGGACAACAAGGCTTCTCGCGAAGCAAGGACTTATCATCATATCCCAACTATGAACAATCTCAAAACTAAAAAACCAAATTCCCCAAACATCCATCCATCGCGGTGGACAACCCTGTGGACATATAGCATCATGAGTGCGATCGGTCTTTTAATGCTTTTCCCCCTACTGTGGCTACTCTCTACCTCCCTCAAATCCCCAACCGAAAACATCTTTCAATTTCCCCCGCAACTTTGGCCCCAGCAGCCAACCCTCGAAAATTTCATCAAAGTTTGGCAAACCAATCCATTCGGGCGCTACCTGTTCAACAGCACGCTGATTGCTACCCTCACAGTTAGCATCAACGTCCTGTTTTGCGCCCTAGCAGCTTATCCATTAGCTAGACTCAACTTTCGCGGCCGCGAAGCTATCTTAATTACCATCATCTCCACAATCATGATTCCTTTCCAAATCGTGATGATTCCGCTGTACGTATTGACGGTACAACTCGGACTAAAAAATAGTTATTTAGGTGTCATCTTTCCCGGATTAGCATCAGCTTTTGGCATATTTTTATTGAGACAAGCCTTCCTCGCTGTTCCCAAAGAATTAGAAGAAGCAGCCCGCATCGATGGCTGTTCCGAACTAGGGATTTGGTGGCACATTATGATTCCGGCAATTAAGCCAGCTTTAGTCACGTTAGGAATTTTCGTATTTATTGGTTCTTGGAGCGACTTTCTGTGGCCGCTGCTAGTTTTAGACAGGCCTGAATATTATACTTTGCCCTTAGGAGTTGCTAATTTAGCAGGGACATTTTCTTTAGATTGGCGTTTAGTGGCGGCGGGTTCGATTATTTCCATCGTCCCAGTTTTAGGACTATTTTTGATCTTGCAAAAATACATTGTTCCCACAGAAACAGCCACTGGAGTCAAGGGATAGAATTAATATCAAATCGGCTCTCCTTAACTTGTGGCGATCGGCATAATTCAGAAACTGGCAAAATAAATATCAACTTACTTTTTTTCATGAGCAGGAAAGTAGGGTGCGCAATGCGCACCTTGCTTAGTGACAGTTGCGTATTTCAAGTTAAGCTCAACATTCAAAACTCAAAATTATCAGCCCGTATTCCGCATCCCCGCAGCAATCCCGTTAATTGTCAGCAGAGCTCCCCGCAACAATTCGCCCTTGCTGTAACGCGAGTGAATTACCCCAGGTACCCCAGCAACACCGTGCTGCCGCAAACGTTTGAGCAGGGCAACTTGCAACAAACCCAAAGGTACGATCGTCGCATTTCGCAACTGCACAGAACGCTGCAAACTCGGATCTCCGTCCAACAAACGTTGGTGTCCGGTAATAGTTAAAACCAAACCGCGAATCAGGTGATATTCCGCTGTAATTTGCTGAAATAAAGCATTAAAACGCTCTTTGTCAGCAGGAAGAGATAGCTCTCTGACGTAGTGTTCTGCAATCTGCAAATCCACTTTAGATAAAGTCATTTCCACCTTAGAAATCACCATTCTAAAAAATGGCCATTTCAAGTAAAAATACTGCAAAAGTTTCAAATGTTCTTCCGGTTCTTCCTGCAAAAACTCTTGCAAAGCCGTGCCGACACCGTACCAAGAAGGCAGCAAAACTCTGGTTTGAGTCCAGCTAAACACCCACGGAATTGCTCGCAAACCGCCGATGTCTTTTTTCCCACCGCGGCGGGCCGGCCGAGAACTAATTTGCAACTGACTGATTTCTTGAATCGGCGTCACTTGGTGGAAGAAATCGACTAAATCCGGCTGTTCGTAAATTAAATTGCGGTAGTGCGATCGCGACTTAGCCGCCAACTCCTCCATAATCTCGTTCCAAGGGTCGATGCCATCAAAACCCGTGTGCAGCAAACTAGCTTGAATCACCGCCGCCGCCACAGTTTCCAAATTGTAAAGTGCCAATTCGTGCAAAGAATACTTAGAAGCCAAAACCTCACCTTGTTCGGTAATCTTAATTCGCCCGCTAATACTCTTTCCGGGCTGAGCCAAAATTGCCTTGTAAGCAGGCCCGCCACCGCGCCCTACCGAACCGCCCCGGCCGTGAAAAATTCGCAATTCCACACCGTGGTTTTCAGCAACTATTTGCAAAGCCTTTTGAGCTTTCTGAATTTCCCAATTGCTGCTGAGGAAACCAGAATCTTTATTGCTGTCAGAATAGCCCAGCATCACTTCTTGTAAGGAAACGGGAGAGGAACAATCGGACAGTTCCTGATCCTTGACAGCAGCATAACCTCCCGATAGTAAAGCGCGATAAAGTGGTAGTTCAAATACCTGCTGCATCACACTCGGCGCTTTTTTCAAATCTTCCACCGTTTCAAATAGAGGAACTACTTGAACGGTGCTAATTCCTGTGGATGGATCGTAAAGTCCGGCTTCTTTTGCTAATAGTAAAACTGCCAGCAGATCGCTCACATCGTGACTCATGCTGATGACGTAAGTTTCGCAAATTTCCGGACCAAACTCCTGGTGCATTTGCCGCAGAATTCGGAAGGTATTAATTGTCTCGCAAGTTTTGGGAGAAAAGGGCAATTCTGCTGGAATTAAAGGGCGGCGGGTTTGCAGTTCAGTTGCCAGCCAAATAGCTCGCTCCGATTCCGTCATTTGATTGTAAGGTTTCGGCAAAATTTGCAGGTATTCAGCAATTTCGCTCAGAGCATCCGAGTGTACTGTTGACTCTTGGCGGATGTCTAAATAAGCCAAATTAAACCCGTAAATTTCTA
This sequence comes from Microcoleus sp. CSU_2_2, assembly GCA_012035135.1. Classification (GTDB taxonomy): domain Bacteria; phylum Cyanobacteriota; class Cyanobacteriia; order Cyanobacteriales; family Microcoleaceae; genus Microcoleus. The sequence continues at coordinate 3,397 of JAAUPI010000179.1, forward strand.
TTTGGCAGAGCAGATTTTCCAAATCCCGGCAACTCAAACCAGTGGCGACCAAATTGCGATCGATTAGCTGCAATTCCTCCAAAAACTCAGCGCCCGATCGATAAAGCCCGTTCATTCCGGGATGTTCCGACAAAGCCTCCCGTTCCCGCTGCAATTCGTCTCCCTTATATAGTCGCCAATTGCGATCGCGCGTATTTTCCAGCCGCTGGAGTACGTAAGCCAGCTTCAGCCGATAAGGTTCCTGCCGATAGCGAATCGCCCACTGTTCGTAAACTTCCGGGAATTCTGATTTGTCGCGATCGAGAGATTCGAGCAATTCCGGCAGCACATCGCTCCAGTGCAGCGACAAACTTAACAGTTCGTTGAGGCGCTTCACCGCGCTGATGTACTTACATAGCACCAAATGGCGCTGATAGCAAGCCGTTTGCCAAGTAACTTTCGGAGTCACAGAAGGATTGCCGTCCCTGTCGGAGCCCACCCAAGAACCGAACTTGCAAAAGTTGTAACTCGGTGGTTTCAGGTAAGGGAAAGAAGCGTGTAACGCTTGCTTGAGTCGATGATAGAGTTCGGGAATCGCATCAAACAGCACTTCGTCGAAGTAGTGCAAAGTATACTCCACCTCGTCAAGTACCGTCGGCTTGAACTGGTGCAGTTCGTCAGTGCGCCACCACAGGCGAATTTCTTCCATCAATTGCTCTTGCAGGGCGGAAGCTTCCCAGGAAGACACCGGGTAGGGACTTTCAGAGTCTATCCCCACCAGCGGAAATTTCTCATCAACTTGGTCTAGCTTTTGGAGAATCTTCGCCATCCGCCGCTGCTTAGTGCGGATCGTGTTGCGGACAATTTCCGTGGGGTGGGCTGTAAACACCAAGCGGATGTCCAACTGATCGATCAAGCGCTGGATTTGCTGGCTGGGCACGTTCAGACGCAACAGCATCGGGAACAGTTGGTGAAAAGTGCCTGCATCTCGGACGATCGTCTCGCTGCTGTCTGCCTTGCTAGGATCGATTGGTGCTAGTTCGGAACCTTCGCGATATCGGGGTCGATCGGGCGTATCCATTGCTTGTCCCGACAACTTAGAAAACATCCGCCCCCCGACGCTGCTGCTACCAGAGTAAGCTAACTGTTGGTCTCGCTGTTCGTAGTGCTGTTCGACTATATTGATTAACTGGAAATACAGTGCAAAAGCCCGCGCGGCGCGAATTGCCGCGTTGAGATCGAGCTTTTCGATTAGCTGCAAAACATTCGACTCGAGAAAGTGAGTAGCTTGTCCCTCTGCGGAATTGACCGATCGCATTTGCTGGAGTAAATCTACCAGTTCTTGTCCGCACTCCTGTCGCAGCACCGATTCCCACAAGTCCTCTACTATTTTGAGGCGATTGCGCAGAAACAGGTCAGATTTGGAGTATACGGGAGAATGAGAAATAGATGTTGAATTAATAGCCTGTTCTGAAGACTGGAGGACTGAAGTCATCGGGGCTGTTCCTCAATAGCTGCTGGTATCTAGAAAATTGTATTGTTTAGTTTTACCTAAAACACTTTTTTTTGCGGTCAAATACGAAACAACTTAATTTCTTATTTTTATAAAATAAAGTAAAAGTCCATTTGCCGTTGGTACTCCTGCCTCGGAGGGAAAGCGGTTGGCGGTTGACAGTAGCAAAATTCTCCCCCTCCCCCACTCCCCCACTCTCCTTGAGACACACACAGTTGTTTCCTTCTCAGGACGATCGGGGTTTGTAGGGGTAGTGCCAAGAATGCCTACCCCCGCCCACGAGAGGGCGATCGCGGGGGGGATTGCCCCTACAGGTATTTAAGGGATCGGGGCAACCGAGCGTGGGATTGCCTCTAGCGAGAATGAAACAGCCATATTTGTCGTAGGAGGTTATTCCTTTGAGTGTGGAAAATTGAGAACAGGAAGGCGCGAGCCCCGAAACACTTCTTCGCTTTCAAGGCCAATAGAGTTGACAAAACCGACAGCAGCTTTAGCAGCCAGCAGCCCACCTAGAAGTGGCAAGGTGGCCAATCCCAATAAAATATTTGAGGGAATTGGCAAATTTTGATTTTGAGGTGCTTGAGTTTTGGGCAAGTCTGGGTTTTCCGACGGCATAAATCCCTCTGTATTAAACTCTATTAATCAGTCATAGATTTCTCTGACAAGCCTCATGCCTTTAGGCTGAGGTTTCTGACATCTTGTGCAGTCGATCGCTTTTCTATAGCAAGACTTCGCTTACCAAGCTCGACATTCACGCCAGACAGGGTTAGCTGCGCAATGCACACCTTACTATAGCAATCCTAAATTATTTGTGAATTTCTTACTCCCTGCCCTTAATCAGGGGAGGGTTGGGGTGGGGTAAAAAACTTTACGACTCCTGAAAGGACTGCATTAGTTATCTAATGCGAGACTTCCTATTCCGAAGATTCCGCGCCCCCGGAACTTTTCGACTGGGACGACGAGTGTTTAAACTGCTAGCAGTTCGAGTTGTTAAAGCATTGGCAGAAGCTGTTAAACCTAAATCTTCTAGAATTTCTAAAGCTGCTCTTTGTCCTGTTTCGCAACCTCCTTCCATATAACCTTGATTTTCCAAAGAAGTGTGTTCCCCGGCAAAATATAATTTCCCAACTTTTTCGCCTTCTACGGTGTACATTTGCGTCCACTGTCCGACTAAATAGCAGGAATAAGAACCTTTGAAAAAACGTTCTCCCGGCCAAAAAGCTCGCACAGCTTTTCCGGTTCTTAAGTTTCTAACACCTGGAAAAACTCTTTCAAATTGTCCTAAAAATCTTTGTGCTTGGTTTTCAGGAACTCCACTACCGATCGCCAAACCTTGTCTGCCTCCGGTAAAATTAGTAACTAAACCGTTAGCAGTAGGAGCAAAAGGCGTAGCTTCCCAACTATTTTGAAAGCCTAAGTCTGTAAAAACAGAAGCAGTCGATTGATAAACTTCTCGCCAAATTCGGCTGCGGTAGCCAGTAACTAATTTAGAATTTGTACCGTAACCCAATTGCTCGATCGCCCGTCGCTTCGGTTGAGGCAAAGGCACGTTAATCTGAACATCTCGCAGAGTGCTGAAAGGCAAAGTTAACAACACCCGATCGTAAGTGCGATCGAACGTACTTTGTCCCGATCGTAAACTGACTCGATAGCGGCCATCCGGCAAAAGACTAATCGCTTCCAAAGCCGTTCCCGCTTCGATCGAACCAGACAATTGACCCGCTAAACGGTTGATAATTTGACTATTGCCACCATCAATTTGATAACGCTCGTCGCTGTCGCCGTACAAACTAAAATTTTCAGCTTCAGCAGAAATTAAAAACAGCAGATTCAATGCAGATTGTTCTTCCGAATCTCTGCCGTATTCCGTCGTGTAAGCAACTCGGAGCAACTGTCGCAGCACCGTACTAATCTCAGATCGATCGAGATATTCAGCAATGGAAAGATTGTCTAATCTTTCTGCTGCTTCTGTAAAATCTTGATAGCTAATTTCATCGCCGATCGCAGCCAAATCTGCATTAATTTTACTAGCTAGTGGCGCAAAATCCGCGATTAATTGCTCGAGAGAAACTCGCCGTCTGTCAAAGAAAAAAGTATCCTTCACAAAGGCACTCTGCACTTGAGCTAGATCGATCGCCCGCAGCCCCAATTCCGACGCCAGGGAAATCAAATTAGTGTGGCCAGTATCAATATATTCTCCTCCCACATCCGCCGAAATTAGCGTTCCAGCCACCTTGGGAACAGTCCGAATCCGCCCCCCCACGCGGTTGGTTGCCTCGATGATATCGGCACGCACGCCCCCCTGACGCAAGCGATAGCCCGCCGTCAAACCCGCAATCCCGGCACCCACAACCAAAATGGGCGATCGACCCCGCTGTTGCGCAAAAGCCCCTCCCCTCCCGCGCTAAACGTCGCAGCAGCGACTGCTCCCGCCGCAGCCAAGCCCCCGTGCAGCAACTGGCGCCGCGATATGCAAAATTGGGAGTGCGCTCGGATATCATCCCCAGCAGTTCGTCAGCCGGAATGCCCGTTGCTATTGATTTGGTGCAATGCTCGAAGCACGTTGCAGCATTGCCATCAGCCCAGATTTAGCCATAATTCTAGACACCCTCACGAAAATTTGATGTAAACTGGATTCTCGATCGAATTTGATTATGCACTTTCCAGGCTAAGTCTAGAGAGATTTTTGTACAAATGTTAACCTTCAGAACACTGTTCGACAGCAGATTTTATTTAGAAAACAACCCCGATGTCGCCCTAGCAGTTGCCAGAGGGACTGTATCGAGCGCCTTCGATCACTACCGCAAAATTGGTAAATTTGAAAATCGCGATCCTAATGCTCTGTTCGACGCCAGCTATTATTTAGACACGAATACAGATGTAGCAGCATCAGCCAAACAAAATGGCTTTTCAGTCGCAGATCACTTTATCAGATTCGGTCAATTGGAAGTTCGCAGTCCCAATCCTTTATTCGATGTTAATTTTTATCTAACCAGTAATCCAGACGTTCAAACAGCCGTTCAAACCAGACAATTTACAGCCTTTGAACACTTTCTGAGAGTTGGTCAAATTGAAAATCGCAAACCTAGTGTTTTTTTCGATCCCACTTTTTATCTAGAAAAATACCCGTTGGTAGCGGCAGCCGTTACAAACGGAGCTGTCAAAAGTGCGATCGACCACTACATTCAATTTGGTCAAAAAGAAGGATTGTTGAGCACTCTCCCCGCTCCTGCTGATAATTTGAACGATGCAAAAAATCTCGGAGTTGTGACAACAGAAGCTCAAAGTTTCAGCGATTTTATTAGTGCTGATGAACCAGCCGACATTTACAGTTTTATCCTGAATAGTCCGAGTTTGTTTAGCTTAACTCTCGATGGTTTAAGTGCAGATGCGGATGTGGAATTAATTCAGGATCTCAACGGCAATGGTGTAGTGGGTTTGGAGGATATTATTGCTTCGTCTAATAATTTAGGTACAACTTCTGAAGAAATTTTGAGTAATGGGGCTTTGCCGGCAGGTACTTATTTCGTGCGCGTTTCTCAATTTCAAGGTGAGGTAAATTATAACTTGAGATTGATCTCTGCTCCGAGTCAGTTGACAGTTGACCCTTCGACTACGCTCAGGACAGACAGTTGACAGTTGTTATCCAACTCTTAATTCTGACTTTCCGTCCCCCCAGGAGAAGGCAAAGATTGAATCGGTGCTGACGGCCAACTAGACCGATTTTTCATCAGAGTAGTAGACACTAAAGCATAGCCCAAAATAGCAGGAAGGACGATCGCGCTCAAAAACACGATCGCCCCAGCCCACGTCATCGAATTCGACATCGGGCCATAATGAGTCCGATAGGGGTCAAATGCTGGCAAATTTAACCTCTGGGTGTCCCGAATTTCGATCTGACGTTTGAACCGCACCCGCCTGTCATCCAGCTTTTCTAGCAAAATCCAACCCACTTCCGCCTCTTCCCGGCACAGCCTATGAAAAATTGCAGGATTGCGAAATAAATCTCTATTAGCCCGCACAATCTTGTATTCCCAAACTGTTGAATTAGAATTGTGACTATCAGGTTTGGGATTCCCATTTGATGGCGGATTATTTTGCGCAGCAGCATTTTCCTCTTGAGATTCGTACCTAGTCAAAACTTCCTCCTCTTCCTCCCATTGTTGTCCCATCGCCAATTGTTCGCGGCTCACAAATGCACCCGCGAGCGCAGCCTCCAAGCCGAGACTGCCAACCATTAAACTCCAAATCAGAATTTCAACCATAAAAGTTAAAAATTAAACAGAAAAACTTGCTTTTAACTTTTAATCTTTAATTTTCAAATAGCCTTCTACCAAACAATCTTCACCAACCGTGCGCCAAGAAACTCTCTCTAAAGTCAAGGCTTCAGTCATGGCTGCAAACCCCAAATCTCCCACGGGAGTTGGAGCCGAAGCACCACCGACAATTTTAGGAGCAATAAAAGCCATAATTTTCTGCACCGCACCTTCTGCAATTGCCTTTGCCGCCAAAGTACCGCCACACTCCCATAGCACAGACATAAAAGATCGATCGTACAAATAAGCCATAACCTTAGCCGGCGTCAGTGGCGCAAGTTCGACAACTTCCACCCCTTTTGCCATCAAAAATTCCTGAAATTCGCGGTTAACCCCCGGCTCAGTCAGCAGCAAAGTTCTCGCTGCCGATGTTTCCCACAAGCGAGCCGACTTCGGCAAATCCAGAGTGCGGCTCATCACCACCCGCAGGGGATTGTTCCTATCTGGCTGGTGGCTCGTCAGTTGAGGATTGTCTAGACGCACTGTATTGCCCCCAACAATCACAGCATCACAACCAACGCGCACCTTATGTACTTCGCTCCGAGCTTCCTTGCCAGTCACCCAAGCGCTATGACCGGTACTGGTAGCAATTTTACCGTCTAAAGTCATTGCATATTTCAAAATTCCTAAAGGTCGGCGGTACAAAATCCGGTGTACGAAAGCCTCGTTGAGTTTTTGACAAGCTTCCTCTTCCACCCCCGCCACCACTTTAATGCCCGCTTCCCGCAATCGAGTCAGCCCGCTTCCAGCTACCAAAGGGTTCGGATCTACCATGCCAGCCACTACTTTTGCTACCTTGGCCGCGATTAAAGCTTCGGTACAAGGAGGAGTCCGCCCATAGTGATTGCAAGGCTCTAAACTCACGTAAACTGTGGCGCCCTCGGCAAGTTCCCCCGCTTCCCGGAGCGCAAAAACTTCGGCGTGAGGTTGCCCAGCACCTGGATGAAACCCTTCGCCGACTATTTTGCCGTCTCGGACAATTACAGCACCTACTAGGGGATTGGGAGCAGTTTTACCTAAAGCGCGACGGGCCAATTCTATGCAGCGGAGCATCATAGCTCGATCGATTTCTTGAATTTCGCTATTTTCGAGTTCTTTAGCTGAGCTGACGAGCGTTTTAGCGTCCGTCGGAAAAGTTTCCATGAGATTTTGCTATGATATTTAACCTTGACTGTATGGTATGAGTCTGTTCAGTTAATTTTGCCTGCAAGCCACCGATGAATTGATGCTGCCAGCAAATTATACAGTACGAGTATCAAAGGGGAATTTTGGCCGATCGGCTCGATCATACCCAAAAAAACTTCAACCAGAATAGCAGGGCGCTTAAGAAACCGTAAAGAACCCCACGCCTAAAGGCGGAGGCTTTCAAGACTGTCCGGCTCTTTGAGCGGGATTGAAGGGAAAGCCTACCTTACCAGCCTAAGACTTTCGAGGTCTACGTTTCAAGAGTCACGATACCGGGGAATGCGACGCTGTGCGATTCGTTGATTAGTGAATCTCGGTAATCAGCCCGTAAATAACTAATCCAGTGAAACCCGACCCCTCGGTTGAGCGCTGAACTCTCAGATTGATGAAGGTGCAAGTCCTTCCCGCAAGATTCATGCGTGACTCCTTATCTGCCCACACCGACCAAGCTCAATTCTTGGAGAGTGAAGCTGGGAACAGGGCACAATCAGACGGCTGTTATGGGCTGACACTGGTGCTAACAGGGAGTTCCTACGGTGAAACTGAGCCTAGAAAAGTGACCTACATTCGAGCAGGGCATAACTAAAAAAACCCCTGACTCTATCAGAGTTAAAACCCGACGCACCATAGTGTCAGTAGCGTTTTGAATCCAGGGTTTCTGATGGTTAAATTGGCTACACCTAACGGAACAATCAATCATCTGAGGGAACGAATAAAAACGACTTGAGAGTCATGGATACGTCGATTTCCATGTAGGTAAGATGAGATACGGAACTCTCTCAAGTCGGGTAGGATGCGAAGTAATTTTCGCAAGGTATTCAGAGAATATTCAACGGAGCAGAGCATGATTAGGCACAGTGGTAACGCTAGTGAATCTTGGAAAAATCTA
>JAAUPI010000180.1 GCA_012035135.1 Microcoleus sp. CSU_2_2
TCGTGCAACAAAAAGCTTTGGATTTACTCGGTGTTTCTTTGATTTGTACCCAGTAAACCCGGGGTCAAAATCTTTCAAAGGTAAGCTGTACATAGTCAGGAGCCTTTTGTCAATGGGGGAACTTCAGGTTAGTATTGGTTCCATGAGTTAAGCCTTCTGGTGTCTGGATACTGAATATTTTACTGTATTTTCTATAATTCGGAGGATGCGGAGGTTTTTCAGGATTTACGCACTCCGACCAAAGAAACCGGGTTTTTTTCCGAATCTCCGCGTCACAACAGATATTCTCATAAAAACCCGGTTTCTGACTACCCGTGCGTCATGTCGATCGATTGACTGAAGTTAACGCGCAGTCTGTACCCGATATTTATGTTGCGTTTCCTCGGTTTTGCTGCGCGTCGAGATGGTTGGTTTTGGTTATATTTTATTGTTTTTGGACGCGCTACCGGATGTCATCGCAATAGTAAATTGGGGTTATCTATCGCCTGTATTATTCGGCGCTTGAAACCGCTTCTTGTCAACGGTTATTTCTGATGGAATTGACATATGATATGACTTACTATTGATTATAGTCTTTGTCAAAAAAAAGAAGCTATTTCAGCTTGACAAATAACGATCGCCCTTCAATGAGACATAAAGACCGATCGCACTTCACGCAAAAAAGACCGATCGACCTCCACAATCATTCTTACCAGTAACGGGTTAAAATCCGAATCACCTCACCCGCTAGAGTGCGTTACCCTAGTTAATCAACGCACTCCCCAACAAAATTCATGCTTGCCCGCATCCAAGAACTAGCAGCCACCCTCGCCCCCCGCTTGATTGAAATTCGCCGCCACATCCACTCTCACCCCGAACTCAGTGGCCAAGAATATCAAACCGCAGCCTACGTAGCCGGAGTTCTCGCTTCCAGCGGAGTTCGCGCCACCGAAGGAATCGGCAAAACCGGCGTCATCGGCGAACTCAAAGGCAATAGCAACGAGTCCCGGTGGCTGGCAATCCGCACCGATATGGACGCTTTGCCGATTCAAGAACGCACTAACTTAGAATTTGCCTCGAAAAACCAAGGAGTCATGCACGCTTGCGGCCACGATATCCACACCACGGTTGGTTTGGGCGTGGCGATGATATTAGCTCAGTTGGAAGAAAAATTACCCGGTCACGTCCGCTTCTTGTTTCAGCCTGCAGAGGAAATTGCCCAAGGCGCGCGCTGGATGATTGCAGATGGCGCGATGCAAGATGTGGAGGGCATCCTCGGAGTGCACGTTTTTCCGACGATTCCCGGCGGTTGTGTGGGAATTCGGCACGGGGCACTGACGGCGGCGGCAGATGACCTAGAATTGATTGTGATCGGCGAATCTGGCCACGGGGCGCGTCCCCACGAGGCGATCGATGCAATTTGGATAGCTTCGCAGATTATTACTACTTTGCAGCAGGCGATTAGTAGAACGCAAAATCCTTTGAGGCCGGTGGTTTTGACCATCGGCCAAATTAGCGGCGGACGAGCACCAAATGTAATTGCCGATCGAGTTAAATTATTAGGAACAGTGCGATCTCTCCATCCTGAAACCCACGAAAAACTACCAGCTTGGATCGAACAAATTGTCGCCAGCGTCTGTCAGACTTACGGCGCAAAATATGAACTCAACTACAAACGGGGAGTACCGGGAGTCCAAAACGACCCCAAACTTACCCAATTACTCGAAGCCGCCGCTTTAGAAACTTTAGGTCGATCGCGCGTCCAGATTTTACCGGAACCTTCCCTTGGCGCCGAAGATTTTTCGATGTATTTAGAACACGCACCGGGAACCATGTTTCGCTTGGGAGTTGGATTGAAAGATCAACCAAATTATCCCCTCCATCATCCGCAATTTGAGGTCGATGAATCTGCGATCGTCACTGGGGTTGTCACCTTGGCCAGCGCTGCTTACAAATACTGGCAGCTTTGTTGAGAGATTGCGAGTGTGAATTTAATCACCGAACAACGATCGCCCCAATTAGACTGACAAATACTGACAGCTTTGTTAAGGGATTGCGAGGCCGATCGTCAAGCAGGTATTTTGGCTAAAAAAGCCGCACACTCTACATGAGAAGTTTGAGGAAAGAAATCAGCAGGCTGCACCCGCACTAATTTATAATCCCCATTTTCACACAATAATTTCAAATCGCGAGCCAAAGTAGCAGGTTTGCAGCTAACATAAACAATCCGATTCGGTTGGATTTTTTTGATAGTTTCCAAAACAGTGCGATCGCAACCTTTACGCGGCGGATCTAGCAACAGAATATCCGGCTTTACCCCCAACTGTGGCAGCAAATTTTCGACAGTTCCCACGTGAAACGTGACATTTGTCAAGTCATTTAACTCGGCATTTAACTCGGCTTGGGCGATCGCCTCTACTTGCACTTCCAAACCTATTGCTATTTTCACTTGTTTTGCTAACGGCAAAGTAAAAGTTCCTATGCCACAATAAGCATCAACTAAAACTTCATTTCCCTGCAAATTCAATTCTGCTGAAATTGCCTGTAACAAACCCTCAGCCGCCTCTGTATTTACCTGAAAAAAAGTATCAGCCCTTAAGTGAAAATCCAAACCGGCAAATTCTTCTCGGAGGTAAGAACGACCCGCAATGCAGCGAGTTTCTGCACCAAAAATTACATTGGTTTTCGCAGAATTGATATTCAAGCAAACACCCGCAAGTTTAGGATAGCTTTTCAACCAATCAGATGCTTGCGTTTCCAGCCCAGGTAAATCTCCAGTTCGAGCTATTAAAGTTAGCAGTATCTCCCCCGTGCGGCGCCCGATTCGCAAGGATAAGTGGCGCAATTCTCCAGTATGTTGCTTTTCGTCGTAGACCGGCCATTTCATCCAGTGGATGTCTTCTTTGATTTCTTTTAATAACGGATCGAGGCGTGGATCTTGCACCGGACACTGATTGAGATTGACTAATTTGTGAGTGCTTTTTTGATAGTAACCCGCTTGGATTTGACCTGCCGCCGATCGTCCTAAAGGATATGTCGATTTGTTGCGGTATCCCAAGAATTGGGCAAATCCTTCTATTTTTCCGGCTAAAATTTCATCGCAGACCAAATCGCTAAATCCGCCAATTCGTTCTAAGGCTTGAATTACTTGATTTTGCTTGGCTTTAAGCTGATAGTCATAATCTACGTGCTGCCACTGACAGCCCCCGCACTTGTCAGCGACAATACAGTTGGGTCGGATGCGGCGATCGGATGCTTTGACAAGTTTCTCTAGCTTGGCTGTAGCATAGGTGGATTTGACTTGCAGGAAGCGGACGAGAACTCGATCGCCCGGAACTGTATCCGACACAAACACGACCAACTCGTCGAAACGGCCAACTCCGTCGCCGGTGTCTGCCAAGTCGGTAATGTCTATTTCAACCAGTTGACCTTGCTGGCAAGGGTTTGCCGACTTTGAATTGAGGATGGGGAAATTAGATTTGGTCACAAGCAGTCGTGGTAGAATTCAGTATGTTGACACTCCCCGTCCTTTGATGAGCGGGGATTCTTGGTTCAGCGAGACCACTTAGACTAGATACCTGGTAGCGTCACACAGGTTGATTACCTTTCCTGTATACTCAATATCATACACAAAATATTGAGATCTGCTATGGGGACAAAGCAGACAGAACTCGTCAAAGAGTCCAAATGTCTGCCGAGATTCAAACTCTCGATCGCAATTTTTGAGTTTTTCGGGCAGTACCTTGGGACACAGGGAAACTGGCTGGAATGCCAAGCAAAACGCTTGGGGAGATTTGCCCGCTACTTGTAGTGTTAATTAATGTTAGAAGCAAGGTAAGTCGCCCCAGCAAGAATCTCATCTTTCAGGGATGAGAATGTCAATTAATCTTACTCTCAAATATCCTCAAAATTTTTGAATAACAATGAGCGTAGTTAGCCAACTAATTCTCCAAGCCGACGACGAACTTCGTTATCCCAGTACCGGCGAACTTCAAAGCATCAATGATTTCTTTAAAACCGGAGAACAGCGGGTACGCATTGCTACTGCGCTTTCTGACAGTGAGAAAAAAATTGTTGAAGAAGCTAGCAAAAAACTCTGGAAAAAACGCCCCGATTTTATCTCTCCTGGAGGTAATGCTTACGGCCAGCGCGAACGGGCTTTGTGTCTGCGCGACTACGGCTGGTATTTGCGCCTGATTACCTACGGTATCTTGGCGGGTGACAAAGAGCCGATCGAAAGTATTGGTTTAATTGGCGTTCGGGAAATGTACAATTCTCTGGGCGTTCCCGTTCCTGGAATGGTGGAAGCTATCCGCTGTTTGAAAGAAGCTTCTTTGGCTTTGCTCAATCAGGATGATGCGAAGGAAGCGGCTCCTTATTTCGATTATATTGCTCAGGCAATGTCCTAATTGCTGTTGTGGCCGATGTGGCGGAGCATTTGCGCGTGATTTTGGGGTGAATTTATCTCGCAATTGCTCGTAAATGTTTCGCTTCTGTTTTAGTTCGGGAAATGTGCTTAATTTCTATTAGGAACAGTTAAATTGGATCTGTAGAGTACGAGGACTTTAGTCCTTAGCGGCCCAAATCTGTAAGCCAGGACGGACATCCTCACCGAACAGCATCAAAGTCCCGATCGAGAATCAATCAATCAATCGATCGCACTTGCTCCAACTCTTCAGAATCCTCCTGCAAACTCGAACCCTCGTTATTCCTTTGTCGCACTGATTCCCCATTATTTAGAGAACCGTAATCTCCAGAATATCTGTCGTCTAAACCCGAATCCCTGAGCAAAATCGCACTTCTTTGACTCGGCGACAATCGATCCACCCCTCTCCCCCTCACCGTAGAAATCGGCGGTTTTCGAGTTAAAGTTTTCCAAGCAGCTTTAATCCCAGTTGCCACACTGCGAGTGGTAACTTGCACGTTTTGCGCTTGCTTTTTCGCGGTGCCAAGAGTTCTATCGACTTGTTTGACAACCTCCCCCGCACTCTGCACGCCTTCGCTGACATCATCCGTCAACTCCCTAATTTCCATCCCCGTCAACCGAATCGCCTCCAAAGTTGGCGGAAACTCGCGAGCAAGTGTATCAGCTAATTTTTCCACGCTGCGCGCCGCCCGCGCCAATGCTTGCACCGCAGGTATCAGAGTCACTAAAACAGCAGTTAAACTAACTGCCACTAGCAAAATCGACATTCCTAACCAAAATAGGGGATCGCTCACTTGAATCTCAGACTTGGGGTTGGGGATTTCAAAAGCTGCCGTGCATCTCATCTTACATTCAATGTTAATGAAATGATTGGGGGATGGGCATCTTGCCCGTCCCGAACAGCCAGAAGTGATGCCTGACAGTTGGTGGGTTAGCGCAGGGGAGGGCGCGACGGGGGACTGACTTCGGCTTCAGTTTCCGACGACAGTATTTGGCGTTCCCGCTGAGTCGCTTCTAAACCCGCAGCGATTGCCTCTTTGAGTTTAATCAAAGTTTCGTCCCAATTTCGCATTGCCGATTCAGAAAGTCGATCGGCTTGCAATTGCACGCTAGTTGATAAATCTTCGGCTAACTCCGGTAAAGCATCGGCCGATTTTTTCAATATCTGCCGAGTCTCCTTGCCGGTTCGCGGTGCCATCAGCAAGCCCGTCACGGCTCCGATCGCAGAACCTACCAGCAAGCCACCAATAAATAATCCTGAACGTTTAGTTGACATTTTGATAACTTCTCTCCCTACACCAATTTTAGGCACGTTTGCCCGATCGCAGCGACTGCCGACAAGATAAACATTCTTTCTAATTTATTCAAACTCTTCTAGAGTAGGCATCCTGGCCACCCGAAAATTTGAATTTTCTAGCTCAACAACTTGTTACCTAAAAATGCGATCGTGCTGTCGCCAAAGCCTCCTTCCGAAACCCAACAATCCTAAAAGTTGCTGAACTTGTTGCAGTTGCAATTCCAGTTGTAGATAATTCCGTCGCAATTGACGCGCAGCTTGCTGTCTTTTACCAAGAAAATCGGGCGATTGAGTCAAGATATTCCTAGTACAACGATTCATTGCTGTGATTCTCGCTTCAAAACGTTCGAGTATCCGCCTCACTTTCCACATTTTCACAGCTATATAAAAGCAAAGCAGAGATATCAGTAGATTGATAATTAAAACACCCGTTAGCATTTTTCACCTATTTTCGATCGAGAGATTTGCCTTTTTGGGCGGTCATGTTCCACCAAAAATATTTTCTTAGATGGTGGAACAGGCATATTGCCTGTTCCTAAAATGATGCAATATCTCAGTTTATTGAATTTTAAGCTTGAGACATTGCAGGCAAACAAACTTTTGTACCGCCTAAACCGCAATAGCCGTTAGGATTTTTAGCAAGATACTGCTGATGATAGCTTTCTGCGTAATAAAACTCAGGTGCCTCAATAATTTCAGTAGTAATTGTGCCGTAACCCGCGGGTGTCAGAGCTTGCTGGTAGGCATCGCGCGATGCTTCTGCTAGCTGCATTTGGCTGGCTGAATACGTGTAAATTCCCGATCGATACTGAGTACCAGAATCATTTCCCTGACGCATTCCTTGAGTCGGATTATGACTTTCCCAGAAAACTTTTAGGAGTGTTTCGTAACTAATGATATTCGGATCGAACACAACTAAAACTACTTCATTATGTCCCGTCATCCCACTGCAAACTTCGTTGTAAGTCGGATTTGGAGTAATTCCGGCCGCGTAGCCAACTGCCGTTGAAAAAACTCCATTTTGCTGCCAGAATTTGCGTTCGGCTCCCCAAAAACAGCCTAAGCCAAACATAGCAGTCTCCATACCGTTTGGGAAGGGAGGTTTGAGCGGATTTCCATTAACAAAGTGACTTGCCGGCACCGACATAGATTCTGCTCGTCCCGGCAATGCGTCTTGCACAGAGGGCAGGCTCGACTTTTTGCCAAATCCAAATAACACCATAAGTTTGTGAGGGCGATCTCTGATAAACATCTTTACCTTACTTAATAATATCAGATGCACAGTTAAAATGGTGGCACTCTCGAAGGCAACCTCTCTCCCTCCCAAGGTAGAAGGCAGAAGACAAATTTTTTTGCTGTTTTTTAGTGATATGGCTCACTGTAAATGCAGTTTGATATCACATTGAAAGGTGTGATTTGTCACCGGAAATTACCTAAAATATCACCTTGATTTGATTGATGAATCACCGGAATTTCAAAACTAGTAGGTGATGATTAAAGATATAGAGTTATTCATGTTATTCAAAATCATTTTTGGGGAGTTTATAGAAATGGTAGCTACACCTTGCGATCGACCTTTAAAGTCTAACCCATTTACGACTTACCGCGATCCAATTACAGGTAAATGGATTGTTGTGATTCAGAATTTGCCGACATCACAGGAATCCAGAGAGAAACAGCAATAGGGCGAAGCGAAGATCTGGAATCGGGCATCGGGCATCGGACATCGGACATTTGGTAGATCCGTATTAAATAGCGGCGTATAAACTAATTTTCCTTTAGGAAGCAGTGAACCTACAAGGAGCAACCAGCTATCTGGTAGAGACAGCCGAAATTAGGCAAGTTGAGCAACAGCAAGCACAAGTAACCTGAAGCGGGGTGAAGTTTTTCCGGAAATTGAGTCAATATATAAATAGAGTTCCTTCACTGCTGGGCGACTAAAATGGATTTTGAACAACTAGATGCTTGGTATTCTCAATCTCAACGACGCGCCGCTGTCTCTCTATTGATGCAACGAGTCGGCGTAACTCGCACTAGGGCTGAATGCTTTGTAAGGCTGTGGATTTACTTATTGGTGAAACAGCTTCAGGAAAGCCAGCCCCGGATCAAACCGCCGCTGGCGAAACTGCAGTTGCTAGAAACAGAAGTTCAGTGTACCCACCGGGAAGCAGCAGAACTATTTTACTGCGATTCCGATCGAGGGAGCGATCGGGCGGCGGG
This sequence comes from Microcoleus sp. CSU_2_2, assembly GCA_012035135.1. Classification (GTDB taxonomy): domain Bacteria; phylum Cyanobacteriota; class Cyanobacteriia; order Cyanobacteriales; family Microcoleaceae; genus Microcoleus. The sequence continues at coordinate 7,923 of JAAUPI010000180.1, forward strand.
AATGATGTTAGATAAATTAGAAGCCTTGGGATTAATTAAAAAACATTTTGATGGTAACACTACTGCAATTGAAATTCCACCAGTTCCAGAAATTTTAAACGTTGCCGAACCTCAAAAACCCGTACAACTTCAAATAGATAATTTTAACCCTCGGTGCGACGCGATTCCCATTGCAAATTTATTAGCCACCAATTACAACTGGATGAATCGTAACACTAACGCCGTTCCCCACAAAATTGCTAAAATTCTCCGGCTTTTAGCTAGCCAATATTCAAAGGGAATGCGAGTTTTACGCCGCTGCGATAATCTCAATCCAGTCGGATTTTATTTGCTTTATCCCACCGCTACCGAATCAGAAGTAAATTTTTTTAACGATCCTAGCAAAAGCCTTCATTTAAGTTCTATTTCCGATGTCGATCCTTTCAATATGGCACTACCAGGAGATCGAAATTGCCAGTCAATATTTATCCGCAGTTGGATGATTGACCCGCAATATTTGTCCGAATACCGAATTCCTTTCGTCGAGGACACCCAGCAAGTTTTAGTCGAAATGCAAAAAGATTTTCCCAATATTTGTGACTTGTACACGCTGATGATTCATCCGATGTACGAAAAAATGTCCCTGGCTTTGGGATTTCACAAGACTAGCAGTGACAGTCAGTTATCTGTGTACTGGATGTATCTAGCACTCGATCGATTTTTAGCGCTAGACATCAAGGAGGCATTACTCAAAATGTAAGTAAAATCATGTAGGGTGCGCAGTGCGCACCGGTGCATCTCAATAAGTGCAAGGGCGAAGCATTCCGGCAGACAATTTATTAGTGAGAAGCAGAGATTTACTGCCGGAATGCTTCGCCCCTACGAATATATTTGCAAAAATGAGATGTACCCGCGCGCACCTTATATATAATGAATACTGACTATTAGCAATTCTACAATCTCAAATCGAGATCCGATCGTCATCATGCTTCCATTTATCCGCAAAGATTTAGCCGAACTTACAGCATACACTCCCCATCCGGGCGGCGCGTCAGGAGAATCAGCACACTCAAAAATTGTACTCGATCGCCTGGATACCAACGAATGCCCATACGATTTGCCCAATGAATTAAAACAAAAACTGAGTTGGAATTACCAGCAGGTAATTGAGACAAATCGCTATCCAGACGGTGGTCACGCAGCCCTTAAAGAAGCGATCGCCCAATACGTCAATGAATCCCTCACCATACCAGTGCTAGGAGAGCTTCCGCTGCCAAAAACAGCCATTACAGCCGATAATATATCTGTCGGTAACGGTTCCGACGAATTAATTCGATCGCTCTTAATAGCTACTTGCTTGGGCGGGAAAGGCTCCATTTTTGTCGCCAATCCCACCTTTTCCATGTATGCAATTATCGCCCAAACCCTCGGTATTCCAGTTGTCAGTGCGAGGCGAAAAGAAGAAAATTTTGAAATCGATATCGCAGCAGCAAAAAGGGCGATCGATCAAACTCAAAATCCCCCTGTACGAGCAGTTTTCGTCGTCCATCCCAATTCTCCCACTGCCAATGCTTTGACAACAGATGAAATAGAATGGTTATCAAGTTTCCCCGCAGAAACTTTAATTATTATTGACGAAGCCTATTTTGAATTCAGCCAAAATACCTTAGCAGACCAATTGCATCAGCATCCGAATTGGATAATTTTGCGAACATTTTCTAAAGCTTTTCGATTAGCATCAATGAGAGTTGGATATGCAATCGCCCATCCGGAACTCACAGCCACCTTAGAAAAAATCCGCCTCCCTTATAACCTCCCCAGTTTCTCCTTATTAGCAGCAGAATTTGCCCTAGCCCAGCGACAGCTACTGTTAGCAATACTTCCCGAAATTATCACAGAAAGAGCCAAATTAATTGCAGCGTTAACTGAGCATCAAAAGTTGCAAATTTGGCCGAGTGCAGCTAATTTTATTTACCTGCGGGTGAAATCGGGTGATGGCAACTCAGCCGAATCCGAACACGAACAAATCATCCAGAAGCTAAAAAGCAAAGGAACTTTAATTCGGCATACCGGAGGAGGTTTACGAATTACGGTTGGTAGCCCGGAGGAAAATCAGCGAACAGTCGATCGAATTGCAGCAATTTTGGATTAAAATTAATATCCACCGTTTTAGATGTTAGATTTTACTTCATGCTAGAAATATTTAGAGTTCCGCCAGATTTACAAGAAAACTTAATCGCTATTGATAATTTTCTTTTCGTGCCATTCTAATAGTCTGGGGAAATACACCGATTAAAAGTGCCAAGGCTTCGTCGGGAATTTGTGCAACCGTTTCCGTATCAAAATATTGTTCAAACTGAGTTAAAAGGATTTGCGCGCGTTCCAAAGCTACTGGCTTTGCCATTAACTGTTCCGTCAACCGCACCCAGTGTCGCCGAATGCCATAAGCTTTCTGTCTCTCTTCAGGAGATTCAAGGCAAACTAAACAAAAGTCGCCCACCGGAATCGCCTGTTGAGAGTCAATATCAAAAGCACCCCCAACCGCAGCCCCAGGCCCAGCAAACTCGGCGTGAAAGCGTTTAATCAAAATTAGACCGTTCCGGCGACGGCTATCTACCATCAACAGTTTGCCGCTGTTGAGTTCTGCGAGAATGTCAGAGGAGTGGGGGTACTCAGTCAAATCTGTGCCAAGGTTTGGATGTCGATCGCCCGTGCAATCCTCACTGTGGATGATGCAACTAGGTTAAACTTAAAGACAATACTGTCACAAGGTGGTATCTTGAGCACGATCGAATATCAATTGCAGGTAAAACAAGCAGTAGACACACTCAAAGCGGATCTGCCAACGCTTTTTGAGAAAGACATCTCCTACGACATCTACACAAAAGATGTCTTTTTTCAAGACCCTGTTAACAAATTTAAAGGAAAAATCAACTATCGCATTATCTTTTGGACTCTGCGATTTCACGGGCAGCTATTTTTTAGGGAGATACACTTCGACCTGCACGACGTTACTCAGACAGCCTCTGATACTATTTTGGCAAATTGGACTGTTCGCGGGGTATTGCGCGTTCCCTGGAAAGCTCGGATCTTATTCAACGGCTATTCTACTTATAAACTCGATCGCGATGGCTTAATTTACGAACACTTTGATACTTGGGACAGGCAGCCTGGGGAGATTTTAAAGCAGTTTTTCCGCAAGGGCGAGGATAGTGGAATTGACTTGCGACACTTCTAAATGTATTAGACATCTCCTAAAAAGAATCTTAAGCCATTCGATCGATGTAGGGGGTAGGGGCGGTGCCAAGAGAGCCCGCCCTTCTTATTGGGCGATAGTCTGTGTCCCCAACCCTCTTAGTTTGTGTCCAAAT
>JAAUPI010000012.1 GCA_012035135.1 Microcoleus sp. CSU_2_2
CGTTATAATTGGTATGGTGCGTCGCTATGAGATCTCCCAATAGCAACGAGAGTTGTTCGTAGCGACGCACCCTACATTTACTACATTTACGAGATTATAAAAGGGGTAAGTTACCCGGATTTGGTATTACAACTAAAAACTACAATCTGACAGCGACGCACCATATCAAGAGTTCTAGTACCAAATTGAGGATTTTTCAGAGCGCAGCGAATCGGTTTCTCTGCTTAAGTCTCGATCGATTGACTTTTGCGGCAATTCATGATATTCAAATCCGGCTCTATTTCGATATAAAAAAGATTTATGAATAAATCTTAAATCTTTATTAAATTTTGTATTATAATCTTAGTAACTTTCAAATAAGTATTTATTCTCACCCTCATGATAGCGGATCAATTTCCTTGGCTGACCGCGATTGTCATGCTACCCCTCGTAGCCTCCGTCGCCATCCCTTTTCTGCCCGACACAAATGGCAAAACTGTGCGATGGTACGCCCTGGGCGTCGGAATTGCGGATTTTGTATTAATGTGCTGGGTGTTTTGGACGCATTACGATCCAAGCATCTCGACTTTCCAAATCGTAGAGCAATATCCCTGGATACCTTCTTTAGGCCTCAACTGGTCTGTTTCGGTTGACGGATTGTCAGTGCCACTGGTACTGTTGGCTGGACTGGTGACGACTCTGTCAATTTTTGCAGCGTGGGAAGTCGATCGCAAACCCAGACTTTTCTACTTCCTGATGCTGGTGATGTACTCCGCACAGATAGGAGTTTTCGTCGCCCAAGACATCATTCTCTTATTCATTGTCTGGGAACTAGAACTAATTCCGGTTTACCTGCTAATCTCGATTTGGGGCGGCCAAAACCGTCGTTACGCAGCTACCAAATTCTTGGTTTATACCGCAGCCGCTTCCATCTTTATTTTGGTGGCGGGCTTAGCAATGGGATTCTACGGCGGAGGTACCCCCACCTTCGACATGATAGAACTTGGTCTGAAGGACTACCCTCTAGGTTTAGAATTACTGCTTTACGCAGGATTGCTGATTGCTTTCGGCGTGAAACTGGCGATTTTCCCCTTTCACACTTGGCTACCTGACGCGCACGGTGAAGCATCTTCTCCCGTGTCGATGATTCTAGCCGGTGTGCTGTTAAAAATGGGCGGATATGGCCTGATTCGCCTGAACTTGGAACTTCTCCCCAAAGCACACGTTTACTTTGCACCGATTATGGCGGTGCTCGGCGTAGTCAATATTATCTACGGCGCACTGAATTCCTTCGGGCAAACGAACATGAAGCGCCGTCTGGCGAATTCCTCAATTTCCCACATGGGATTTGTGCTTCTTGGTATTGCTTCTTTCAATGACTTGGGAATCAACGGCGCATTGTTGCAAATGATTTCCCACGGTTTAATCGCCTCAGTTTTGTTTTTCCTGGCTGGCGTTACTTACGATCGCACCCATACAATGGTTATGGATGAAATGGGCGAGATTGGCAAAGTCATGCCGAAGGTGTTTGCCTTGTTTACCGCAGGCGCTTTGGCTTCTTTAGCACTCCCTGGTATGAGTGGTTTTGCTAGCGAACTCTCGGTATTTGTCGGTGTAGCAACTAGCGATATCTACAGCGATTCTTTCCGCGCAGCGATTGTGTTCCTCGCGGCAGTAGGAGTCATTTTGACGCCGATTTATTTGCTCTCGATGCTGCGCCAGTTATTCTATAATTGTGGAGTCGCAGCGGCTTGCGATCTAGACGATTTAGATTTGCAGAATCAGAGAAATAATCTCGATGAAGCTGTTTGTTTTGGTAATAGTTGCGTTTTACCAGCGGATGCCAAGTTTATCGATGCTCAGCCTCGCGAAGTGGCGATCGCATTTTGCTTTTTGATACCGATTGTGGGTATTGGTTTCTATCCCAAAATGGCAATGCAAGTGTATGATGCGAAGACGGTTGCAGTCAATGCAGAAGTCCGCGAATCTTACATTCAAATCGCTCAAGACAATCCTCAGATTTATGCGAAGGGATTTTTACTTCCCAAAATTGCCCAGACTCAAAGAGCACCTGCTTTGGGCAAAATTACAGGATCTGAATCTGCATCGCTTTTGGGCATTGTCAAATAATTTTGTAAAACTCTGTTTTTGTTGAAAATTGGGCGATCGCTTGCATAAAAATGGCGATCGCTTTTTTGTGCTTAGATCGTGTCCGATCGATTAACCATCATAAGTTTGTAGTGAGGACTTCAGTTTTTTCTTAAATCTTTGAGATAATAAGGACTAAATTCCTTACTACAAACCTCTTTTATTATGGTAATTAAACGACCGCGATCTTACTTATAAGAATTCGTTATTTCGGAAATAAGATTCGCCACATTCTCTCTAGCATATCCTACCTCAAGCGGGGATTTATCTTCCAGCACAGATGCAACTTTCGTCAGGATATTTAGCGGTTGTTCGTATCCTGTAGTTTTGACAAACAAAACTTGCAACCGATTTTCGATCGATCCTACAATAGAGCGACTTCGATCACCTTTCCCTCCTTTACCTTTAGCAATAGTTGTGCTTAAATTGTGAGTCTTTAACAACCGCATTCTTTCTATTCCTTGGGTTTTAATCGCCTCCAATACCTCTTCTAGAATCTGCTCAACCAATCGATAGCTAACATATTTCACAATCAAAGGCTGAAGCATAAAAACTGTTTCCCCACCCTGACTTATTTTTTCAATCAGCGAGCGACGACACAAAGAATCTAGATGTTTCAGCAAATCGGAAAGCGATAATTCGATCGGCATATTCTCCCGCAATTTTGCCAGCGAAATCGGACTTTGAGCAATAACCAGCCAGTAGGCAATCTCTATTTCAAAACTCGACATTCGGTCGAACTGCTGGGCGAGCAAATTGCTGATGTGTTCCTCAATAAATAATGCTGTTGCTTCCAAAAACTTAACAACATTCCCCTCGAAAAATTCGTGAATCGTTGTCGCCACAATCTTAAATGCTAACAGATTTCCGCCGTATCTCGATAACAACACTTTCCAATCTTTGTCTTGAGCTGACAAACCTTTTCCTTGGAAAATCTCCCGCGCAATTTCCTCACAAATAGCAGGTTTTAAAGAGCGCACTTTTTCCCCTGCTAACAAAGCCAATTCTGTAGGTTCTTCCGAACTAACTAGCACTAAACAGCTATTGTGATTGACCTCACAGAGGCGCACGATTAACTCTCGATATCCCTCGCAGCCATCGCGGTAGTGTCCCGCTAATTCTTCAGGTTTCAGAATTGCTTCAAAATCATCCAAAATCAGCAGACAGCGGCGCTGTCTAAAATACTCTACCAGTAGCGAAATTTTGCCGTTGAGGTCGATCCTGTTCGAGGGTTCCGCTAACGGAAAATTGGGTTTTTGTGGATAAAAAAGTCGAATTAGATTAGCTAAAAACTCTTCTGCAACAGGTGTCGATCGCAGCGAGCGCCAAATTACAAAATCAAACTCATTCTGTACCTGTTTGGCCAATTTCACAGACAGAGTTGTTTTGCCAGTGCCAGCCAAACCCAGTAGCGATACTAGCCGACAATTATCTGATACAATCCACTGGTTTAAAGTAGTTAATTCTTCAGTCCGTCCGTAAAAAACTGAAACATCCGGTGCTTCGCCCCAATCTTCTTGCTGGCGTCCGATCTCAATCTTTGATAGGACTCCTTTATCTGTCGGACTAAAATCGATCGACCCGCGATCGGTTTGGTATAAATACAGCAACTGATGCCTCAATTCCGACAATTTACCAGGGCCGTTCCCCCCAATCTGAAACTTTTTGTAAACCTCGCCCAGCCGTTTGCGAACAGCGATATCGCTAATGCCAAGCTTGCTTGCGATCGTCGCTGTAGATTGACCGTCTAGAGCCATAAATACAGTCTCTAACTCGGCATTTGTGACTGCGCGCTCCTTGGCGATCGTTTGCACAAAGTTCTGAGGAATCTGAGTAGTCAAGGTAGGAATCTCGCCTGTACTAAAAATCTACCTTCTATTATATTCTGTGGGTTTGAGTCGGCTAGTCCTTGATTTTGTCAACGCTCAGCTTGTTTGTGCGGTTTTTGGGCTATTTTAGCTATTTATGCCCGACGATCGAATTTTATTTATGTTAGGACTTATGCACAGACTCTACTTGTAGGGGGAGCCATCAGCACCTTAGTGCTACAGATAGTGTAACAATTCACAACTTGCGTAAGTTTTATATTTCTGATTTCGATCGCAGCAAGCACCAGGAATATTAAAAGTGCTATCCGAAATCATAAAAGCCGGCCTTTGCAGTTTTTAAATTTTATATTTAAGATGTGATTGAGGTCGTACAAATTTGTTTTAATGAAAGCCGATCGAACCCTCAAGATCGAATTAATTGAATTAATGGTTCTGGCCACTATAGTCATATCAGATCTAAATCACGATCGCCAGAAAGTGGTCAGAGGTCGGGTAATATTAAAAAGGATTAATTTTTACAGCGCGGTATGGCAACTATCTGGGAACTCGACTTTTACAGCCGTCCGATCGTAGACGAGCAAGGGAAAAAAAAATGGGAAGTGTTGATTTGCGAAACTCCGCTGAATGTAGCAGATCGGGCAGAAACTCTGTTTCGCTACTCGCAGTTCTGCCCCAGCTCAACAGTGAATTCCCTGTGGCTGGCAGGTGCAATTAAAGATGCGATCGCCTCTGCACCCAAACCTCCCGAAAAAATCCGCTTTTTCCGTCGCCAAATGGCCAACATGATTACCAAAGCCTGCGAGGATTTGGACACTCCCGTTGCCGCCAGCCGCCGTACTCTCGCTCTCAGCCTGTGGCTGGAAGAACGGATGCGATCGTTTTATCCCGCCGAACCGGGTTATCAAGCCATTGCCAACCCTTCTGTTCAATTTGTACCAGAAACGCCCCTGCCACTGCCGGACGCTTTAGTAGGTGAAAAATGGACGTTTGTGAGCTTGCCCGCTGCCGCTTTTGGCGAAATGTCGGAGTGGGATATCGGATTTGGCGAATCTTTTGGGCTGTCAATGACGGGGATCGATTCGGAAACCCCGATTCCGGGCGTAATTGTATTCTCATCGAGAGCCACGGCGATCGCAGGTTGGATGTCGGGTTTGGAGTTAGCTTGCATGAAATTTGACAGCGGGCCGCCCGCTAGGCTGATCTTGGATACGGGAGCTAACGATCGCTGGATTTTAGCTAGTTTCAAAGACGCAGCAACTGAGGCAGAAGCTAAAGGATTCGAGGCAGCGAAAAAGCAAGCAAAACAAGTACATTTCTTAGCAATCCAGTCGAATCCCGAATCGGAATCTTTCGCAGGATTTTGGCTGCTGCATGAATTAAATATTTAGTCATTAGTCATTAGTCGTAGGGTGCGTCGCTACCGATAATCTCTCAAAAAATAGACAATCTCATAGCGACGCACCTTATCATTAATCATTAATCATTAACCGATGACCGATGACTAATGATTGTAAAATCTTGGCATTGCCAATTACCGATCGCCCACTACTCACGACCCACCAATGACCGATAACCAATCAGCAGAAAAACTGCTAGAATTAGCCACCAAAGCAGGTGCTGAAGCTGCTGAGGTATTAGAGTCGCAGTCGCTCTCGCGGCCAGTTTTTTTTGAAGCGAACCGTCTCAAACAGCTAGAAACCGCCCAAGCAGAAGGCATAGCCCTGCGACTGTGGCGGCATGGGCGGCCTGGTTTGGCAGTGGCTTACGGGCCTGTGGAACCGCAAATTTTGGTCGAGAGGGCGATTGCCCTCTCGCAACTCAACGAACCCGAAACCATCGAACTCGGAACAGGTGACAAAGTTGTTTATCCCGATCGCGGACAGTCGATCGCAGCCGAACAGCTAGTAGAATGGGGAAAAAGTGCGATCGCGATCGTTCACGAAGCCTATCCCGAAAGCCTCTGCACCGCCGAACTCGACTGCGAAGTCGAAAGCACCCGCTTGCTGAACACCCTAGGTTTGGATTGCAGCCACACCGACACCACTCTCAGCGGTTACTTGTCAGCAGAATTAGTGCGGGGAGAAGACTTTCTCAACATTTGGGAAGGCGAAACCGAACGTAGTACCCTCAACTTAGACGCCATCGCCAAGCGAGTTTTGCAGCGATTGGAGTGGGCCAAAGACAATGTGGCTCCCGCAACTGGCCGCGTGCCAGTTTTGTTTACAGCCAAAGCCGCCGATTTGCTGTGGGGAACCGTCTGTGCAGCCCTCAACGGCAAACAGGTACTCGAAGGGGCTTCGCCTTGGAGCGATCGATTGGGCCAACAAGTCACATCGCCGTTAGTTACTCTCTCTCAAGAACCGGATACTGGGCCCTATAGCTGTCCGTTTGACGACGAAGGCACTCCAACTCGGTCGATCGTCTTTATCAAAAATGGAGTTTTGCAACTATTTTATACCGATCGCACCACTGGCCGAGCCTTGGGTAGCGGCACGACCGGCAACGGATTTCGACCCGGTTTGGGGAGCTATCCCACGCCGAGCTTGTTCAATGTTTTAATTAAATCGGGAGAGCGATCGCTCCTAGATTTAATTACCCAATTAGACGACGGAATTGTAGTCGATCAAATGCTAGGAGGCAGTGCAGGCATTTCCGGCGACTTTTCAGTCAACATCGATCTCGGCTACCGAGTCAAAAAAGGTCAAATAGTTGGCAGAGTCAAAGACACAATGGTTGCCGGCAATGTCTACAGCGTCCTCAAACAATTGGTAGAATTAGGAGGAGACGTAGAGTGGAACGGTTCTTGCCATACACCGTCTGTAATTGTAGAAGGATTGTCCGTCACCGGCAAAAATTAAATTCAGTTGTTATTGGTTATTGGTTATTAATTATTAGTTATTGGTTATGGGAGGCTTTGACTCCTGGTATTCTAGCCTATTTCTGGAATGCTACTAACAACTAACAAATAACCAATTTCCAAATATTATGTAACTGTCTTCCCCCCTTGGGCGGGGTTGTCAACTGTCAACTGTCAACTGTCAACTGTCAACTGTCAACTGCTATAAATATGCGCATTTGTTTTGTCGGCGATTCTTTTGTAAACGGTACGTGCGATCCAAAATGTCTCGGTTGGACGGGACGAATTGGCGCGGTAGCTGGCGGACAAGGACACGATATTACCTACTACAATTTAGGAGTGCGCGGAGAAACCAGTGCTGACATAGAAACTCGCTGGTTTAGCGAGATTTCTTGCCGCTTGCCTTACTATTGCGATGGCAGAATAGTATTTTCCTTTGGCGTCAACGACACTGCTATAGACAACGAAAAAGTTCGCATCGAAGTTGACAAGTCAATTGCAAATACCCGCTATATTCTCAACTCAGCCAAATCAATGTTTCCTGTTTTAATGGTAGGGCCACCGCCAGTGATTGATGCCGATCGCACGGGCAGAATAGTCAACTTATCCGAACAGTTTGCCAAAATTTGCAGCGAATTAGAAGTGCCTTATTTAGATGTTTGTACGCCGCTACAAAAATCAGAAATTTGGCAAAAAGAACTGACCGAAAATGACGGTACTCATCCGCGCGCAGCCGGTTACGCTGAATTGGCTAAAATAGTACATAACTGGGACGGTTGGAAAGCTTGGTTTAAAAATATAAATATATCAGATAAAGAGACAGTAACGCTTTTTCGAGCCGTCGGCAAAAAAGAAATGGAACTGATTAAAGAAAGCGACTTTCTCAAATTTCCGCCTCGCTTATCGTTTCAGCCTATTTTTTATCCCGTACTTCACAAAGCCTATGCCATACAAATTGCGCGAGATTGGAATACAAAAGATGCAGCATCCGGATATTTTGGCTATGTCACCCGCTTTCGAGTGGCGGCAGAATTCTTAAAAAAATATCCCGTACAAACTGTCGGTAGTTCAATTCACCAAGAGCATTGGATTCCGGCAGAAGAATTGGCAGAATTCAATCAAAACATTGTCGGAAAAATTGAAATATTAGCTGAATATCAACCGTAAACAGTTGACAGTTGACCTGTGACAGTTGTAGGGTGCGTTCCCACCGCTCATCCCAAATAAAAATCGACCATCGATGAGCGACGCACCTTACTGTTGACCGCTCGACAGTTGACAGTAGTGTAACTCACCTAACCGAGAAAGGCTATAGTTGACAGTTGACAGTAAACGCTCCGCCGATTGAGGTGGGGGATTGAGAACCTTGATATTTGGTAAACTAAGATAAAATAGGAGCAATGAGTGATGCTAGATTTTAATCAATTTGAAGTTGTAAGTTTTGACTGCTACGGCACTCTCATAGATTGGGAAAGTGGCATCTTGCCCGTCTTGAAACAATTACTGTCAAATCGGGAAATCGATTTCAGCGATGATGGAACTTTAGAGCTGTTTGCCGAATATGAATCAGAACTGGAAAAAGATAACAACGATTATATCAAATACCGAAATATTTTGCAACAAATCGTTCAAAAAATTGGTCAAAAATTTAATTTTGAACCGACAGAAACAGAATCGGGGACAGAAATAAATTGTTTGGTTGAGTCTATCAAAAATTGGCAGCCATTTCCAGATACAGTCGCCGCTTTGGAATCACTGAAGGAAAAATATAAACTTGCTGTAATTTCCAACATTGATGACGATTTGTTTGCAGGTACGGCCAAACATTTAAAAGTTGAATTCGACTGGTTGATTACTGCGGAAAAAGTGCGATCGTACAAACCATCAATTCGCAACTTTGAAATCGCCCTAGAAACAATGGGAATAGCACCAGAAAAACTCTTGCACGTTGCTCAAAGTCTCTATCACGACATTGTACCCGCCGCATCGATGGGAATCTCCACAGTTTGGGTAAATCGGCGTCACGACAAAACAGGATTTGGGGCGACAATGCCTGCTAGTAGTCAACCCGATTTAGAAGTGCCGGATTTAAGAACATTGGTGGAAATTATAGGGTAAACGGCCCTTTTGGATACTTGGGGGAAAATCTAGATTCGGCTACCGGGTAATGGGCAATTGGATCTCGATTCGACACCTATTACCCATTACCTATTACCAGACATGATATTAACCGATCGCCACAAGTTTAGGAGAGCCGATTTGCCTTAATACTGAGGCACAGACGGGTCTACTTCTTGACTCCAAGCCGTAATTCCGCCTTTGACATTAATCCCCTCAATTCCAGCTTCCTTCAAAATGCCCAAAGCTTTTGCAGAACGCCCGCCCATTTTGCAGTGTGCAATCAATCGGTGGCCGTTCAACAATTCCTTGACTTTATCGACACCTTTACCGTTTTCAATATCCGGTAACGGTACCAATACAGACCCAGGAATTTGAGCAATTTGATACTCGTTAGGATTCCGAACATCTAGCAGTAGAAAATCCTTCGCACCGCTATCGATTAACTGCTTAAGTTCTGTGACAGTCATCTCAGCAACTTGGACTTTTGCTTCATCTGCTTTCGCTTGAGGAATGCCGCAGAATTGTTCGTAATCGATTAACTTTTCAATTACCGGGCGCACTGGATTCGGCCGCAATTTCAACTGCCGGAATGTCATATCTAAGGCATTATAAAGCAGCAGTCTGCCACTTAAAGTCTCGCCTTGACCCAAAATAATTTTGATCGCTTCCGTTGCTTGAATGCAGCCAATTACTCCCGGTAATACACCTAAAACGCCACCTTCTGCACAGGAAGGTACCATTCCCGGAGGCGGAGGTTCTGGGTACAAATCGCGGTAATTCGGGCCACCTTCGTAGTTAAAAACAGTTGCTTGTCCTTCAAATCGGAAGATGGAACCGTAGACATTGGGCTTATTTAACAACACGCAAACGTCGTTCATTAAATAGCGAGTCGGGAAGTTGTCAGTACCGTCGATGACGATATCGTAAGGAGTGGCAATTGCGATCGCATTTTCGGAACTAACACGAGTTTCGTACAAGTCAACTTGACACAAAGGATTAATTTCTAAAATCCGATTTTTAGCAGATTCAATCTTTGGTTTACCTACCCAAGACGTGCCGTGAATTACCTGTCGCTGCAAGTTGGAAGTGTCAACAATATCAAAGTCTACAATGCCAATACGACCAATCCCGGCGGCTGCTAAATATAGCAGCAGCGGCGAACCGAGTCCTCCTGTACCGATGCACAGTACGCTGGCAGCTTTGAGACGCTTCTGACCATCCAATCCAACTTCTGGCAGGATTAAGTGGCGAGAGTAACGTTCGTATTCTTCTTTGTTGAGCTGGATCTCGTCCAGATTAGGATTTAGCATGATATTCTGTGTAGCGCCGATTTTGAATAATATCCTATCTGAATCTTTCCCAGTTTGGTGTGTTTGTTATTTTTACTAATTATTTCTTAATCTGAGTTGATTCAACTACGAGAATTTCCTCTGCTTGGAAGTTGCTGTCTGTATCAAGACTCCAACTGAGGAGGTCTTCTGAAGCGCCTTGTCGAACGGAAACAATGATATAGGAGTATTGCGGCCAAGCGCCTGCCCGATCGAACTCTGAGGGCACCGCAGCACAATCTATATGAGAATGAAAAATGCCGATAATTTCCAAAGATCGATCGCGCCCATCTTTCATCGCCTTCAGCAGATCTGCTGGTGACATAGCATATCTACGTTTTTCTGTCAATCCTTTTTGTTCTGGCCAATTATCTTCAGCTTCAGCACTCCAAGCATTGTTAGTTGGCCAAACTTCTACTAAAGTTTTCACATCGCCTGTAACTTGACCGAGTAATAAGCCGCAGCATTCTTCAGGGTAAGTTTTTTCGGCGTGGGTGCGGATGGATAAAATGTGAGATTCAGAAAGTGCGATCGATTGCATTGGATTTTATTTTAAAGTTTATTGTAAAGTTTATTGTAAAGTGCGATCGGGCTTTTTTTAACGAACCGCGAAGGCGTGAAGGACAAGTTCGGCGAAGCCGTTCCCGAAGGGTAGGAAGATAAGAGAAGGGAAGAGAAAGAGTTTACGATTGATTTGGGGTTTCTGTAGCTGTTTGCAAAACTGTTTTATAAGCAATTACTGCTTCGGTTTGATTAGCATATCCGACATATTGACTCAATATAGATAAGTCTAATTCTGGCAAAAATTCACTCCTTGAAATTAACTCATAACCTTCCTCGCGCAAGTGGTAAAGAGAAAATTGACTGTTCGCCCAAAACCAGACTTCAGGAACTTGCAAACCGCGGTACACTTCTAGTTTGTTAACTCCACCGCTAGTGAGAGCAATTTCTATTACAATATCCGGAACTTCTGCAAGTGTACCCAAGCAGTAACACTCATCCGGTTCCGCACCCCGTCTCACTGCTTCGCGGCGAAAGGTAGCACTTCCGTAACCATTCAGATTAATTAGTCTTTCAACTGCATAGGTTTCGATCAAGCGGGCAATGATTGTTTTGAGCCTTTCATGTTCTGGCGAAGTAGTCACGATAATCTCCAAGGTTCCTTCCAAGTAGGTCATTCTGGGGAATTCATCGACAAACATATCTGAAAGTTGTTCGTATTGTTCCCAAGTCACATCATACAGAATAACGCGCTGTTCGGTGGCTGGCTGGAGAGTTTTTGGATCTAAAACTAGCATAATTAATTACCTGCACTTAAGATATCTAAACTTGGAGTTGTCCGATATTTCTCACCTTCTTCTCCGCGTTCTCTGCGGTTCAATAAAAGTTCTTATAGAAATTTAACGAACCGCGAAGACGCCAAGGACACAAAGGAAGAGAGGAGAAGGGAAAAAAGAGTGTACAATTCAATCAAGTAGGAGTTTGCTGTAACTCAGGCCGCTCATCGGGGACGATCGCACCTTCGACAGGACATACCTGCAAACAAATGCCGCAGTCAATACAAGTATCAAAATCAATCCAAAACCAATCAGTACCTTTGACATTTTTGCCCGGGCCGGGGTGAATACAAGCTACCGGACAAGCGCCGACACAATCAGCAACCCCTTCACAAGTATTCGTAACAATAGTGTGCGCCATAGTGTTCTCAATTCTTCAGATCTAGCAGACTGGAAATAATTTTTGACTAGGAATTGAAATTCAAATGTGAAGTCTTCTTCCAATTTAGCATTGAAGAGAGATCCGATCGGGCTTAGTCTGGTTTACGAAGCAGCCCGAACAAATCTTCGGCTACAGCTTTGTGACCATCTCTATCAAGATGAACCGTATCAAATTTAATATACATCGGAGCAAAACGACCTTCTTCCTCAGCAATTCGCGATCGGCCTCGACGGACTCCTTCAGTAGAATCGACATAGAGCAAACCAAGAGACTGACTAATTTCCCCAAGTCTCTTACCCGCATCAATAGTAAGTCTATCTTTTGGTACTTGCTGCTCGTTGTCAGAAAAGCCGTTAAAAGCCATAAAGCGAGCAGGTAAGTAAACTACAGCCAAAGAGCGACCGTCGTCTGCTGCAACGGAGTCGCGAAGTACCTTCAAATCTGTCTCGAATTGCTTCCAAGCACGTTCGGGGAGATCCGGAGGCACATCCGCTTGCTTCCAGCCCAAGGCTAGCGTTGCGCCCAAAGGAGCTTCTGCTTTGATGTTGTTGTTGGCTAAACCCAGCAAGTACAAGCCTTTTTGAGAGTTGATTTTCAGCCAGGAGGGAGTAGCTAAGATTTTGAACTGATTTTTCACATCTCCCAGCTTAGATTTGCGGATTGGCTCCAAATAGGGGTTTGCAGGCATTGCTTTGTCGTTGCGGCGAAACCAGGTCATCGAGACCAAGTTGTTGTCTACCGCCAACACTACTAAATCTGGCTTGTACTTAGACCACTGGTTGCGGTAAACATAGTTGATTTCCTTGAGGGAATAACCCTCTAGAGAAGCGTTGATGTAGGTTGACTTAGCGCCATTTTTCTTAAAAACCTCCGTTAGTTGAGCTGGCCAAGTATCTTCAGCACCAATGCCAGTACCGAATGTTGTTGAGTCTCCCATTCCCAGAATTCGCAACTCGCCAGGAGCTTTTTTAATTGGCAGCAGGGGGCCGCGATTTCCGGCGCTGCTGACGGCGATTGGATGGCCTCCAGTGAATTCGCGATCGAAAATATTGTTGGTGTATTCGCGAGCAGTAACTTGCAGGAGCGACTCCAATAATATAGCGGCTAATAATAGCTTTACAAGCGTCACTGATGTGTAACGAAATCCTGTTTTTAAGTGGGACAGTGCCTTGTCATTAAATATTGGTATCATGAGCTGTCTAAGTTGATTAGAACTGAAATGTTTTACCTTGGTTAGGAATAGGCAAGATGCCTGTTCTTGAGAATGCTACAACACATTAATTAGAACTGGAAGTAAAGGAAATTTGAGCTTGAGGCACCGGCGAAGGTAAACATGAGCGCGATCGCCATTCCACAAGCAATCCACTTTAGCCATTTGGGGTTAGCCTCTGCCCAGTTCATCCACTGCTGCTTCACATCCCACCAGTCAAATAGCAAAATTATGCTAATGTAAAACAGCGGGCGGTAGTCAACAGGTATCCAGCCGTCAGCCCAGGTAAATATCCGCTGTAATACCACATATGCACTGTTCAAACTAGATGCTTGGAAGAACACCCAAGAAGTACAAACTAGAACAAAAGTCAGCAACCAACGGAGCAAATGTTTGACTTTAGAAGTGGGTGCAGATGAAAGTCCAGTTGCTCTTTCAATTGAGAGCATAGCCCCCTGAAACCCCCCCCAAGCAATCCAGTTCCATCCAGCACCGTGCCACAGACCTCCTATTAACATAGTGATCATTAAATTGGCATAAGTGCGGAGGTTGCCACGCCGATTGCCACCAAGAGGAATGTATAGATAGTCGCGTAACCAATTTGATAGCGAAATGTGCCATCTGCGCCAGAAATCAGTAATGCTGTAGGCTAAATAAGGTTTATTAAAGTTGGCAGGCAGTTCAATTCCAAATAAGCGGGCCGAGCCGATCGCAATATCTGAATAACCAGAAAAGTCACAATAAACTTGAACCGCAAAAGCCAATGTACCCAGTACAAGCCCCTGCCCAGAAACACTTTCAGGGCGAGCAAAAGCTTCCCTGGCAATTGTCGCCATTGGGTCAGCTATATAAACTTTTTTCAGCATTCCCCAAACAATCTGGCTAATGCCACTTCGGATCTGAGTCCAATTCACCGATGAGTCGCAGGCCAACTGAGGGATCAGATGCTTTGCACGAACGATCGGTCCAGCCACAAGATTTGGGAAAAAAATCACATACAGCGCTAGATCGAGGAGTGACTTTTCAGCAGGTATCGTGCCTTTGTAGATATCGACTATGTAGCTAATCGTCTGAAACGTGTAAAAAGAAATGCCCAAAGGCAAGAGTAAATTCAGTTGAGCCCAAGGGCGAATCCCAACACGGAGTATGCCGAATCTGAGAAGAAGTTCGCGTACTTAAACAGGCATAAAGTGCTGACAACTACAATCAGAAAAGAAATTAGTGCCAGATTCTTATCTTTATTTTTAGTGGCTGATTCTATAGCGCGACCTGTGATGTACGCCAGCATGGTATATAAAACCATTAATAGCGAGTAAGGAACGCTCCATACCCAATAAAATGTGTAGCTAGCTAATAACAAAAACCAACGTCGATAGTGAGGTGTTAGCAAGTAATAGACATACACTACAACTACCAAAAACCCTAAAAATATTGTGGAGTTAAACAACATTTATTACTACATCCTGTGGTAAAGAGATCCCATCGAATATTTATTTCTCAGCCTCTGATTAATTTACTGTCTCAATTGTGGGGAACCCTTCGGCATTCACCCACGCAATTTGAGCAATGCGCCGATCGCGAGCATATTCCCGTGCCGCCTCCGCAGTCTCGCGATTCTCTAAATCGATTTCTACTCGAACTAGATGAGCAGACTCTCGGAGTTTGCGAGCGTAAACAAAGGCAGCGGCAGCAGCTTCAGGGGTTTGAGGCACGACTAACCAGTCGCTGGCTGGGGTTTCCCTGGGCAATTGACCCTCGGTCAGCAAAATTTGGTGCAAATCTTCAATATTCAGACAAAACCCGATTCCTGGTGAATTTTGCCCTTGAGGATCGAACAATCCCAAGAGTCGATCGTACCGTCCTCCTTGTCCCAAAACTCGCTGTCCCGTCTGGGAACTGCTGACAACTTCAAACACAATTCCAGTGTAGTAGTCAAAAGTTTGAATCAAGCTTAGATCGAGATGAATTTTAGATTTGAGATTGGGAATTTTTGACTCATATTTATGCAGCAATTCGATCGCAGATTTGAGATTATTTAAGGCTGTTTGCTGTGGCAAATCTAAATCGAGATTTGCTACAATTGGCAGCACATCTTCCGGGCGGCCGCGCAAGTCAAACAGCAGCATGGCTCTCGATCGCAATTCTGGCGACAGTGGCAAAGTTTCTAAACCAACTCGATCGAGATTGGCAATCGCCCCCCGAACTTTCTGGCGCACATTGGGCGGAAACGGTTCCAGCAACCTTGCAGTCAAGCCCGCTTCTCCTAAAACCAAATGCCAGTCATCAATTCCCAAACTCTCCAAGCACTCAGACAACAGCAGCAGCACTTCCGCATCCGCAACTGTCCCCCCCGCACCCAGCAACTCCACCCCAGCTTGATAGAACTCCTGTTGGCCACCGCTGCCAGTATCTGGGCCTTTGCGAAAGACGTTCGCGTTGTAGTAGAGGCGCTGGGGCTGTCCGGAAGTCCCGGCCATCCGCATTGCAGCCGCGCGGGCAATCGAAGCAGTCAATTCCGGGCGCAAGCCGAGTTCTCCATCTTCAGCATCTTGGAGTTGAATTAGAGTCGATCGGTCGATCGCACCTCCAGCCATCAAAGTTTCCAGCCTTTCTAGAGTCGAAGTAATAATCCGGTGATAGCCCCAGCGGTGAAATACCTGCTGCAAGCGCCGTTCGATCGAAATTTTTTGAGCAACGTCTAGGGGCAATAAATCTCTTGCACCCGATGGGGGTTGGTGAACCATATCAATTTTGAATTTTAGATTTTAGATGGGGGATTGGGGCTAGAAGCTTAGACTTGAGAGGACGATGTTAAAGTCGAACGAAACAAGCTTAACATTCGACCTTAACAAATTAAGATATCACCAATTCTTGATTTTTTTGATCGAGCCCAATCCACCGATCGGGAATTCACAACTGACAATTCACCCCTCAAAATACCCGATTATTTCTTCTTACCGCCACCAAACAAACTTGCAAAAAAGCCGCCCGGTTTGTCGTCACCCTTTTTGCCTTTTGCCCCAGAAGCTGCTGATTGTTCCAGCTTTTTCTTAACCTCCAAAGCGATCGGTTCTTCTGGGTTTGATGCCAAAGCTTTTTGGACTTCAAGTTTTGCCATTGTGGCTTGACCTTGTTGAAAGTAACACATTGCTAACATAGCGTGGCCCTTACTATTTTTAGGCTCGCGCTTCAGGGCTTCTTTCAACTCCAAAGTTGCTTTGGCATAATTTTTACTGTCGATGAATCCTTGAGCTCGGCGACAAGATTGTTCCGCCAGCGAGTCTTGGGATTTGGGTGATGGCGGAGGGGAAGTAACAGTGGTGGTGGTTGGTTTTGCTGCTGTGGAAGTTGGTTTTGCTGCTGCTGTTGTTGTCGCTGGGCTGACTGGGGTTGCAGTTTTTGTCGGCTCCTGGGTGGGAATCCGACCACCACCCACGCGCTCTTTTCGCAGTAGGTAAACCATGTTGAGTTCGCTAATTTGACCGATCGCCTCTAGAGCTTGCTCAACTGATTCGTACTGCTTGTCAGCGAGTTTGTTAACTGCTTTTTGGTAAGCTTCTTGCAAATCTTTAGCACTAGCTAATTGTTTGGCTGCTTCGCTTTCGACTTGCTGCTGTTTCGGCTGTTCTTGAGCGACGCGCTTGGCCATGGTTGTTACTAGCAGGCTGTATTCTTTGCGATCGCTTTCCTTAGAGAATTTGTTGTAAGCAGGATTGACCACTTTTGACAAAAATTGGTTGGCCCAATCTTTATCGGCTGGGTCTTCAAAAGGGCAAGTATCCGCGTGCAATCGACGGACTATTTTCATGTACCGCTTGCGGATGTCGTTAAACTCCGCATCCAAGGGAACTCCCAAAATAGCGTGCTGATCTGTAAAGTCAAACTTAAACAGCCCTTTTGTAATTTCCAAAGACATAAGATTTACTCTCCCTTTCCTAGCTTTTCACTATTCTTTAATGTAGCCTCACTCCAGGGGTTCTGACCCCCGTACTACCCCTGAGGCTTAGTTGCCGGAATGCTACCCCAAGAGGATAAGGGAGGAACCTGCTGCAATGCCCCGCTGAGTTCGGCGTGAATGCGACCGTTTGTGGCTAAAACTCGACCGGAATTAATCTCAAAACTACCTTTGTTATAAGCTGTAACTTGACCTCCGGCTTCGGAGACGATGAGTACGCCGGCTGCTACGTCCCACGGGGCAAGTCCCCGTTCCCAGTATCCATCTACGCGGCCGCAGGCTACGTGGGCGAGGTCTAGGGATGCCGAACCGCTGCGTCGCACGCCTTGGGTAAGGTGCGTGAGGTGACAGAATTCGGCATAGTTATTGTCGGCTGTTTCGCGCCGATCGTAGGCAAAGCCGGTAACTAACAAGCTTTTGTTCAATTCTGAGATTTGAGAAACTTCGATCGGCCGTCGGTTGCGAGTAGCCCCCAATCCTTTGCCTGCGCGAAATAATTCGTTATGAAATGGATCGAAAATTACGCCAATTTGTGGTATGCCTTCGATTAAAAGTCCGATCGAAACTGCCCAAACAGGATATTGATGAGCATAATTGGTTGTGCCGTCCAAAGGGTCGATCGCCCACAGGTATTTGCTACTGGCATCCCCTAATTTACCCGATTCTTCGGCGAGGATGCCGTGGTGGGGAACGTGGCGACTGAGAATTTCTAAAATGACGGCTTCGGAGGCTTTGTCGGCTTCTGTAACTAAATCGCCCGATCGGCCTTTTTCTTGAATTTCTTCTAATTTTCCGCAAAAAGATTGCAGGACAGAACCTGCTGCTAGGGCGGCTTCTGTAGCTATTTCTAAGAAGTTTGGTAGTTGATTGTCAATCATTAGGAAAAGGGAAGTACGAACCGCGAAGGCGCGAAGGACACAAAGGAAGAAGTCTGATAGAAGTCGGAAGATCTCCGAGGCTAGAGAGAACAGTAATCCTCAATTACCAATTATCAATTACCAATTACCTACTGACTAATAACTATTTCCGATTTTGCTGGCGAAATTCTGCCGGAGTTTGGCGCAGAGGCTGTTTGGGATTCCAAATGCCACGACCCATTAGTCTAGCCCATTCTTGAGCATTAACAAGTCGCTGCTGATATTTGGTATTGGGCGATCGCACCGCTGCTAAAGCATAACCTTCTTTAATTAGTTGTTCATTGAGCAGGATTTTGTCTTGCCACAAATAGGCAAGTTTGCGATCGAACCTGTCTTTTTTTTCAACATCGGATTCTAACAATACCTCCTGCCCTCCAATTAGCTGTTCTAATTTTTGTTTGGCCTGTTCTCCCCAAGGCTGCTGTTTTAAATCTGGCACTTCTATACCAATCAGCCTAATTTGTTCTAATATGGCAATTTTGTCAGATATGCTGGTGATTTCGACTGTTTGCCCGCTAATAGTCCGACCTATTTTGACGATCGTACCTTGGGGAATTTCAGGTTTTTGGCAGCTAATTAACAGCAGACTCAGGACGATCGCTAATAATCTATAAAAGAGCATTGGGAATGGGAATTGGGAATGGGGCATTGGGTATTGGGAATAATGAAAAATCGAAAACTTTCATTTTCCATTATCCTCGACGCAACTGTTACAATCCAATGGATTCGTAGGGTGCGTCAGACGAATTTCTTAAAAGATTATCGAGGATTTTGCGAACTGACGCACCTTACTATGTATGTACTATGTATGTCAGTTGCCTCAAGACTGTTCCATTTTCTATGCTTTTTTGTCCTCAATCTTCCTCAATGGGCAAACCGGCACGCACTTTACCTTTGCCGAAGTAGCGGCCAAATTGGAGTTCGTACACTTCATCTTCGTCTTGCGTCTCTACTTCGATGTTAGAACGCGGATAACTGACACATAGCAACGCATAACCCTTTTTTTGCAGTTCCGGAGAAAGTCCCATTGCTTCTGGCTGGTACAGTTCGCCTGATACAATGCGCACCGCACAGGCTGTACAGGCGCCGTTGCGACAGGAGAATGGCAAGTCTACACCTTGGTTTTCAGCATTTTGGAGGATGTAGCGGTTTTCGGGGACGCGCACGGTGTGGCGCGATCCCGTTTGTCTATTGTGAATTTTAATTACGTAAGAGCGAGTCATGGGGATTTTAGATTTTAGATTTTAGATTAGTTATGAGGGTAAAATTCTTGTGGGCAATGGATTTGAGCCAAAACTTGACTCTGCGATCGATCGATTTTTCCAGATTCTTTGACGCCCTATTCAAATTAAACAATAAATTTATGCCATTAGGCCTTCCCAAATCAGAATTGTTCTGCTAACATAGTTTACTTGTGACTAAATAAATGAATTTAGCACTGGAGAGGTGGCCGAGCGGTTGAAGGCGCAGCACTGGAAATGCTGTTTAGGGCAACTTAACGAGGGTTCGAATCCCTCCCTCTCCGTTATCAGAAAATTTTGAATATTTCCGATCGCCCTTAGGTTTTTCTAAAAAAATCATGGGCGATCTTTTTTGTATTTTTTAGCTAGACAGGTGGGAATCCCCACAGCATAATCTTTGATTTGCCGTGGGAGCGTCACCACGATCTATAATAATATTTTCTGGATATGTTTGTCTGAGGCTCAAAACTATGACTAAATACGTGATGTGGGGAAGTTGCTGCGAGGATGTTCTAGAAAAACGCGCTCCGTTTCGAGAGGCTCATTTAGCGGGATTGGCCAAGCAAAAAGAATCGGGAGTATTAATTACGATCGGACCGACCAAAGATTTAACAAAGGTTTTTGCAATTTACGAAGCCGAAGATGAAGCGCAGGTGCGACAATTGGTTGCAGCCGATCCTTATTGGGTAAATCAGGTTTGGACTGAGTACGATGTCAAAGAGTGGATTCAAGCTTTTTGAAGTCATATAGAATTTAGCAACTATTTAGTAAGTCGCTATTGTTGAATGTACTCAATTTAATTTGTTTAAGCAAACATGAAATTGGGGATGACAGGGTGAACATCTTCACATCGGATCAAGGCGATTTAGTTCCCGTAGACTATAGCGATTTACTGGACAAGATTTTAGAGGTTTTACAGGAAAAAAACCCGTTTAAAGTTTCGGACGATCGCAGACGCTTGCTCATAGATATTGACACGGTAGGCGATCGAGTTGCAAGTTGCGATCGAGTGCAGAATCCTTTGGTTTCTTCTGAAACTCAAGCAGATTCTGCTACGATCGATTTTTTGCCGGACGTTGAGGTTCGTTTTCGCAGTCAAGTTAGGGAAATTGAAACTTGTTTGCGCCAGCAATTAGCATCTGTTTTGGGAAATAGTGTGACAATTGACAAGTTTTGTCTGAGTTTAATTAGTCCGCTAGAGTCTTTTAAAGGTAAGGGAACTCAGTTAGGTTTCAAGTATGATTTTGACAGATGTGATCGGGATTTGCAAAAACAAAAGCTGGCTTTGGAATCCTTCGCTCCTGGCTGCGATTCGCTACTGAAGTTTCATAAAGTAACTTTTTTTGTCCGCAATGTAGATAGGTTTCAAGAATATTTGAAAGCAGGTATTGAGAATTATATTGCGGAGAATATTGAGAATAAAGACGCTCGGAAAAAACTGAATTATTTGCTTGATGAAATGGTGGACAATGAAACTTCTGATTTTCATCGGCTGGTGCGAGTTGTAAATCGGGAAACTCTGGGACAACTGAAGAAAGAAGCAAAAATTACTTACTTGGAGTATCTTTTAGATAACATCGACTCCGCCACAGCAAATGTTCGCAATTTGATTTATTTCCAAGATTTTACCAGGCGTCTCAGGTTGATAGAAAAATATATCAGCGATATTAATAAAGCTGATGACCATTACTCGGTTAACTATCAGGGAACTCGGGTTAATTACAGAGATCTATTTTCGCGATCGGACTCTTTAGATGCGCTTCCGATCGTTCCGATTATAGCAGGTAATTTGGGAGAAACAACGGATAACTCAGGAGGCGATCGCCAATTTATTTTTGGTTTAAAACTCAAGTTTGATAATCCCGTGCAGTCAAGGGGCGGCGATAGCGTATTCGAGTATCATCTCAATTTGCTAAATCCCGACAGCGAGGAACATCTCGTCGCATTAGAGGAACCAGTCGATCGTGAAACTTTCTTTCGCAAGGTATTAAAGATAGCGTTTTTGTATCACTTTGTCTTTGCCTCGTCTCATGACCCACTTGGAGCTAATTATAACCCAGAAACCGAACTAGCATACGATCCGATCGCCGGATTTGAGCGAGTAGTTTTGCCGATACTACAGGGTTCTAACGAACAAAATAAACAGCAGCTTTTTCGCAATTTTTTCAAGCGTTTTCAAGAAATTAATGTCACCTACAAAATCAACTGTCTCAAGCAATTATTGCGAAGCTTGATAGTACATCGAACTATTGTACCATCTCGAACAGAAACACGACAGATTCTGATTAAAAGAGGTATTTTAGCAAAAATAGATGATATTTTGACAAGCGGGAAATTTTTCAAGGCGGTTGTGGGGCGCAATCCCAAGGAGACTCTTCAGCATATCTCCGTGGGACACGATCGTATCAACCAAAGAGCAATTTGTCAATTGCCAGTCCATATTAAAATTGAAGATGTCCGCTATTTCCCTACTGATGAATCCCAAAGTTTCAGTATGGAATATAACATCAAAGGTATCGATGCTTTGCCCGTAATTTGGGTTCCTAAAGCCGATCGATCGAGAGAGGTTTTTTATAAAAGTTTTCAGAATAAATCAGTTGTATTTCCCTACGACAACCGACGGTTAGACAGCCAGGGAGGTTTGAAACCAACAGCAGCTTTTGTTTATAAGTTGGCTATGGCGCTGATGTCATATATTTGCCTGCGAATCGTGTTGAAAAATTTACCAAACAATTTATTTGTACCGATGGTCAGACTTCATGAAGGCTACCACCAAAACCCTTCACCTTCGGAAAAATTTATCGGGCATTTTTCTAAGACATTATGTCACATTTTGAGCGAAAAACACCGATCGAATTCCCAAGGATTTCGGATTCTGGGTGACAAGTATCATTTAACTGCCAAAAATGGTTTGAGTTCGCTGTATTCAATACTTCCTAAAAAGTTTCGATTTAAGGACGTGCAGCTATCTCCTGAATTGGATAATTTAGTAATTATTACAGTATCGACTAGGGACTGCGACGCCAGAAAGGGTAGAAGTCGCGATCGCGCAAAAGCCTGTTTGTTCGGCGAAGTTACCGGAATCAGGCACTACGAAGACGGTACTATTCAAATTGGAATGCTAAAAACTTTTTCAGAAAACTACAGCCTTCAACATCTTTATACTCAGCCTGCAATTCTGGCAGATATTGTCCGCCAGTTGTACAATCGAGGCTATCGAAATTTTGTATATATCTCGCAAGCACCCGATCGGAGTACGCTACACATTACTCAAAACGATGAAGATGAGAAATTGTTTTTGATGTCGAAAGATATCGTCCGAACTTTGAAAGGAGAGCAACAAGATATTAGAATTTACCCGGTATTTTTTGACAAATACTACGTCTACAGTCCCAAACAACATAGGGGAGAATCTTTTTATATTCAAGATACAGCGGAGGTTACTAACTTATTTGCAGATACGAGCAAGCAAGCTGCTGTATTTTTCAATTTATTTAACGGGCTGAAAGTAGAGCAAGGGGAAAATAATTTTTACAACGGGGTGATTTCCTATTCGACGCTGTTGAATATTTATGAAGGAATTATTGACGATTTAGATATTCGCCAAGGTTTGATTGATGACGGTGAAATCAAAGATACTTTGCTGCACTATTTGACAATATTTCACTTTTCTCGGTACGAATCTCGCCAACAGATAAGTCTAAAGCTAGATCCGTTCGATCGCATTATTGGCGATAATTCGGTTGGTGTTTTGTCTGAATTCAGTCACGCGGGAGGTAGTGCTACTTTTAATTCGCTGGCATTTTTGAACGAGGTGAGAGATGTGTTGAATAAGGGCGAGCCAGGTTAAAAATTATCAGAGTGGCAAACTTCGCAGGAGTATTTTGCTAACAGCAAGCTCGAAGATAGGCAGTTTCGGGATATTCTGTTCGATTCTGTGCCGATTAGGTATGCGCGCTCGACCTTGACATACGGCAAATTGCCGGATACAATCTAAATTAAATACTCCATATTTGTCTTAATTGACGAGCCTGAATTTAATGTGCTTGCTTACTACACGCTCTCAACCTATACTATCGGGACTTAAACAAAAAATACGAGCTAGAGGACGCAGAGACATAGAATAGAGAGATGTTCGCAAAACATATCTGTTGGATGCTGTTCGTCAAACAAAAAATATGACTGTCAAAGTAGAAGATATCGCACCGGATTTTACCTTACCATCTCAAACCGGCTCATCAGTCAGCCTGAAAGATTTTCGAGGTCAAAAAAATGTCATTGTTTACTTTTATCCTAAAGACGAAACTCCGGGATGCACGGCCCAAGCTTGTGCTTTTCGAGATAGTTACGAAGTTTTCAAAGACGCAGGTGCAGAAGTAATCGGGATTAGCGAAGATTCGCAGCAGTCTCACCAGAAATTTTCTGCTAAATATCAGTTACCTTTTACACTGTTGAGCGATACTGGTAACAAAGTTCGGCAATTATACGGCGTTCCGGCGACAATGTGGATTATGCCCGGTAGAGTAACTTATGTCATTGACAAACAAGGGGTTGTCAAGCATATTTTTGACTCGATGTTGGACTTCAAGGCACACGTTGCAGAAGCTCGCAAAACTTTAGAAAATATCAAAAGTTAGTCATATAGAACCCATTTGAGATTTTTTAAATCACCTGCGCACCCGGAGGATGAAGCATTTGGACATCAAACATCGCAATTTTTTAGATAATTGGCAACAGATCTAGTAATTAATTAACCGGTAAGGCGACACTCTGTAAAAATTGTTGCTTGAGAATAGACGCAGGATTTGGCATACTAGAGGGAGATATTTTGGGTCAGGCAATGATCTATATAGATCATTGCCTGACAGATTTTTTTGGACTCACTTTTTCAGTGCCATTGGACTTTAGTCGTTAATCGCTAGCTAATTACGATCGCCCGCAATTAGCAATTAGCAATTATCTAAGTCTTTGCAGCGCTTGATTTTTCCGGTGCAACGTTGTGGGCAGTTTTGCCGTTTTTACCGTTACTGTTGCCATTAGCATTGCGAGGTTGGATAACTCCATAGCCACCGTGACTCTTGCGTTCGTAAAGCACGTTGATTTCCCCTGTTTCGGCATTGCGGAACATATAGAAATCGTGATCGATAATCTGCAATTGTTCTAAAGCTTCTTGAACTGTCATCGGAGGCATGGCAAAATACTTAGTCCGCACCACCTCGGCAGGAAGTTCAGGAGTTCGATCGCCTATCAAATCGGCAACTACAGGATGTTCGTCAACCACAGCTACCGTTTTGGTGTTACTCTGAGTTTTATTGTCGTGGCGTTTTTCCTTAAATTTCCGTAGTTGACGAGCAATCTTATCAGCAACTAAATCTATGCTGGCATAGAGGTTTTCCGTGCTTTCTTCAGCTCGGATCACGCTGCCATTAGCATAGATAGTTACCTCAGCAGTTTGCTTAGGATTTATCCTTGGGTTGCGAGCCACCGACAGATGTATGTCCACCTCAGTAGTCAAAGTTTGAAAATGGCTAACCGCCTTTTCAACCTTTTGATTGACGTACTCTCGAATTGCATCGGTGATTTCTATATTTTTACCCTGGATAACAAGCTTCATAGAGCTCCCTCCCTTCTCTAACGTGGGTATAGTTTATACAATAGCATCTTGTATTCTACAAAACACTTATTTTCAAAATCTTTTTAAACTGTTGACAATTCTTGATTTTAACTGCGTCAATATTCCGTAAAAACCCTCTTGATTTTTTTCATGATTTCCCCTCCCTTTTCTCAGCATCTGAATTCTCAACCCTGCTGGCTTCTCGAATGGGGACAAGTGTCCTACTCAACAGCTTGGGAAGCTCAGCAAAAGCTAGTGCAAGAGCGTCGCGACAATCCAGATTTGCCGGATGTCCTGATTTTGCTGGAACATCCGCCGGTTTACACCTTGGGACAGGGTGCCAAGTTAGAATTTTTGAAATTTGACCCAGGCAAAACTGGGGCGGAATTGCACCGAGTTGAGCGGGGAGGCGAGGTGACTTATCATTGTCCTGGTCAATTGGTGGGCTATCCGATTTTAAATTTGCGGCGACATCAGCAGGATTTGCACTGGTATTTGCGACAGTTGGAGGAAGTGCTGCTGAGGGTGCTGGCAGTTTTGGGGTTGAAAGGTATACGGGTACCGGGGATGACTGGTGTTTGGGTGGAAGGGCGCAAGGTGGGTGCGATCGGGATTAAAGTCAGTCGCTGGATTACGATGCACGGTTTTGCTTTAAATGTGTGTCCGGATCTTGAAGGTTTTCAGCAAATTGTACCTTGCGGGATTCCAGATAAACCTGTGGGGAGCTTAAAGCAGTTTATTCCGGGAATTGAGGTCGATCGCGTGAGGGCGATCGTTGTGACTAAGTTTGCAGAAGTGTTTGGGTTGGAAATTGTGCGATCGACAGAATTATAATTGAAGTAGGTGCGATCGGCAATGTTTAATTGTTAATTACCAAGTCGATCGCTCGCCTAAAAGTTCTAATTGCCTCAACTCTAGAACTCATCAACACGCACCTTCCCAACAGGTTAATGTCAATTTCTGGCAATAATTCGCTACGAACAATCCGTTCGTAACCCTCCGATCGCAAATGATACAGAGTAAACAGTCCATCTTCCCAAAACCAAACTTCAGGGACACCCAGCACCCGATACCGTTCCAACTTGCTCGCACCCCCACTCGTGAATACCACTTCCACAGATAAATCGGGAATCGATTTCAATTCGCCGAGACAGTAAGACTCGTCGGGTTGAGCCGAAGCTTCTCCTTCTCGTTCGGTTGTCATTGAGCCGGTGGGAGTAAATTCGATGCCTCTTTCCACTAAAAAAGTTTCGATGAGATGCCCAATTAGGGTTTTGAAAATTTCGTGTTCTGGACTGACTGCCAAGATTTCTACGGTTCCTTTGTAATAAAACAGCCGAATACCAGGGGAGTCATCAAACCCCTGTTGAATCAATTTGAATTGCTGCCATGTGCTGTTATGTTTAACAATTCGCTGGTCTTGAGCTGGTGGATTTAATAACTGCGAAGTCATCGGATTTTAGATTTTAGATTTTAGATTGAAGAATTGCGATCGCAAATAAATCCAGTAGCCAGTGAAGTATCACAATCCAATCGACTCGTAGTAGGGTGCGTCAGGCGAATTTCTCTTGACTACGATTGAGGATTTCGGGAACTGACGCACCTTACTATATATGCCTGTTACGTCCAGAACTGAGTGAGTTAAAACGGAATCGGGTCGTAATCGGGATTGTCAGACTCGCTAGACGAACTTGATGGTCGATCGGACTCATAACTTGAAGACTGCTGCGAGTTCCAATCAGGACTAGACGGGCGGTTAGCGCCGCCTGGAGCGCTGCTAGAATTGCGGTTGCGCGAGCCTAAAGGTACCACATTGCTAGGCGTAGCAGGAGGTGTGCTGTCGCGAATTTGAGTTGGTTCCGAGGTGGTTCTACTTGCAGGAACTGAACTCATTGCATCGACACCTAGACTATAAATTTTTTGAGCTGTTAGTTCAGCGCGTTTTTCTTTGATACCATCTCTTTCGATCGTATTCATGCCTAGTCTGCCTTCAATAATCACGCGATCGCCTTCATGATATTTCTCGTGAATTTCTTCGGCTAAATTACCCCATCCTATCACCTTCAAGTGTTCGGGCGGATCTTCAGGTCTAGGGCCTGGAAACTGCACCAGCATCTCAGCTATCTGAACTTGATTATCAGGAGTATATCGGAGTTGCGGTTGTTGAATTATTTCCGCCATCAAAATGCAGCTATTCATAACGTAATGGGTAATGGGTAATGGGTAATGGGTAATGGGTAATGGGTAATGGGTAACTATCAACTGTCAACAATTACCCATTAACTAATTTATTCTGGCGCGTTGCAGCCTCAGTTTGGGTGACAAAATCGTGGACAAGGGCGCGGTACTCCTTCAAAGTTTCAGCTACCCAATCTCGGTCGTCGCTGTTGGCGAAGATGTGTACGACTGGTTCGCTAGCATCAGGCAAAACTAATATCCAATTGTCATCATCATAGTTGAATATCTTGACTCCATCTATTAATTCTAACCGATCGGGTGAATGAGTTTCTACTAAATATCTCATCAGCGAACCCTTGACTGTCCAAGGACAGCGGACGCTGTAACTGCGGTGAGTGACGCGGGGAAGTTCGGCCTTAATTTGTCCGAGCGATCGCTCCTGAATCGTCATCATTTCGATCACTTTAGCAATGCAGAACATTCCGTCAAATCCGGGATGCAATTGTGGGAAAATAAAACCCATATTGCCACTACCGCCCAAAACCACATTCGGATTCCTGTGAGCGGCTTCCATCAGAGCAGTTGGGTTTGCCTTAGTGCGGATTACCTTGCTTTGGTAGCGACGGGCGATCGCCTCTACCGCAGAAGACGCATTTACTGGTACTACCACTGTACCTCTGGGATGAGAAGTCAGCATCAAATTTACCATCAGTGCCGTCAGCATTTCCCCCCGAACCGCTATTCCTGATTCGTCTACCAAAATTAGCTGTTCGCCATTGGCTGAAACTTGTACTCCAAAATTAGCACTGAGAGCTTTCACCACGCGGCCGAGTTGATCGAGTAAATATTCTCGCTCTCCATTGCTCAGAGAAGTCTGTTTGAGACTGGCATTTAGCACCACCGCATCGCAACCAAACTTAGCTAGCATTTGCGGCAAAATTGCTCCGGAAACTGCGTAAACGTAATCAATGACTACTTTAGAATTACTGTAGCGAATTGCTTCAACATTCATCTGTCGCTCAAAGGTGCGGGCGTAAACGTCTAGAGATTGGTTAAAGTAAGACATCTCTCCAATTTCCGGAATTAGAGCTCGCCGCAAATCTTCCTTAAAATAAGCTCCCTCAATTTTTTTCTCCGCCCCTTTAGTAATATTGATGCCTTTGATATCGAAAAATTCAATTAAAATGTGGTCAGATCGATCGGGCGAAATGCGAACATGAATCCCACCAGCAATTGATATCGTAGACGAAACCGTGCGGGCGATCGGAATTGCCGTCGATTCCAAATTGACTACATTAATTCCCACGGACATCAAACCAGCAATCAAAGACCTCGAAACCATCCGCGAAATGCTCCGCTGATCCCGAGAAACCGATACCGAAGCACCCGGTTTCAAAGTCGAGCCGTAGGCCGCGCCTAATTTCACCGCAAATTCCGGGGTAATATCCACATTTGCCAGTCCTTGAACGCCTCGCTGACCGAACAAATTCCGCTTAGCTTGTTCTCCCCAAATTAAATTCTGATTTAACAAAGCGCCGGATTCAATATTTTTGCTCGGCCAGACGCGCACGCTAGGCCCGACTTGCGCTTCTTCTCCGACGATTGACAGGGAACCGACAACAGCACCTTCCAATATGTGAGCGCGTCTGTCTACGCGGGTACTCCGACAAATCACGCAGGCCCTGAGGTGAGCGTCTTCGCCGATAATGGCCCCATTCCAGACTATGGGACGTTTGAGGTTGGCGTCGGCGCCGATGGTGACATTATCTCCAATTACGCTACCAGCTTCGATTTTGACTCTGGCTGCAATGCGACAGTTGTTGCCGATCATGGCGGGTAACTCAACGATCGCGCTATCGTCAATAAAGGTATTCTGACCTACCCACATTCGCGATCGCACCTCTTGGTAGTAGCTCAAATCCAAGTTAACTTTTCCTTGGAGAGCATCGTACTGAGCCTCTCGGTAAACATCTAGTTGGCCCACATCGCACCAGTAGCCCTCGGCGATGTAGCCATACATCAGCTCGCCTTTTTCCAGCAGCAAGGGAAACAAGTCTTTTGAGAAATCGGACTCTTGCTCGGCTGGCAGGTAATCCAAAACTTCGGGTTCTAAAATATAGATGCCAGTATTGATGGTATCGGAGAAAATTTCACTGGTAGATGGCTTTTCCAAAAAGCGACTGATCCGGTGATTTTCTTCAGTAATCACCACTCCAAATTCCATCGGGTTAGAAACGCGAGTTAAAACTAGCGTAGCCTTGGATTGCTTGCTACGGTGAAATTTAATCGCCGCCGTCAAGTCAAAATCTGTGATGCTGTCGCCGCTAATGACCAGAAAAGTTCGATCGAGTAATTCCGCAATATTTTTGACACAGCCTGCGGTACCCAGAGGTTGGTCTTCCTCTACAGCGTAAGTCATTTGGACGCCAAACTCGCTGCCGTCATTAAAGTATTCGCGCATGACATCAGGAAGATAGTGCAGCGTGGCAATAATTTCCGTAATATCATGCCTTTTTAGCAAATTGATAATGTGTTCTGCGATCGGGCGATTGAGAATAGGCACCATCGGTTTGGGCAAATCGCACGTTAGGGGTCTGAGCCTCGTTCCCGACCCCCCAGCCATCAGCACTGCACGCATAAAATCCTCCTTGCTTAAAAAGCACTCCTGATTCTTTTTAACTCGATCGAAAATTTAAAATTGTTGGGTCAGCCGTCAGCTATCTGCTCTTAATTAATTATTATCGGTGAGTCTCACAAATTTTTGGAGGCGAGTTTCTGCTCAGGTAGCGGGCGCTACCAAAAACCTCTGTTTAAATTGCCGTTGGGGGAGAAGAAATGATAGATTAGATATACTAGTTTAGGTAGCTGACCCAAAATCCTATCAATTGCTTAGGGGTTTTTTAAATGAGTACGTTAATTAGCTTGGCGTTGCTGATCGTTTATGGTGGCGGTATTTGGAAGTTTTGGAATGGTTTCGATCGCACTAGCTTCAATAGAAGTTTTCAAAATCGGCTGGTGCTGTCGTTGCTGTGGCCTGCATTAATTTTTAATCAGCCCTATCGCCAAAACTTTACAAAGGCCCTCAAAGCCTCTAAAAGGTGACATACTCCCCGGCCTGAAGGTACGGGGATTCTAAGAGACTGTTGGCGAATTCAAAAAGTTGAAACCAAACATCCGATAATCATGGCAAAAAAACTCTGTTGAGTCAGAGGTAAAAAGAGCAGAAAAATCTGCGATGGTGTAGCCCGAATTCCTTTTCTCCTTCTGATTTTCAACCTTCGGACGATATCTGCGATCGACAATTCCCGGACTATATTCAGAATTAAGTCGATCGGCAGTCAAAACAACTTTACCATCAGTGGCAATTTCCCAACCGGTAGCCTCCACAAGTCTCTAAAGTATTGCAAATAGGGGTTTTCCCGGATTTGTTCGACTGTTTCCCTATCGCTAATTCCGATATTGTTTGTGAATTCCCCAGTCCGACAGGGGTTGAAAACCCCTGTCTCATAGCGAAAGTCCTCTAAAAG
This sequence comes from Microcoleus sp. CSU_2_2, assembly GCA_012035135.1. GTDB lineage: Bacteria > Cyanobacteriota > Cyanobacteriia > Cyanobacteriales > Microcoleaceae > Microcoleus. The sequence goes on from JAAUPI010000012.1 coordinate 30,624, forward strand.
AGGACTAAAATCGATCGCCCTTTCCCTCACAATCCGCAGTCGGTTTTTAACCGACTTTCGCTATGAGGCGGGGGTTTAAACCCCCGCCGGATTGTGGAAAAATGCACAAATTATAAGATGCCCACTGCACACCTTACATTTATTAATTCGTCGTTTTCCCACCCCTCTTCGCCACCGGCATCGCCACCACCTGCGGCTGCTTCTTCGCTGCAAACAGCCCAAAGAAATCGTGCAGCAAAATGTAAAAACACGGAATAATAAACAGCGTCAGCAGCGTCGCCAGCGACAAACCAGAAAACACCACAACCCCCAAAGGTTGCAGAAACTCCGAACCTTCTCCAATCCCCAAAGCGAGGGGAAACAAACCCAAAACAGTAGTGATAGTTGTCATCAAAATCGGACGCAAACGTTGAGGTGCCGCCCTGAGAATTGCTGTAGTTCGATCGACTCCTTCCTCTTCCCGAATTTGGTTCGCCAACTCCACCATAATAATCGCATTATTCACCACAATTCCCACCAGCAAAATCGCCCCCACAATCACCGTCGCGCCGATCGCAGTTTTAGTAGCATACAGCCCCAAAATCCCCCCAGCCAAAGCCAGTGGCACCGTCAGCATGATTACCAGCGGATCGACTAGGGAATTGTACTGCACCGCCATTACTACAAATACTAAAAACGTCGCCAATGCACCTAAAATCTTCAGCGAACTTTGCAATTCCCTATTAGTTTCTGCCGCGGCACTCGGAATGATGCGCACTCCCGGCGGCAATTTGATGTCCGCCAAAACAGCATTTACTTGATTCAAAGCATCGCCCAAACTCGCCCCCCGATTCAGATTTCCTGCAATCAAGAAAACTTGCCGCTGGTTGAGTCTCTGAATTTCCCCAGGCGCTTTTCCTACTTGAATATTCGCCACATCGCCCAACCGAATTTGACTGTTATTCCTAGCAGTTAAAGGAATAAATTTAAGTTCCGAAATTGACTGGACAGAATCCCGATCGAACTGCACCCGCACATCTACCAAACGATTTCCCCGCTGCAATTGCGTGGGAATAGCACCTTGAATTGCTGTTTGAATTGTCTCGCCAATTTGCCTCGCACTCAACCCGTAGATTTCCGCTTGTTCCCAATTCGGGCGGATCTGCACTTCCGGCTGCGGCGGATCTGCATCCGGGCGAAAACGAACTAATTTTACCTTCTCTTCAAAAGTTCCCAAAATATCGCGGCCGGCTTGCTGCAATAATTGTTCGTTTTCTCCTTGCAGCATGATATCAACTTCCGCACCCCGCACCGGAGAATTAGTTAACACCAAACCCCGCACGTTTTCAGGAATCAGACGCAAGCGAGTACCTTTTGGCAAATCAACTTTCTTCAATTCTTCATTCAGTCTTTCGACAAAAGCTAAGGTATTGCTGCCCGGTTTGAGAGTGATATTGCAGCCACCTCGGAGCAAATTCTCGATCGTATTGTTGCCGAACAACAGCCCGCCCACCGTAGTTAAAGTGTATTGAGTTTCTGGCTGGCTGAGGAAAATTTTATCAGCTTCGGCCATCACTCTCTGATTCGTTTCCAAATTAGTTCCTGCGGGAAACAAAGCAAACAATCTGGCTTGTCCTGTATTAATTCGGGGCAATATTTCCTGGGGAATTTGACCCGCCATCTGCCAACTGCCGCCGCCCAATAACACGATCGCCAGTACAATTACAATTAACCGCCACCGCACTATTCCCGATAAAAATTTCCCGTAACCCGCAGCAGCGCTGTTAAAAGCTCGATCGAACGCCCGCAGCGGCCAAAAGTTGCTCAAACCGCTGGATACTCGCACGGCTAGCAGTCGGGAAGCCATCATCGGTACGACTGTCAAACCGATAATTAGAGAACCGGCTACGGCAAAACTGATGGTAAGAATTAATTCGTTAAACAACAAAGAAACCAAGCCACCGATCAGCAAAAACGGCAATACTGCAACTAAATTAGTGATGGTGGAAGCAAATAAAGCCGATTCTAATTCTTGACTGCTTTTTTCTGCTTGCTGAATTAACTGTTTGTCAGTCAAGCGTCGCTTGCCTTTTTTGCTGGTTCCTTCAACAATATTTTCCAGCATCACGATCGAGTTATCGACCACAATTCCCACGCCCAAAGCCAAACCGCCCAAACTGAAGACGTTGAGAGATAGGTTAAACAATCCCATCAGAATAATCGCCATTAAAGTTGCCAGGGGAATTGCCAAAACAATAATTAAAGTCTGGCGCAGGGAAGCGAGGAACACGAAAACCGCTGCACCAGCTAAAACAGCCCCTGTCAAACCGGAAAATACAACGTTGCTAATCGAATCGCGGATGAATTTAGACTCATCGAAAGTATTGACAATAGTCGTACCTTCGGGAATTGCACCGGATGATTTTAATTCTTCTATCCTCTTTTTGATGTCATCTACAACTACGATCGTATTGGCGTCTGGCTGCTTTTGAATAGTAACTTTCACAGCAGATTTTTGATTGAGAAATACCTTAACGCGCTCTTCTTCTGTCCCGTCAATTACCTTGGCAAAATCCCGCAAAAAACGCGCCTTGGTGGATTGGAACCCGATGCTTGAAAAGAAATTTCCTGAATTTCTTTCGCACTCCGAAACCTACCGACGGTGCGAGTTAAAGGTTCCGCCGCTTCTTGTCGCAGCCGCCCGCCGGAAGTATCGAGGTTGCGGGCTTCAAGGGCGTTTAAGACATCGGAAACACTCACTCCCAAAGATTGCAAGCGATTTAAGTCAATATTTACTTGAATTTCTTCTTGCACGCCCCCCGCAACATCAACTGCTGCTACCCCTGGAATTACATTTAGTTCGCGGGCCAATTCTTCATCAGCAAATACCCGCAAATCTACCCCTCGCAGGGAGTTGGAAGTCAGGGCAAATTCGTAAACCGGCTGTTGGGAAGGATCGAATTTGAACAGTCTGGGAGATTCAACTGTATCGGGAAGTCGGTTGCGAATGCGGTTGACGGCGGCTGTCGCGTCGTTGAGGGCTTGGTCGATATTTCCCCCCGGTTTGAAGAATAAATCGACGCTGACTTGTCCTTCGCGGGTACGGGAGAAAACTTGGATGACGCCTTCGGTGGCGGAAAGTCCTTGTTCGAGGGGGCGGGTAACTTCGTCAACGGCGACTTCCGGGGAGACTCCGGGGGCGTCGAGGCGCACGCCGATGCGGGGATACGTGATGGAGGGTAGCAAGTCAACGGGCAGTTGGGTGATATAAAAAACGCCCATGACTATAATTGCTAGTGTCAGCATGAGGGTGCCGATGTGGCGGCGGATTGAGAGGCCGCTGATGCTGAATCCGGTTTTTCGGCAGTCATTTGTCAATTTTCCTCGCTATCTGTTGGCGCTTGACTATTTACCACGAGTAAATTCAATTGCCAGAGAAATTTGCAATTCTCTTGGCTGCTTTTATCAGTATAATTTCTATTTTTCAACTACCTCTCCAGAACTAAGTAATTACTTTTAAGTAGGTTGGCAGTGCAACAATATATTTTTTTATTAAGCATATTTGACTTTACGTGAAATTGTCGATCGCATTTTATAGTTAACTCTTCGGATTCTATCTAGAACTGTTTGCGGGTGTAGTGTCGGTAACTTATACTCCATCGGGATTCTAGTCGATCGTCAACCCTTGGGCTTACCTATAATTCACGTTAAGTAAAGTTTTTCACCTCTTAAGGAACATTGACAACAACTCTTGAGTCTCAAACACTAAATTCTCAAAAATCAGCATTTTTACGTAACAGGGTATATCGCCATGATACCAGTTTTTTCTGCCCAACTCCAAGGATGTTGGGATGACTTCAGCGCGGGCAATTTGCTATTGCTGGGCAAAAGCTGCGATCGCACCAACAACTTCAGTACCACAGTATTTATTGACTCAGCAATAGAAGACTATCAAAACCTGATTGCCGGAGTCACATTAGAAGCAGAGATTATCATACTCGATCGAGAGCGAGATGGGATCGAGCAAATCAGCGAAATTCTAGGAAGCCGTACTAATATTAGCGCCCTCCACATCGTTTGCCACGGCAGTCCAGGCAGCTTGCAACTAGGCAGCACAACACTGTGCCTGCACAACCTAGAAAATTATACAAATCAATTGCAGCAATGGCAAAAAGCTTTTCAAGCTTCGCATCAAACAGATGGTCAGTTGGCAGCCATTTTTCTCTACGGTTGCAGTGTAGCACAAGGAGAAATTGGCGAAAAATTCGTGCAGCGGTTAAGTCAAATAACACTAGCAAATATAGCAGCTTCTACCACTATAATCGGCAGTGAATTGCTCGGCGGCAACTGGGAATTAGAATATACGACAGGAGAGATTAAAACATCTTTAGTGTTCGCTCCAGAAGTGCTAGCAAATTACCCAGGAATTCTGCCACTTAAAGTTGATTACGATAGCTCATTTCCCGCTGATGCAAAAGTATCATTTGATTTCGCAGTTAACATCTGGAATCGGCTCATCGACACATCCAAAATAGATACCACGATTCAGGCGAATTGGAAATCTTTTCCAATAAATGCTCTTGGTCTAGGAGGATCGGTGTTGTCACTAAATTTTCCCAATGCTCCCGTAAAGAATACTTTTTATCCAGGACTATTGGCAAATCAGTTAGCTGGCACAGATTTAAACGGCACAGACAATCCAGAAATTATTGTTTCACTTAACAGTGATGTTGATAATTGGTACTTTGGCACAGATGCCAATCCGGAATTTCAACAGTATGATTTAATTACTGTTGTTTTGCATGAAATCTGTCACGGGCTGGGATTTTTGGACACATTTGATTACGACACAAATACTAACGAAGGCAGTTTTTCGTTTGATAGCGCTCCCTATATCTACGACACTTTTATTGAGAACGGTGCTAATCAGAAACTACTTACCGACTTTGCCATACCTTCTGTCACCCTAGGAAATCAGCTAATCAGTGATAATCTTTTCTTTAATGGCCCGAAAGCTAAAGCAGCAAATAATAACAATCCTCCCAAAATTTACGCACCAACTACATACCAAGCAGGTTCCAGTATCCAGCACCTAGATGAGGATACTTATCCCCTAGCAAGTGGCAACGGATTGATGACGCCTAAACTGCCTCCAGGCGAAGCCAATCATGACCCAGGTTCTATCACCCTTGGTATACTCCAGGACTTAGGTTGGAAAGTCAATGCTGACTTGGAAGTAATCAAAACAGTAAACAACTCCGCACCCAACGAAGGCAGCGCTATTGTCTATACTCTTACCGTCAAAAATGCTGCACCAAGCAATCCAGCTACAAACATCAAACTGACAGATTTACTGCCAAAAGACCTCACCCTGACAAAAAATACTCCCAGTCAAGGCACTTATAACACTACCACTGGCATCTGGGATTTGGGTAACTTAGATGTCAATGCTAATGCTACCCTCACACTCAATGCTACAGTCAATCCCGGTACCGGCGGAAAAACCATCAGTAGTGTTGCCGAAATCACTGCTGTCGATCAAAATGACCCAGATTCTATTCAAAATAACGGCGTTGCCACTGAAGACGACTATAGCAAAGTTAACATCAAAGTCATCAATATTGCCCCCGTACTCAATGGGAATTTCACTTTTACCGCCATCAACGAAGATGTCCCGAATATTAATAACAGTGGCAACCTTGTTTCTACTTTTGACAGTCTAATTACTGAGACGGGAGACAAAGGAATTGCTGTCACTGCCGCAGACAATACTAACGGTACTTGGCAATATTCCACCGATGGCGGAACTAATTGGACTGCTGTCAGTACAGTATCAAATACTGCTGCTAGATTACTCGCAGCCGATGCCAATACCCGCATCCGTTTTGTACCTAAAGCTGACTACAACGGTACTGTTACTAATGGCATCACTTTTCACGCATGGGACAGGACATTCGGCACGAGTGGCGGCACTGCGGATGTTAGTTTTAATGGAGGAACTACAACATTTAGCACAGCCGCTGGCACTGCAACAATTACGGTTAATCCTGTTAACGATCCGCCTGCTTTCAGCAACAAAGGCAATCAAACTCTCTCCGCAGGAACTACCAGTCCGCAGACTGTTAGTAACTGGGCGAATAATATCATTTTTGGGCCGGATAACGAGAGTTCTCAGAGTGTATCGGCCTTCAATTTTACCGTTACTGACGGCATTAATTTATTTGCGACTCCTCCCGCTATTGATAACAGCGGCAATCTCACCTATACTCCCAATGGCACTGCGGGCAAGGCAAATATTAGTGTCACCTTAAAAGATAGTGGTGGCACGGTGAATGGGGGTGTAGATACTTCAACAACTCCGGCAATTTTATCGATTGCGGTTAATGCCGATACTGCTGCACCTCAAGCGAATCTTTCTCCTGTTAGCGAGATTACTACAAGCGGTGGCACTAGCACAAATTTGACTGTGACTTACAGCGACGATGTAGCAGTTAAGGTTGATAGTTTTGATAATTCAGATATCCGAGTAACGGGTACAGGCGGTTTTAATCAATTAGCTAAATTCGTCAAGTTTACCCCTGCTGGCAGCGGTACTAATCTTACAGCTACTTATGAAATTAGTCCTGCTGGGGGTATTTGGGATAGTGCTGATAATGGCAATTATATGGTAGCACTTGAGGCAAATCAAGTTAGCGATCGTAGCAGCAATTTTGCAATTGCTGGCAATTTAGGAACCTTCAATGTCAATATAACTCCGACGCCAATTCCAACTCCAATTCCAACGCCAATTCCAACTCCAATTCCAACTCCAATTTCAATTCCAACTCCAACTCCAATTCCAATTCCAACTCCAACTCTAATTCCAATTCCAACTCCAATTCCAACTCCAATTCCAACTCCAATTCCGACGCCAATTCCGACGCCAATTCCGACGCCAACTCCAATTCCGACGCCAACACCTACACCTAAACCTACTTCTACTCTGACGCCTACGCCAATTGCGACAGCAACTCCTACGCCTTCAGAAAGCGACTGCATTTGCGAAATTATTCCGCACCCAGACTTAAATCAACCAAATTTAATCGATCGCTTAATCTTCAAAAATGACAGCGATAATCCGCGATTTGGGACAGCAGAGAATGATGCCTATTATAGTGACAATACTCCCAATATATTTGACGCTGGCTTCGGCGATGATAACCTCTATGGCGGTTTTGACAGCGACGAATTTAATGGCAATGAAAATAATGATTTTATTATCGGATCGTTCGGTAAAGATACCTGTTGGGGTGGCAAAAATGACGATATTTTAATGGGCAATGAAGGTGAAGATTTCCTGATTGGAAATTTAGGTAAGGATTCGATTAACGGTCGAGAAGACAATGATTTAATTAATGGTTGTCAAAATGATGATTTTGTTGGGGGTGGCAAGGGAGATGACAGCATTTTTGGAGGCAAAGATAACGATACAGTGCTTGGCAGCCAAGGTGATGATACTGTTGGTGGCAATTTAGGGGAAGATATGCTGTGCGGTGGTGGCGGTAATGATGTCTTGAATGGCAATGAGAATAACGACATCATAGATGGCTGTGAAGGGAATGATACGATCGACGGAGGTGCCAATGATGATACTCTTATTGGTTGCGATGGCAATGATGTTTTGTCTGGGGGTTTAGGGCGTGACAGCCTCATCGGCGGCAGTGGCAATGATATATTTGTTTTAAGTACAAAGATGGGGTTTGTCGTCATTGATGACTTTGCAAATGTAGGGGATATGTTGCAGTTATCTGATGGTTTGAGGTTTGAGAATCTTGATATTGTTCGGGAGAGCAATAATACTCTGATTAAGGTGAAAGCTACGGGATTGGCGATCGCCTCTTTAATTTCTGTGAATCCTTTCCTAATTACAGTTGATAAATTTACTTTGTTCTAAAAGAAAGTCAAAGGCAGGCATTTTGCCTGCCATACAAGAATTATTGGAGAGGTCTACTGTACTTGACTCCCGTGGGCGCGCGGGTCTGAACTGCTGGTTTTTACAGGCCCTGTGGGGGGAGTAAAATTAGAAACTTGACCAGTAGCTTGCACGTGCGGCAAAGCTTTTCCTACAATTAAAGCTTCTAAATTAGCTTCCATAATGCTGCGAGGCGCTTCGCCGATCGTTTCCCCAACGGCGTTGCCTTTATTGTTTAAATAGACAAAGTGTGGAATTCCGTCTACCCGATATTTTGAAACTTCTGGCAGCCATTTGTCATTGTCCACATTCAGCATCACAAAATTCATCGGTTCGGCGTATTTTTGTTTGATTTCGCTCAAATCCTTTGCCATTGCCTGACAGCTACCGCACCAATTAGCATAAAATTCCATGAGTGTCGGTTTGCCATTTACTAACGCTGTTTCTAATGGCGTCGAAGCTTTTGCCATTTCAGTGAGACTGCTTGACGGTGTTTGGGTGCGCACTCCGAAAAAGATCGATATCGCCAGGGCGATCGCAGCTAATACAATCAACAAGTTTCTGACCTGTGTGGCAGTTTTTGCTTCAGAATTTTTTGATGTGCTGTCAGAAGTTGAGTTGTGGGAATTAGGACTCATAAATGAATGAGGATTTTAATTTTAGTTTTTTTATTTTTAATACCTATTTACAATTATACCATATTTTGAGATAACTGCACGTTTCTAATAGACATCTCCCCAAAAGCCTGTCAAGAGCAGGCAGGATGCCTACTCCACAAGAATTATGGAAGATGTCTCATCAATAATTTGTTAAACTTCAGAATCGCTGACAAATCTCAAGTAAGCTAAAACATAAGCAGAGATCAAAATTGCTTGTAAATTACCGAGGACTTGCAGGGTGAAAAAACGGGTAACGCTGACGTTTCCTCAACGATCAATTCAAATGCCTGTCACTTATCGACTGGCAAAGGATTTTAATGTTGCTGCCAACATTATCCGCGCTCAGGTGGCTCCGAATCAAGTGGGCAAACTAGTGCTAGAGTTATCAGGGGATATCGACCAACTAGAAGCGGCGATCGACTGGATGCGATCGCAAAACATCGGGGTTTCCCTAGCCAGTCGGGAAATACTCATAGACGAAGATATTTGCGTTCACTGTGGCTTGTGTACGGGGGTTTGCCCTACACAAGCCTTGACCCTAGACCCAGAAAGCTTTAAACTAACTTTTGCTCGATCGCGCTGTATCGTGTGCGAGCAGTGCATCCCTACGTGTCCGGTGCAAGCTATTTCTACTAACCTCTAGGTAAGCACAAAATCCGCTCGGTAAGATGAGAAAAAACTCTTGGCTTTCCCTAACTCTACTTTTTGTTACCTATTTCGTTTTTGGCTGGAAGTTATCTAGTTTTGATGTTAGCCCTCACGTTGCTTGGATTGTATCTATAGTTGCAGTTTTGGTATTAACTGTCATCTTGTCGTTCCCGCTGAGAGACACGAGAAGCTTAATTAACAGGTGGTTTAAGACTGATACAGGTGCTTTTATGTCTATCATTTTATCAGCTCTTTTGGCAGTTATAGTTGTTACCTGGCTGCACCTTTTTGCCACTGCTTTAGTCTTGAGTTCAGCCGGGGCTTTGGCAAGACTCGATATTCAAATGTCTGGTTTCAAAAAATGGCAGGCTTTTGGGGTATTAACTGCTGTTTCTCTGACAGGCTTGGGGTTGGGGGGAGCGATGGAATATTTGTTAAAAACTGGCAGTTTCGTGTTACCACAACTATAGCAGAAGTCAATCGATTTTAGATTTTAGATTTTAGATTTTAAATTCGATGATTGAAGAATTGACCCCACGCATGAATCCGAGGGGCTGGCGATCGGGTCAATCGATTTTAGATTTTAGACTTTAGATTGGATGATTCTGGCGTCAGATGGGCAATGCCCACTCTGCTAAAAATTCGATCGCAATAAAAAAGCAGCTTTAGGGAGCTGCTCGTCAGAATGCATGAGGTATTGTTTTTAGAATAGAACAGCTTGAATTCGATCTATACTGGGTTACATTTTTTGATACGAGAGACTTAATAACTGAATGGACGATCGGAAAATCGTCACATGGGAGGATAGCAGAGATGCGAAATTTTCTGACAATGATATTAGCGTTTAACTGTCCTTGCGCCCTACAGCCCTTCAGCGGTAGGGCCATTTTATTTTTTATGGAGAACTCAGTAGCGGATTATAACACATCAAATAAGTCTGCCATCAGGTTTTTTACAAGATCTCCCGATCGCCCGCTCCTGATACTAATCCAACTTACGCACCGCGTCGGGTGAAATCCGGTTAACAACGAAGGCAGATATTCGACATTTCTAAGGACTGCTTCAGAGAGAAACGGATGTCCGGGAATTACCGGGTTAAGTGTATCTGGTTTGTTTGCTTAATTCACATCTTTCCCAGCGCCCGATCGATTTTCCGATTTGAGAACTTTTTGGATTTCCTGGATCACCCTCACCGCAACTTCTTCAGCCGTCTCATCCCCCTTGATGCAGACTCGGACATCAGAAGAGGCGTATAAACGCTCTCGCTCCTTCAACAGGGTTTCCAGCTTAAATTTGAGGTCGCCATCCCGTAGTAGGGGTCGTGTGGTGGAAAGACACAGCCGATCGCACAATTGGTCTACAGGCACGTCCAGCCAAACCACGATACCCTGATGCAGGAAACTCCAATTCATCGATCGCAAAATGATACCGCCACCCGTAGCAACGGTCAAATTTTTATAAGCACACAGTTGGCCGAGCACTTGAGTTTCGACTTCCCGAAAAGCTTCCTCTCCTTCTTTGGCAAAAATATCCGCGATGGACTGATTGGCTGCTTGAGAAATTACCTCATCGGTATCGAAAAATGGTATTTCAATTCTTTTGCCAAAATCCGCCCCACCGTTGTCTTCCCCGAACCCATCATCCCGACGAGATATACGTTGACTCCCCTCAAATCCACTGCCAAACCCTCCGATATTTTGCTAAGCTATCGCACATCTAATTTCACATTTTGCGCCACTATTATACCCCACATAATTTGAGCAATTCTGAGTGATACATCTGCCACGAGTCAAACTTTAGCTATTTGAGTGAACCTCCCTTAAACTTTAGTGAAAAGGGCTTTTGTGACAGTCAACTGTCAACTAAGAGAACCCGATCTCTTGGCACAGCCCCTACCACAGGTCAACTGTCAACTGACTATCTCCCTGTCAGCGTATCGGCATAAGGATCGGGCAAAGCTTGCTGCACCTCCAAAAGTGGCAAAGGATCTCCAGTCAACGGGTTGCTATTCAAATTTTTTTTTACCCCATTCCCCCGTCGATCGCACTCTTGCAACTTCAGCAATTCCTCTTGATAAACAGCAACAATTTGCCCTAAACTCACCACCAAATCGTCCCAATTCTCATCTGCTACCAACTTCTCAGAAATTCCCTCAAATAACTCTCCCGCTTGCCTTTTTTGCACGTAAGCTTTCAATAGCTTGCCCGACTTTTGCAAAACCGCCTGATAGATTTCCCCATCAGACCACCAAAGTCCCTGTTGACTCAGCAGCCAAGTCAAAATATACTCGCGAGCGTGTTGCTCCTTCACCCATGCCGCGAGATACTGCAAATCTTCCATAGTTATTACTGTCTCCTAACTTTTATCCAAAATGTCCGCTTGTTTGTATCCACTGTTACTGCGATCGACTTAATATCTGCCTTATTATCACCTACCGATCTCTTTAATATCCCTTAAATCTTAAAAAAACCCTACTGATTCACCACACATCAATTTTTAGAAGATAAAAATACACTTAAACCTCATTGGTCTACTCTCTGACATTTCATCCACAGGAAAGCGCTAAACCCCGCCTCGCTTTCCTATCTCGTAAATCTATCATCAAGCGGGAACAACCAGCGGTTTATTAGCATGACAAAGCAAAATTTTGGTTTAATCGGTCTAGCCGTGATGGGCGAGAACCTAGCGCTGAACGTCGAAAGCAGAGGCTTCTCCGTGGCTGTATACAACCGCACCGCAGCCAAAACCGACGAGTTCATGGCAAAACGCGCCCCCGGCAAAAACATAGTAGCTGCGAAGACTCTGACAGAATTCGTCGATGCCCTAGAAACCCCGCGCCGCATCTTAGTTATGGTGCAAGCTGGCAAACCAGTAGACGCGGTAATCGACCAGCTCAAACCCATGCTATCACCGGGCGACATGATTATTGACGGTGGCAACTCTCTCTACGACGACACCGAACGCCGCACCAAAGATTTAGAAGCAGCGGGACTGGGATTTGTCGGTATGGGCATCAGCGGCGGCGAAGAAGGCGCGCTGAATGGTGCTAGCTTGATGCCCGGTGGCACCCACGCTGCTTACGGCATACTAGAGCCTATTCTCACCAAAATAGCGGCTCAAGTAGATGACGGCCCCTGCGTCACATTTATCGGCCCTGGTGGCGCCGGTCACTACGTGAAAATGGTTCACAACGGCATTGAGTACGGGGATATGCAGCTCATTGCTGAAGCCTACGATTTGCTCAAAAATGTGGCTGGACTCAGCGGCCAGGAATTGCAGGAAGTGTTTGCCGAATGGAATACCACAGACGAACTCAACTCGTTTTTGATTGAAATTACGGCTAATATTTTCAAGTACATTGACCCGGAAACTAAGCATCCCTTAGTTGAGGTGATTATGGACGCAGCGGGCCAAAAAGGTACCGGCCGCTGGACGGTGATGAGTGCTTTGGAATTGGGAGTGAGCATTCCAACAATTATCGCTGCTGTGAATGCGAGAATTATGTCTTCTTATAAGGCAGAGCGCGTCAAAGCTTCGCAACAACTCACCGGGCCTAGCTTCAAGTATGAAGGCGATCCTAAAGAGTTTGTGAACAAAGTTCGGGATGCGCTTTACTGCTCTAAAATCTGCTCCTATGCCCAAGGTATGGCGCTGTTGAGCGCGGCCTCTAAGTCTTACGGTTATGACTTGAGTTTGAGCGAAATTTCTCGCATTTGGAAGGGTGGCTGTATCATTCGGGCTGGCTTTTTGGACAAGATTAAAAAAGCTTTCAAGGACGATCCGGCGTTGCCGAATTTGCTGTTAGCACCGGAGTTTAAACAGAGCATTCTCGATCGCCAATCAGCTTGGCGCGAAGTGTTATCTACTGCTAGCCTGCTGGGTATCGCAGTACCGGCATTCAGCGCGTCCCTAGACTATTTTGACAGCTACCGGCGCGATCGACTGCCGCAAAACCTGACGCAAGCTCAGCGCGATTATTTCGGCGCTCACACCTACGAGCGCACCGACAAACCCCGCGGCGAATTCTTCCACTCAGAGTGGACGCAGGCTGCTAAAGACTCGCTGCAAACCGGCAGTACCGACTAATCTGTGTAGGGTGCGTCAGGCGAAACCCTCAGCAACGCGAGAAAACACTCAGACCTGACGCACCCTACAATAACTCCTTAACTAACCTCCGGGTGCGTCAGGCGAAACCATCAGCAACGCGAGAAAACACTCAGCCCTGACGCACCCTACAATAACTGAGGAAATCTGGTATAATAAATAATCATTTTAAATAAATGTAATTTTATGTGGCCTTTTATAGTAGGAGCTGCTGCCGTTGTCGGTGTCGGTACTATTGCGAAATCGGTATTAGATAGATGGAAAGAAGAAGAAGAGGAAATAAAACGTTTAGAAGAAGAGGAAAACAAACGTTTATTAGATAGTGGTATTGCGGAAGTGGATGAAATGACCGGAAAAGAGTTTGAAAAATTTCTAGATATCCATTTTAGAAAATTGGGTTATAGTGTTAGTTTAACTCAAGATACTCAAGATTATGGGGCGGATTTAATTTTATACAAAGATGGATGGAAAACTGTGGTTCAAGCAAAAAGAAGCAAAAATCCAGTTGGTATTAAAGCAGTTCAAGAAGTAGCAGGAGCCGTCCGACATTACAAAGGAAATAAAGGCAGAGTAATCACCAACAACAGATTTACAGAAAACGCATACAACCTTGCTGACTCTAACGAAGTAGAGTTATGGGATCGAAAATATCTAATTGAATTCATCCTGCTCGCTAAGCATTGTAACTAATTTATATAGAATAACTAACCTCCGGGTGCGTCAGGCGAAACCCTCAGCAACAACACAAAACATTCACACCTGACGCACCCTACATAACTCTTGAAACCCTGTATCAAGATACTTGACTGTACTGCAAGTCTGTTACAGATTTTACGCGGCAAACAGGCTCGCATAGAAACACTAGCAGAGATGAACATTCAGCAACAAAAGTTATGCTAGGATGTAGATATTCAAAGGCAAAAATTACTTGATCTCGATAGCCTTGGTCGTTGTCGCATACCCAAACCGTCATCAGCTTTTTACCCATCAAAGACTTACACCAAAATGGAGTATCTGCCACAGCAGGAACTGTAGCAGTTTCCAGTAATATCTCTACCTCGTCAGTATCAGCAATTGGCAGCAGTGTAACGGTTGTATCTTGAAAAAATAGTTGAACTTTATCGAGACACAATCGATCGCCACCATCTTCTTTGTCTTCAATAATAGATACTGCTGTCAGAGTTTGTCCTATGGGAAATTCATTTATTTCCATATTTTTCACGCTTTTTTCTTGCTTGTTTAAGCATTTTAATTGCTTTTCTTGCCTCTTCATCTCCCTCTGTTGCCAGATTTGCTAATGCACCAACTGTGAGAATTTGATAATCTGTTCGGAGTTCTGAAATCTGACCTTGACCACCTCCACGTTGTCGAATGGCATCAGCGATAACCTCATCTTTCATATTAACCAGATTGCCGATTATTTTGATACCGCCCGGTGCAAGTTTGACTCCCTCCTGTTCATCCATCGATCTTACTCCTCAACCCACACCGATACTGAACCGCCTTGACAGCGAAACTCGCCCCAACCCGACTCGTTAGTAAAAACAGGTTCCTGAATATGACCTGTTAAATCCACAAACTTAGCATGAGGTTTACCAACTTCCATCCACTTGAAACCCTCCGGGCCGTCACTCATAATTACTGCCATTGCTTGTGGATGTTTCTTATCGCCCAATCTCGTCCAGCCAATGGTATTATAGTGATCGAAATAGTCATATTGAGGGCCGTAGGCGAAGTATTTTCGAGCATGAATAAACTTGTCAATCAGCGATCGATGAGAGGGCATCACAATC
>JAAUPI010000181.1 GCA_012035135.1 Microcoleus sp. CSU_2_2
ATCGCCCAATCTCGTCCAGCCAATGGTATTATAGTGATCGAAATAGTCATATTGAGGGCCGTAGGCGAAGTATTTTCGAGCATGAATAAACTTGTCAATCAGCGATCGATGAGAGGGCATCACAATCTTATACCGATTGCCATCACGCCCCCAATCTTCATATTCTGCACCGTAATAATCGCCGTAGAAAATGCAGGGATAACCTTCTCTTCGCAATAAAATAATCGCATAAGCAAGAGGTTTAAACCACGGTTCTACAACAGATTCAAGTGCTTGCAGCGGTTGGGAGTCGTGGTTTTCGACAAACGTGACTGCATGAGTCGATCGCTGCTGCATCATTGTACCGTCTAAGATGCGGCGCATATCGTAGTTACCACCTTGTTTGCTGGCGTAATGAAAGTTGTAATGCAGCGGTACGTCAAAAACTGACATTTTGCCCTTAACTGAATCGACATACCAGTGCAGGATATCGATATTTGGTGCCCAATACTCGCCGACAACAAACAAATCTTTGCCAACATATCGTTCTAATTCATCCAACCATTCGGGAAAAAACCACGACGATATGTGTTTGATGGCATCTAAACGGAAACCGTCAGCATTTGTTGTGTCGAGATACCACTTACCCCAGCGTGTAATTTCATCTCGTACCCATCGATCCTGGAAATCCAGATCGCAACCCATTAAATATGCAAAATTGCCATTTTCGAGGGCAACATAGTCATCAAAAGCTTTCCCTTCTACCAAATAAACTGTGCCGCGATCGTCTTTATTGTACTCGTTGTAGTCTACTCCGTCAAAATGCCACCAGTGCCATTCAAATTGGGAATATTTGCCTTTGCGTCCGGGAAAGTTAAAATTGGTGTAACTTTTGATTTCTTGCAACCCACCTTTGGGATTTAGCCGATTGTTCTGAGGATAAGGAGTTGCCTTAAATATCTCTGCTAAATCTGCACCAATTTTGTGGTTGATAACTACATCGGCATAGATTTGGATCTGAGATTTGTGCAGGGATGCGATCGCATCTAAATATTGCTGCTTGGTACCGTATTTGGTGCGGACTGAACCTTTTTGGCTGAATTCTCCCAAGTCAAATAAGTCGTAAACCCCATATCCAACGTCGCTTTGCCCGCCAATTCCTTTGTAAGCCGGCGGCAGCCACAGTGCGGTAAAACCCGCATCAGCCAATTCTTTCGCTTGGTTTTTCACCTCATCCCACAGGGTTCCTCGATCGGGAATGTACCAGTGGAAATATTGCATCATCGTGCCGTTAATATCTGCCATTTTTCTACCCTTGTCTTGAGATGATACTGTTAAACAGTTGACAGTTGACAGTTGAGAGATGAAGTGCGAGGTTTTTAGAATAACGAGACGCAAGCCCCAGTCGATTACCCATAATTAACTTTCCCTCCCCTCTCTCCCCCTCTCCCCCGACTCCACTCAATCCTTAATTAAGCTTAATTGACCGGACATGATATAAGTCGGTTGGTCTAGAAGCTGCGGAGGATGTCAATTACTTAGAACCAAACACCTCGCGCACCCGATAAATAGGTTTACCCTGAGATTCATGATAAGTCCGCATCATCACTTCTGCCAACAAACCAAAACAAAATAACTGCACGCCAGTCAATAGCAAAACCACAGCTAAAATTAACAAAGGACGATTGCCAATAATTTGACCAAAACCCAATTTGAGGACTGTCAAATAAATCCCTAAAGCCGTTCCCAAGGTCATAGAACTCAGTCCTAAAAGTCCAAAAACGTGCATCGGGCGAGTTAGGAACTTCTTCATAAAAGAAATAGTTAGCAAATCCATCAACACCCGAAAAGTTCGCCAAATTCCATACTTACTTTGACCAAAACGGCGGGCGTGATGTCGCACCGGTAGTTCCGCAATTCTCGCCCCTTCAATAAACGCTAAAGCAGGCAAAAATCGGTGCAATTCCCCGTAGAGATTCAAATCTGCCACCAACTCCGATCGATAAGCTTTCAAAGAACAGCCGTAGTCGTGCAAAGTTACCCCTGTAACGCGGCCAATTAGCCAATTTGCCATTTTAGAAGGAATCAACCGACTAATAGTATTATCTTGCCGATTTTTTCGCCAGCCACTGACTAAATCGTAGCCTTCATCTAACTTTGCTAACAATAGGGGAATATCAGCCGGGTCATTTTGCAAATCGCCATCTAGCGTCACAATAGCACGACCACGAGCGCGATCGAAACCCGCTGACATTGCCGCAGTTTGCCCGTAATTGCGGCGTAAAATTACGGCACAAAGGTCATCGCGACTACTAGCTAATTGTTGGAGAAGTTCAGCAGAACCGTCTTTTGAACCATCATCCACGCAAATAATTTGATAGCTGAGTCCAGATGCTTGAATTGAAGTGGCGATCGCCTCTATCAAATGAGGCAAACTTTCCACCTCATTATAAACCGGCACTACCGCCGAAACATCCAGAATAACCTCAGCTTCTGCTTGCTGTTTTGCCAAGTTTTCCAAAAATAATGCAGCGTCCATTTGTTTAGTCATTAGTCATTAGTCATTAGTCCGACGTTGTAGGGTGCGTCGCCATCCTTAAATCTCTCAAAAAATAGACAATTGATCGGCGACGCACCTTACTTTCATTAGTCATCAGTCATCAGTCAATAGTCAACAGTCAATAGTCAACAGTCAACAACTAACTAGATTGATAACTTGCCATCACTTTACCATATCCTCGCAATTGCCGATAATAACATCGACTGACTTCATCTCCATCATCAGACAAAATATCAATACCGATACCATTGCGACCTTGTGCTTTTCCCGAACTATGAATATAACGACGATCGCCCAAATATAATCCTACATGAGTCGCCTTTTGCGGAGTTCCAAAAAAAACTAAATCTCCCGGTTCTACAGCACTTATACTACTAACGGGTTGAGTAAAAGCTTCCTGCTGATAAGCATCTCTCGGCAACCAGATGCCAGCAGAAACAAAAGCTGCTTGCATCAATCCCGAACAGTCATAATTTGGTCCGATCGTACCACCCCAAAGATAATAATTAGATTGCTTCATCGCCTGATTTGGAAAGGCGATCGCCCTTGGTAATCTCTCCCTAATTTCTGCCTCAGAAAGTACCTCAGGATGATAGAATGTTTCTGCAACATCGAGCAACTCGACATCTCGAACATCCAGCCATCCCGGATAATCATCCTCGCACAGCCGCACCATCACAGCAGTTACATCCCCTTGAATAATGGAATCTATGTCATCTCTCCCCCCCTTAATCAGGTGGGGGGGGTCAAAAAGGAGTAAATGACGCCCAGCCGCTGCCTGAGTTGCCAGCCGATCGCACTTAGGGGAATCGTAAATATTTATGTGCGATCGCGATCGATACTCCAAAACATCAGATAATTGATAATTGGCCATTGCTAATTGTTTGCTGTTGATTGTTCCCATTGAGCGATTTATTGCCATTAGCCCTTAGTCGTCACCCATCAGCCATTAACATGACATTTTTCCGGCAAGACGAACAATTAGAAACCCTCGGCACTAGCATTATAGAAGCAGCCAAGGCAGAATTTACAGGAATAACAGCCGATCGTATCGCCATTACCTGGATAGTTTACGATCCGCCAGTACGAGTCAATACAGGTGGCGCCCTGAGCTCCGACGAATTTTGGAAATATCAACCGCGAGGTTTTGGAAACAGAGCTTCAGAACGAGTTTATCCTGCCAGCATTGTCAAACTATTTTACCTCGTTGCCGTCTGGGAATGGGCAGAAAAAGGCATGGTTAAAACATCGCCGGAATTAGAACGCGCTGTCAAAGATATGATAGTTGATTCCAGCAACGATGCCACCAGTTTAGTAGTAGACGTACTAACCGGCACTACCAGCGGTCCCGAATTGCCACCAGGGCCATTTGAAACTTGGAAACAGCAACGAAATCTCGTCAACCGTTATTTTCAATCATTAAATTGGCTAGACTTACAAGATATTAATATCAATCAAAAAACCTGGTGCGACGGCCCCTACGGTCGCGAGCGAGCTTTTTTGGGAGAATTAATGGACAATCGAAATATGCTGACCACAAATGCAGCAGCGCGTTTGCTGCACAGTATAGTTGGCGGCGTAGCTGTTTCTGCTAAAGCCTCCCAAGACATGATGAGTTTAATGAAACGCAGTTTAGAACCAGCAGAATTAGAGGTTGATTGTAACAATCAAGTTAGTGGTTTTTTAGGTGGCGGATTGCCATTGGAAGCAAAATTGTGGTCAAAAGCGGGGTTGACAAGTCAAGTGCGTCACGATGCTGCTTATATTGAATTACCGGATTTGCGACCATACTTGTTAGTGGTATTTACAGAAGGGAAAGAGAATAGCAAGAATGAAGAGATTTTGCCTTTTATATCGCGGCAATTTGCCGAAGCGATGACAACACTAAATTAGACAGTCTTTGGGTAAAAAAAACTGCTTTGCATTTGCAACGGGGAATAGTCATGGAAACAGAATATCATTAGACATCTGGCATAATTATTGTGGAACAGGCAGGATGCCTGTTCTTGAAAGCCTTTGAGAGGAGATGTCTATTTAAGTCAGGGTCAGCGAGGGGGCTAACACCACGTGGCAGCCACTGGTATTGAGTTCAAGGTTGCTTGCTACCTCTGCGTTTTTTCGTTATACCTACGAAAAGCCAGTCTTCTGCCACAAAACTCATTTATTGCATATAATATGTGTATGGAAGTTGAATGGGATCCTAACAAAGCTGACATTAATCGGCAAAAGCATGGTGTCCAGTTTTCTGACGCCGAGGCAGTTTTGTTCGATCCGAATGCTCTTTCTTTTGAAGACACAACTGCCCAAGGCGAACAACGATTTGTTGTGATTGGCATGGATCATCTCTGGCGTTTGCTGGTCGTGATCTACACCGATCGAGGTAATAGTGTTCGACTTATTTCGGCTCGTCCTGCTACTCGTTCTGAGAGACGTAAGTATGAAAGCGGAATATGATTTTAGTGAAGCCAAACGGGGCGCTGTTATTCCACAAACAGGCAAAACCCGCATAACGATTTATATTGATGATGATGTGCTAGAAATATTGCGAGAACGAGGTGACTCTGGTGGCAAAGGCTATCAAACTATTATAAACCAAGCGTTGCGGGAGTATCTTGACAAAGCGAAGCCACCCTTAGACGAAGAAACTTTACGCCGAATCATCCAAGAGGAACTTCGCGCAGCGAAATAGTTAACTGTCCAGTCGAAGATTGTTTCTTTGGTTTTTTTTGCATTGTCTAACTACGGCTTGCAAGAAAATAAATTCTGAGCTGTGACAGCAACAATTTAGCACAGTAAATTAAACATCATAGAGAGTTTCCTTAAATGTCAAGTCAGCTAATTGAATTAGAAGATGGCACGTTTGTCGAAGTCGAAGTTGGTCCTGGTGACGTTAGAGAAATTTCTGGAAATATGGCACAACGAGTTGAAGCCACCTTCGCTTCAATTAAGCCTACTTTAGTTAAAGTCTGTCGTCCTATTATTGAAACATGGCAAGAATTAAATAAAGACGTTGAAATTTCTCATGCTGAAGTCGAACTTGGTTTTAGTTTTTCGATCGAGGGTACTGTGTATCTGGCTAAATCTAAAGGCGATGCAAATCTTAAGGTTAAATTAGTCTTGAAACCGAAAGAGCCAGCCAAGGAGGAACAATCATGAGTTCGGAGAAACTTGAAAATTTAATCTATTTGATCGCGGGTAGAGATAAAAGTCGTAGTTACGGTACTGGCTTCATTATTCATAAAAATGAGAGTAAGCGCGAAACTTACTTGATGACCTGCGCTCATGTTATTGATGATCTGGGTGGAGCTGATTGTGTTAAAGTCCACAACTATGATGCTGAAGTTGTGGCACTTGGTAAACGGAGAGGTTGTGATTTAGCGATCGTTAAGGTTGGACAGCTTCTGAAAGGTCCTCTAATTCGTCCTTGTATTGTTAGCAATAGCGTTCCACTACGCCTCACGATCGATGGTTATCATAAGGACTCGGCTAACGAATATAGCACCCGTCGTATATCAAGTTCTTTAGGCACTGAGGAGTGTATACTTGATCTGGAAGTATGGGATATTTCAAAAAAATTGATTTTAAGGGTTAATGACGACAATGATTTTTTACTGGCAGATGGCTGTAGTGGCTCACCTGTCTTAGTCTCTGCTTCATTGAAAGAAAATATTAAGAAAGTCATTGGTGTTGTCTATAAAATGGAAAATAATAAAAAAACAGGATTTGCCATTTCAATTGAGGAAGGTAAGCAAATTTGTCCCCCAACTATTTTGCGTGAACTAGATCCATTTTGGTCATACCTTAGCCAGTCTTCTAGACAAGTTGTTACGCCTCTACTAAAAAGGTTAATAAAATATGCTGGAAATCAAATTGAAAAGTTTAGATATCAAGGTCAAGCTGATTCTCCAGAACTTCTGAGAGCTTTTGAATGGTTGTCCGATCGACCTAATTTAGCTGCTGATGCCGTTGGTGAGGTTTTTAATAACATTCCTGATTTAATGGGTGGTTGGCTAGAAGACTTTGATCGAGATGATTTTCAGTGGGAAATTGAAAAGTATATTGAGTGTATCTACGTTGCTCTAATTGATGATTGTATAGATGCTTTGCAAGAATTGACAATTATTCCTTCACAAACCCATTATGCTCAAGCTTATGAAATCGCTTTGAACTACTTAAAACAAAACATCCCTCTCGATCTGGATGAGACTATTTCCAAAAAAATTTCTGAGTATCTTGATTGCATCAGTCAATCTATTTCATCAAATATTACAAAGGCTAAGTAGCTCAACCTAATGAAACGTAAGATTCGATATCCGTTAGAACCCCGACTTCTTTAAGGATAAGAATTCGGGGATCTGGATGTTATGTTTTTTAGATGGAATTACTTATTACCTAACTGGTTTCGCGCTTACAGTGGCTTCTTCCGCTTCTACTTTCATCAAACGTCTGAGCAGTCTCTCCAAGTATTGCTTCAAGCGTAACCACCACGTAGCTTTTTTACGGGGCATAAATATTAGCTCCTAAATAGATTAATTTCTATTTAGTTGTTCTAGAACGTAATAATTTAACCGGATCGAGGGTGAAGAAATCCTAAATTTTTAAAGCCAGACTTCCTCATAAAGTGTTGAAGAGGGGCTAGAAAAACTATTACACAAATTTGATAGATGGATGCTACATATTAACTATTTCATAGTGTATGTGTACTTATCCGGATTTTTCATCATCCATTAATTTCATTGTAAGAACTAGTGAAGCTATTCAAGGCGCGATCGTGATGCAGAGTAACTCATCTACCAAAATCTAACCCCATGATTAGTTACTCCTGACTCCTTCTATATGACAACCGACAACTGCCAACTGCCAACTGCCCCCTCCCCCAATCTGGCTGACGCTTGCGGTTAAATGTTAAGTAGTAAGCTTTGGCAGTGAGAACAGAAAATGGCTTTGATTTTGACATTTTTGGGCAAAGGCGGCACTGGCCGCAGCACGATCGCGATCGCAACTGCTAAAAAATATGCGGCGGCTGGTAAGCGAGTTTTGCTGCTAGGACAAGACCCGGGGCCGGGATTGGGTATCCTGTTGGGAACTCCTCTGAGTCTCACCCCCCAGGAAATCGCCCCGAATTTCAAAGCGGTTCAGGTGCAAAGTGCGCCGCTGCTGGAAAGCAGGTGGGACGAAATCAAACAACTGGAAGCGCAATATGTCCGCACGCCCTTTTTTAAGCAAATTTACGGCCAAGAATTGGGAGTGTTACCGGGAATGGACAGCGCCCTGGCGTTGAACGAACTTCGGCAATACGACGACAGCAAACAATACGATGTGATTGTTTATGACGGCACCGGCGGGATGGATACGCTACGGATGCTGGGAATGCCGGAAATTTTGAGCTGGTATATCCGGCGCTTTCGCCAAGCTTTGAAAGATTCGGATTTGGGAAAAGCACTTTCGCCTTTTATTCAACCAGTTTTCAGTACGGTGTTGACTGTGGATTTGTCTGGGGATAATCCGTTTCAATCTACTCAGCAGGTTAACAATCTTTTGGATAAGGGCAAGCAAGCGCTGGCAGATCCGAACCGCACGGCAGCTTATTTGGTGACGACTGGGGATGAAAGTGCGATCGCCACGGCCCGCTATTTGTGGGGAAGTTCTCAACAAGTTGGTTTGACTGTTGGCGGTGCCATCGTCAATCAAGCACCGGTTACAGAAGCTATTGCTGCGGATTTTGAGCCTTTGGCTGCGGTTTCGGTGCCGGCGATGGGCGATCGTAATTGGCAGCCGCTAATGGATGCTTTGCCAGATTTTTCTGAGGCGACAAAAGCTCCTAAGCCGATCGACATTAATATTGCACAGCGTCAAGTTAGTTTGTTTTTGCCTGGTTTTGACAAAAAACAAATTAAATTGATTCAATCCGGGCCGGAAGTGACGATCGAAGCCGGCGATCAGCGGCGCAATATTTTGTTACCTCCGGCGCTTACTGGTAAATCTGTTACAGGTGCTAAGTTCCAAAACGGTTACTTGATCGTTTCTTTTTAGGGTAAGGAAGAGGAAAAACAGGGATTAAGAACCGGCCGGCCGGGTTTAAGAGATTGTCGTTTTTAGGCAGTTATTCTTAGTGAAAGAGCCCCTACAGGAATTATATCTATTTAACCGAACCTGATATAATTCGCAATCTCGTAGGGGCAGATTTCACCAATTATAGGCTGAAATCAACAATTTCAAAAACCCATCTCTACATTTTTATGGATTCAGAAACAGGTTTTGCAACTTCGGCTAGTTCCGGTTCCACTGCTTCTAGATGTTCTTCTAAAAGAGCAAGATTTCTCATGTTAGATTTATAAAAAGCATCGAAGATATCTCCGACTAAAGGCACTGAGCCAATGACTGCTTCTAGACTGATGTTGTAAATCATTTTTCCGAGAGTTTCGCGGGGAATATTGAACCGAGTGGCTAAATAAATTAGGTACGCGGAAAATGCGGTATCTACTAAGTCGCCAGCACCGGGTACTAAACCGATAATCGGATCTAAGCCGATCCGAAATTTGGTGCCGGGAATGCCAAAGGCACTATCCATCAGACGGCTGAATTTGCGGATGCGGTTGAGGGTGGCAAGACGCTCTATGTGGTTCATGTGATTATTTTTGAACTAGGTTGCTCGCGACAGCTCGCACTATATAATTCCAATGCTACCGGATTTGATATGACAGTCGATCGTAATTCCCGACTGACGCACCCTACGAGAATTAGGTGTATTTGACATCATCAATTTTTATGCTACAATATATACTACATATTTAAATCGCCAAATCAATCCTCACAAAGATGCCCTACGAAAAATTAGAAATATCAACCCCAAAACCAGTCCTATCTTGGGCAAATCACCCCCTGGGCGAAAAAGAAACCAAGATGGCCACCAATGTAGCATCTTTACCATTTGTATTCAAACACGTCGCCCTCATGCCCGATGTACATTTAGGCAAAGGTGCTTTAGTCGGTTCAGTAATTGCCACAAAAGAAGCAATTATTCCGGCTGCTGTCGGAGTTGATATTGGTTGCTTTACTCATGATACACAAATTCCTCTAGTTGATGGCAAATCTTATGCGATCGGCGAATTGGCTAGGAGTAAAAAAGAATTTTCGATCTACTCCTGTACAGCAACAGGTAGAATTGTTGCTGCTAAGGCTACAGCAAAATTAACGAGAAACAATGCCGACCTGGTTAAAGTGTTACTGGATAATGGAGAAGAAATTAAATGCACTCCCGATCATCAATTCATGTTGCGGAATGGTGAATATCGAGAAGCGCGGGATTTGACAACGGGAACGTCTTTGATGCCTTTTTATTCCAAAATAGATAAGGATGGGTATACCTTAGTACAGCAAAACTATTACAGAAAAAATCAGCACGGCTACAACCACAAAGTAGTTGATATTATTCCTTTAGTTGAAAAGCAAGATGTCTATTGCCTAACGGTTCCCGAATACGGCAACTTTGCCTTAACTGCGGGAGTCTTTGTTCACAACTGCGGGATGGCTGCCCTTAAAATGCCATTCAAATCTCACAAATTAGAAGAAAAACTTAAACAAATTCGCCTCGATATCGAAGCAGCAATTCCCGTCGGATTTGCGGAAAACAAAGAAGTCGAAAAAACAGTCATCAACTGGCAAAGATGGGCCGATTTCAAGGAACTGCATCAAGGAGTGCAGCGCCAAGAAAATAAAGCCCTCAAACAAATGGGTTCCCTGGGAGGCGGTAATCATTTTATTGAGGTTTGCGTTGATACTGAAAACTTTGTTTGGCTGATGCTGCACTCCGGTTCTCGCGGCATTGGCAATCTGCTCGCCCAACACCATATCGACACTGCTAAAGATTTAGCTAAACTAGCAGAAATTAATCTGACTGACAAAGATTTGGCTTATTTTGTAACAGGTACGAAGGAATTTGCGGCTTATTGGCACGATTTGCAGTGGGCGCAAAATTATGCTCGTTTTAATCGCGATGTGATGATGAATCGGTTTAAGCGCATTGTGGAAAAGCACGTTGCAGGTGGCAAATCTACTAAGCCGTTATTGGAGGTGAATTGTCATCACAATTACGCGGAAAAAGAGGTGCATTTTGGCGAAGATGTGTATGTGACTCGCAAGGGTGCTGTGCGCGCGGATGTTGAGGATTATGGAATTATTCCGGGTTCGATGGGGACAAAATCTTTCATTGTTAAGGGCAAAGGTAATGTGGAAAGTTACTGTTCTTGTTCTCACGGTGCGGGTCGATCGATGTCTCGAAATCAAGCCAAGAATGTATTTACTCTCGATGATTTTGTGCGGCAAACTGAAGGGGTTGAGTGCCGGAAAAATGAGGAATTTTTAGATGAAATTCCGGGGGCTTATAAGCCGATAGAGGAGGTGATGAGTCAGCAGTCAGATTTGGTGGAAGTGGTGGCGACTTTGAAGCAGGTGGTTTGCGTCAAGGGATGAGACGGAGAATTTGGTACGATCGCCCGATTTAATTTCTGATGATACACTTAGAGGCACGGGAATTTTAACGAAGTCCGCCTACGCGGACTTAAAGAGATTCTTTTTACCAGATGTCTATTAGACATCTCCTAAAAAGAATCTTAAGCCATTCGATCGATGTAGGGGGTAGGGGCGGTGCCAAGAGAGCCCGCCCTTCTTATTGGGCGATAGTCTGTGTCCCCAACCCTCTTAGTTTGTGTC
>JAAUPI010000182.1 GCA_012035135.1 Microcoleus sp. CSU_2_2
TTTCAATAGGAGTTATAATGGTTGGGTGACGTTGGGGTAAGTAAAAAAATAACATGAATCAAACTTTTACTGTTACGATCGACAGTACATTTTATAAAATCCTCGCTGAACTCTCTGCAAGTTCGGGGAAATCAATCCAAGCAATTCTCGAACAAGCGATCGAACAATACCGAAGACAACAGTTTTTAGAAGCAGCAAACCAAGCTTATATTGCTTTGCGCAATGACTCGGAAGCTTGGCAAGAAGAACTTGAAGAGCGATCGGTCTGGGATATCACTTTAGAGGATGGTTTAGAATGACTTCCAAAGATAAAGGAATTCCCTGGCACGTTGAAGTTAATCCCCCAGAAGGAGGACTTAGAGAGCGAAGTTTTATTAAATGTGAAGACGTGCGATCGATATGCTTCACCCACGCCCTATGCGACCGATACAACCGGACATGATATCAAACCATGGGTGCGTCGCCACGAATAATTCTCGCGCTTAAACCGAGATTAAACCAGCGACGCACCATACAATTTATAACGGGGATGAATCAGCCGGATTTGGTATGATTCAATAGTTGGGAAAGCTAATTGCTGCTACTGTACCTCATAACAGCGGTTCCCGCTGTATATGGCTAAGATCGATTCTCAAGCAAAGCCGCAATAATTTGTTCGTTTGCCTCTGGAAAAGTAAATTGGTCAATTTCGTCGAGTGTTACCCAACGAATTTCATCGCATTCGATCGTTTGCGGTTCCCCGCTGACGTGGCGACAGTGATGCACGTTGAGGGTAATTGTAAACTTACTGTAGTCATGGTTGATCGCAATCAATCGATCGCCCACTTCGACGATCATCCCCAACTCTTCCATAATTTCCCGTTTAATACAATCTTCGATCGTTTCTCCACCCTCTATTTTACCCCCGGGAAACTCCCAGAAACCCCCGTGCAGTCCATGTTGTCTGCGCTTGTCAATCAAAATTTTTCCTTGTTCGTTCCAGATGACAGCTACACCGATAAATTTGTGAGGTAAAGGAGGAAGAGACATAATTGGGAATTGGTAATTGGGAAAGGGGAAATGGGAAATGGGAATCAGTGGGGTCGATTTCTTCAATCTAAAATCTAAAATCTAAAATCTAAAATCTAACATCGATTCACCGAAGCCCCCCATCTTGCGAGGGAGGGCTTGACAGTTGTACTATTTAAATGTTAACAATCTACTACTAATCGTCCGAGTTATGTCTGTCACTGGCTTGTATAGACTTTTCAAAAGTCATTCGCTGTTCAGCATTTCTAAGAAAATAACCGCTAATCATCGCCGAAGCCAGCAATCTGCCCAAATGTTCGCGACTGGTAGTCACTGTCACCCCAAAGTGTTCCGAAGGCAAATTCCCCAAAAGTCCGACAATATTTCGCTCCATTACTTGAAAAACTTCGTGAGAATTAGGCTTAGACAACTGAGAAACAGTATCTGGAGCCATAGACTGGACATATTGCCAGAGTAAATTGGCATTTTCTCCATCTTCTTCAAAGAATTCCGGGGATTTGTTAGATGAGTTGCTCACGAGTACCTCCGTTTCAGAGACAGTTTTTGATATTAGACGCGGGGCTTTTAATTTGAATAACCTCGATCCGATCGCTGCCAATCTTTATTACCAAGTAATTACTAATGTAGCAGGACAGTTATGGCAACCAAGTCGGCACAACCGAATTCAAAGTGGCGGTTTGTACGATTTGAGATTGGGGATTGCTAAATGGAAAATCCGATCGCAAATCCCCCATCTACCTAGCTTGCTAGGTAATCGTTGATATCTTGCTTGCGCTTGCGCAGTTTAGTTAAGGCTTCTCGCTCTATTTGTCGCACCCGTTCTCGGCTGATATTGAGCCGATCGCCTATTTTTGCTAGGGTTAAAGTCTGACCGTCTTCTAAACCAAACCGCAAGGCCAGCACTTCCCGCTGTTGAGGAGTCAGTTCCGCCATCAGATGATCTAACTCCGTCCGCAGGGAAGATTGCAGGGCAAAATCTTCCGGAGAAGTACCAGTATCTTCCAACAAATCACCCAACTCTGTATCTTGATTGTCTCCCACGCGCAAGTCCAGGGAAAGTGGCAGGCGCGATCGTTCCAGATATTCGCGAATTTGCTTGGGAGTCAAATCTAACTCTGACGCCAATTCAGCAGCAGTAGCCGCGCGGCCTAACTGTTGAGCGAGTTGGCGCTGAGCTTTTTTAATTTTGTTGAGCTTTTCGGTAATGTGGATTGGCAAGCGGATCGTGCGGCCTTTTTCGGCGATAGCGCGGGTAATGGCCTGGCGAATCCACCAATAAGCATAAGTAGAAAATCTGTAGCCCTTAGTCGGGTCAAATTTTTCCACCCCTCGCTGCATCCCGATCGTGCCTTCCTGAATTAGATCCAGTAAATCTACATTGCGTTTGATATATTTCTTCGCAACAGACACCACCAGCCGCAGATTGGCTTCCACCATTTGCCGCTTGGCCCTGTCCCCGTGCTCGATCGTCCGCTGCAACTGTGCCTCAGACAGTCCAACCGCCTGTGCCCATTCCGCAACCGTTGGCTCGCGGCCTAACTCTTCGGTCAAAATATGTTTTTCTTCATTCAGTGCAGTCGATCGCTGAACCTGTTTCCCGTAGAGTATTTCTTGCTCATGGGTAAGCAGGGGAACGCGGCCAATTTCCCGCAAGTAAGCGCGAACAGAATCTGTATCTGAGGACTTAAGAGTTTTCATGAGCTTTTCCCGCTGAGTACCTCAGCCTCTAAAGGTTTACTGCGAACAAACCCCTAGCTTGAGCTGTGAAGGAAAGCGGGCGGGGACTTGCGCTTTCCTTGCATTTAGAGAGGCTTAATTTTATGGTAGCTAGCTGCTACTCTTAGCGACCCCCGTCCCAGGTTAGGTTTTGGTCGAGGTCTTAAACAATGCTACGTTATGTTAAGAATCATAACATTTCTGAAATTACTTGGCTATACTTCTTCAGATTTATTTCAGAGAAACTTCGCATCAAGCGGGTGTCGTGACTGAAAAAACTTAGCGTAGAGACGTTCTGCTGTGAACGTCTCTACAGACGCGATGCCCTTCAGCATAGCTTGCTCGATTACTCTTACAAGCTCAGTCCCTTTAAGGCTGAGTTACTGACTTGAGGTTGAGTTCCACTGATATGAGAGTATCCGCAAACTAGATTCACAAGTGGATCATGGTGAACAAACCTGACGGTCAAGGTCGTACCATTAGACTACAGGCTTCTTTTTCCCTCGAAGTCGGGGCTTTTTTGAGTGACGTAGAACCACCGCCACTTTCGTGATTCAATCCAATCCTTTTGATGAGTTTGGCACGTCTAGTTAGATTTTTGAGACTTAAATCTTGTACGACTAAAACATCACAGTTGTCGAATAATTTATGTATTGACTAATAACTTCTTTGTCTTTGAGCTTCGTATAAGATGAGGGCGGAGGCGATCGACACGTTTAATGATTCTACGCCCCGATGCAGGGGAATTTGAACTTGTCGATCGGCCAAACCGATCGATTCTGCCGACAAACCAGAGCCTTCATTCCCCAAAACTATCAGAGTCGGCACTCGCAAATCTACTTCCCAATAGGTCAAACTAGCGTCGGGAACCGTTGCTAAAATTTGCATTCCTCGATTTTGACACCGGGAGACTTCGGCCCTTAAATCCGAACACACTGCCATCGGCAGTTTAAACCACGCTCCTGCTGAGGCGCGCAGCACTTTTGGATGGTCTAAATCGGCGCTGTCGGAACTCAGCAGCAAGCCATCGGCATTAGCAGCCGCTGCCGTGCGGACGATCGCCCCTAAGTTTCCCGGATC
This sequence comes from Microcoleus sp. CSU_2_2, assembly GCA_012035135.1. Lineage (GTDB taxonomy): Bacteria > Cyanobacteriota > Cyanobacteriia > Cyanobacteriales > Microcoleaceae > Microcoleus. The sequence goes on from JAAUPI010000182.1 coordinate 3,826, forward strand.
TTGGATGGTTTCTAAGGCTATTCCTAATGTTGACAACTCTGCCGGTGGAGTGACGGTGCGTGGTGCGGTGGCAATAATGCCGTCTGGTTGAACTGTAGTGGCGATCGACTCTAAGACTTTTTCGCTGACTAATTCGGTGCGATCGGCTAAACGACAAATTCGCTCCCACAGTTCCCCGTGCTGTTCTTGCCATTCTACAGTGCAGCAAACCGTTGCTAGCGGGTGTTTTACCCCGCAAGCTTCTTCTAGTAAGTGAGTTCCTTCCAGCAAAAATAACTGCTGTTCTCTGCGTCCCTTCGAGCTGTGCAGCTTGCGGATTTCTTTGATTAAGGGGTTTTGAATACTTGTCAGCATTGTTTAAATCAGCAGAGTGAATGGGGTTATTGCTTGTATCCGGTTAACCCCAAACTACGTTCTGCCTGTGGAATGCGGAACCCGGGACTTGAACCCGGAAGGCTTGCACCACATGAACCTGAATCATGCGCGTCTACCAATTCCGCCAGTTCCGCATTGGTCACGAGTTACTACTATTGCGTATGTTCGCTCATTTGTCAAGTGTTTTGGGCGATTTATTTTTTATCGGGCGCGAGTAAGGAGCACCTTGACAGGGCTATTTTAACTCAACCTTGCTTCTGTCTTGTCTTATGGCACTCTGGCTGCTTAAAAACTGTCCCGAGTATTGTTACTCAAACTACTGGATAATTCGCTTCCATTTAAGAATTGGGAAATTTTCCCTCTCTTACTTCTAGGGAATAATCTTTTACAGCTTGAGTAATTGTTTCTCGCAAATTGGCATAAGCTTTCGCAAAAGGCGGTTGTTTTTCCGAAAGTCCCAACAAATCGGAAGTAACTAAAACTTGTCCGTCGCAATGCGGCCCGGCGCCGATGCCAATTGTCGGAATAGTTAACTTTTGAGTAATGTGATCGGCTAAGTCTGCGGGAATGTGTTCTAAGACGATCGCAAAAGCACCGGCTTGTTGAAGTGCGATCGACTCTTGCAAAATTCTCTCTCCCGCTTCCACAGTTTTTCCCTGTTTTTTATAGCCGATTTGGTGTACTGACTGCGGCGTTAAACCGACGTGTCCCATCACCGGAATTCCGGCCGATGTCAGTTGCGAAACTGTGGTGGCCATTACTGGATATCCGCCTTCTAATTTTACCGCTTGAGCGCCTGTTTCTTTCAAAACTCTGCCCGCCGAGTGCATGGCTTGCTGCACGCTTTCTTGATAAGTCAAAAACGGCAAATCGACCACAATTAATGCTTGTTTAACTCCGCGACGCACGGCTTTAGCGTGGTGCATTATTTCATCGAGAGTTAGCGGCAGGGTTGTTTCGTAGCCCAATATGGGCATTGCCATCGAATCGCCGACTAGGATGAGATCTACGCCTGCTTGGTCTATGAGTTGGGCGATCGCATAATCATAGGCCGTCAGGGCGACAATCAATCGCCGTTGTTGTTTCCATTGAATTAATTGATGAGTAGTTACTGGCATTTTAGTGCAAAAATATAATATCTCCGGTTATTACTTATTATATCAAATTCGCGTTCTTTACCTCATAAATAAATCGGCGATTGAAATTGCTTGTTTTCAGAGGATTCAATGTATAGAAAAACCAATCTGTCAACCTATCCACCGCTTGAGTTCGCGATTATGAATCGCGCGCTTTAGCACTGTTGAGATTTGAGCCACCAATAATCTTTGCCATCAAATACAACGCCTTTTTTGATATATGGTTGTAACTGAGAGATCGGTTTCATAATCCACAATTAGAAATATATATTTTGTCTCTAATTGCTAACCATTCATAGCGGCTGGATCGATCGCCTGTACGAATTTTCCCTGTCGCTTCGGGATGACGGCTATAAAAAATTATATCCGCAAGGCGATCGTATGTCTGTTCGTAGGTTTCGCCATTAATGGTGGTAAATTCCCATCCTGTCTCTCCTGGGGCGGGCCTAAAGCAAACTTCTTGTACCGACTTAACTCGCGGATTGATCGCCTCGCGCAATTTCTGCCATTCATTGATAAATTCGCGATCGCCCGGTTGCAATTTGCGATTGTTTAACTGAGGATTAACCTTGTAGAATAAGAAATCTGTTAATCGATCGATCGCTTGTTCTCGCGATTCGGCTTTGGCTGGATTGGGGCTGCTGAGGAGAAGGGCGATCGCGATCGCACAAATTATTGATAATCTGGAGACAGGTTTAATTGACAGAGAGTCGATCGGCATAGTGTTGGCATTAATTCCTAGTTTCATCTTAACTAAGACTTACGAAATAGTCCAGAAACCGGGTTTTTACGAAAAGACGCGTTACAGTCCGTAGATTCCGCAAACTCAAACAATTACTTCCATCCCAACCACCTTAACAAAGGCACAACCAAATAATGACTGACTCCCAAACAAAGCCCGATCGCACTTCCCAACAAACCAAAAAAGGCGATCGCCCCCCAAACTTGGAGCCAACCGATTACAGGGTAAGAAGGTGCCAGAATCCCAAGTAAACTCCCAGGAAAAATGCTCAAAGCATTCAAGAACAAAAACACCACCGTAGAACACACAGCCACCACCAAAGCATGAACCAATTGGTGACTCCGCAAACCCATTCCCACAGTTAAAGAAGCGATCGCAAAAGCACCTAAAATAATCCCCTGCACCCCACTAGAAGCACTCGACTCCAACCAGCATAAACTTGCTAACAAATAGCCTTGAGTTCCCATCATTGCCGACAGCCAATACTGTTTTTGTTGGCGAAAACTCCCTGCATCCGTCAAACCTACTGCTGTTCCCAATCCCGCAAATGCAAACAGCAACACCTCTGGGCCGACAGCGAAAGTCATGTTAGGAATTAATTGATGCAAACCTTCATTCACAAAACTGGCAACTTCCTGCCCCATCGGCGAAGCATACCCCAAAACCAAACCGCCGATCGCCCCCGCACTTCCCCCAATCCCACCGAGTACCATTTCCCAACCTGTATCTAGAGAAGCTACCACCATTTGGGCGATCGCCCCAAACACCAACACCGTCAGACTTGCCGTTTTTTGCGTCCCCGCCACCAATATTTGCCGACAGAATTCTAAAATAGCTTGACCGGCTGGGGCGATCCTGTTCGAGGGCTTCGCTAACGCGATTTTTCCGTTACTTTTCGCATAAATCTGCCTCAAACGCCCCCGGACTTCTCCAGCCGAAGCCGGACGCCTCTGCACGTCCGATCGCACCATATCATCCAACAAATTAGCAAAAGCCGGGGCGATCGGCGAGATGTGACGCCACCGCAACTCCCCCGTCATCGGATCTTCGATATCCGCCGGATACTTCCCAGTCAGCAAGTGAATGCAAGTCCGCCCCAAGGCATAAAAATCTGTTGCAGGCCCCACCCCGCCTCCAATAATTTGTTCCGGCGGACTATATCCGGCCGAAATCAGTCGAGTCGAACTTGGAGAATCTTTCCCCATTGGTTCGCCACCGCCCATTTTTTTGACTCCCCCAAAGTCGATCGTCACCAACTGCAATCCGCCCAAACCCTTAGCCAGTAGAGTTTGTGGCGACTGGGGATTCCGCAGCATCAAATTAGAGGGTTTAATATCGCGGTGAATAATCTGACACCTGTGCAACTCCTCTAAAATTTCCACAGCTTGACTCAGCCAACTAAACACCCATTCCTGCGGACAACCTTGTGGGTGTTCCTCAAGAACTTCTTCCAAAGTTTTGCCGTGAATCTTTTCCATTACCAAACAAGGAAGCCGCCGCGCCCCAGCATTTCCGTCGCCGCCAGCAAAATTTTGCATTTGCACGTGAAAATAACCGTCAGCCTCGACTCTAGGCACGCCGGCGTGTCGCAAAAGTGCTAAAACCCAAGCTTCTTGCTCAAATAATTTGAGCGCTTTCGGAGCAGTTTCGAGCAATACTTTTAGGACGCGATCGGTTTGTGTTTCTGCGTCCCAAACCGTGTAGATAGCTGCAAAACCCCCGACACCGAGGCGTTCTAGCGGCACGTAGCGATTTTTCAGCCGCAGCGGCCCTCCGCAACTCTGACAAAAATTATTGCCCCAAGTCTGAGGATAGGGTCTTGGGCAATCTGGATTGATGCAATGGACTGCTTTGGAATGGGGGTGTGGCACAACCAGAGTAGAAATGGGGCTAAATGTCTATTACGATTTACGCATAACTACTGAAGCAACCGGGTTTGGGCAAGATTAAATTTTGGCAAAGGCGTTTTTAGGTCGAGAAACTCGGTTGCTGCGCAAGTCCTGTCCATATTATCGCAGAGAGAAGGGGGAAATATAGCAGTTGACCTGTGGTAGGGGCGGTGCCTGTGAGTGCGGGTCCTCTTAGTTGACAGTTATTTGACCCGAATCAAACCGTTTCAACAACGTCTACCAGTTAATTTGTTAATAGTTAAGTCTGGTTATTTAGTCAACCGATCTCAAGCTGATTTGAGATTGGAGATTTGAGTATTATTACTACAGATGAATCCGATCGCCCGATCGACACCAAAAAGCATAAAATTAAGTATTTATAACTATTAGCCGTTCCCAATTACCCGTTTTCAATGCCGTTGTTTTTTCTTTTTCTTACTGACTAATGACTGCTGACTACTGACTAATTGACGATCCCCAGCTCTTATCCCTGCATCCTTCGTACTTTTAGTTTAATAAGAAATGTTACGGATACTTGCTTAATGTAAAGCAAAATAAATAATACTTATGAGGATTAAAAGAATATTAAAATTTCAGAGTGTCACTTTATTGATATATTTCTAAACAGCTTGCCAGATGGCAAAAAAATTAAGCGAATACTAGGAAGCGAGATATGGCTTACGCGCAAACCCAAACTCAATCCAAGGCTGGGTATAAAGCCGGAGTTCAAGACTATAAACTAACGTATTACACGCCGGACTACACCCCCAAAGATACAGATATTTTGGCGGCTTTCCGCGTAACTCCACAACCGGGAGTTCCCCCAGAAGAAGCAGGCGCTGCTGTAGCTGCTGAATCTTCCACCGGTACTTGGACAACTGTATGGACTGACCTTCTAACCGACCTCGATCGCTACAAAGGTCGTTGCTACGACATCGAGCCAGTTCCTGGCGAAGACAACCAATACATCTGCTTCATCGCTTATCCTTTGGATTTGTTTGAAGAAGGTTCCGTCACCAACCTGCTGACCTCTTTGGTCGGTAACGTTTTCGGTTTCAAAGCTTTGCGTGCTCTGCGGTTGGAAGACTTGCGGATTCCCATTGCTTACCTGAAAACCTTCCAAGGTCCTCCTCACGGTATTACCGTTGAGCGCGACAAATTGAACAAGTACGGCCGTCCTTTGCTGGGTTGTACAATTAAACCCAAATTGGGTCTGTCTGCTAAGAACTACGGCCGCGCCGTTTACGAAGTTCTACGCGGCGGTTTGGACTTCACCAAAGACGACGAAAACATCAACTCGCAACCGTTCATGCGCTGGCGCGATCGTTTCTTGTTCGTTCAAGAAGCTATTGAAAAAGCTCAAGCAGAAACCGGCGAAGTCAAGGGTCACTACTTAAACGTAACTGCCCCTACTTGCGAAGAAATGATGGAACGGGCTGAGTTCGCCAAAGAAATCAAAACCCCCATCATCATGCACGACTACCTGACCGGTGGTTTCACTGCAAACACCACCTTGGCTAAATGGTGCCGCCGCAACGGTATTCTGTTGCACATTCACCGCGCCATGCACGCCGTTATTGACCGTCAGAAGAACCACGGTATCCACTTCCGCGTGCTTGCCAAGTGCTTGCGGATGTCCGGTGGCGACCACCTGCACTCCGGTACAGTTGTGGGCAAACTCGAAGGCGAAAAAGGCATCACGATGGGCTTCGTAGACTTGATGCGCGAAGACCACATCGAACAAGACCGCGCTCGCGGTATCTACTTCACCCAAGATTGGGCCTCCATGCCTGGTGTCATGCCAGTAGCTTCTGGTGGTATCCACATCTGGCACATGCCAGCCTTGGTTGAAATCTTCGGCGACGACTCCTGCTTGCAGTTCGGCGGCGGCACCTTGGGCCACCCTTGGGGTAATGCACCTGGTGCAGCAGCTAACCGCGTTGCTTTGGAAGCTTGCGTCCAAGCACGTAACGAAGGCCGCAACTTGATGCGTGAAGGCGGAGACATCATTCGCGAAGCTTGTAAATGGAGCCCTGAATTGGCTGTTGCTTGCGAACTGTGGAAAGAAATCAAGTTTGAATTCGAGGCAATGGATACCGTTTGATGATTTTGGGTTTGAGATTTTAGGTTTTAGGTAGCAAACTTGCTGTGGAGTCTTTATCTTGGAAGAAGATTTACAAGTAAGTTTGCATCCAAAATCTAAAATCCAAAATCTAAAATTCTTAAGGGCTGGGGTCAAAAATGGATCTCAAACAAGTTGCGAAAGACACCGCTAAGGTGCTGGCAAGTTACCTAACCTATCAATCCGTGCGGATTGTGGTCGCTCAGTTGAGCGAGACCAATCCTCCTCTAGCAATCTGGTTGAATGACTTTTCTACGAAGGGCAAAATCCAGGATGGAGAAGCATACATTCGAGAGTTGCTATTGGAAAATCAAGATTTAGGATTTCGGATCATGACGGTGCGAGAATATCTGGCTCATGATGTGACAGAATTCTTGCCTGAAATGGTTTCTACTGGCATTCAACAGGCGAATATGGAACACAGACGCCAGCATTTGGAGCGAATTACGCAGCTTAATTGGTCTGTGACTAGCAGTAATCCTGAAACATCCTCAATAGATTCTGAACCGAATCTAGATAATTTGTCGAGTTAATCGATCGACTGAAAGTGCGATCGAACACACACCTTAGAGATACAAAAATGAAAACTTTACCTAAAGAGCGTCGTTACGAAACTCTGTCCTATTTGCCCCCGCTGACAGACGCCCAAATCGCCAAGCAACTCCAATACATCTTGGATCAAGGCTACATTCCCGGCGTAGAATTCAACGAAACCTCTGCCGCTGAAATGCGCTACTGGACATTGTGGAAGTTGCCTTTGTTTGGTGCTCGCAGCGTCCAAGAAATCATGGCAGAAGTTCAAGCTTGCCGCCAAGAAAACCCTACTTGCTATATCCGCGTCATGGGTTTTGACAACGTGAAGCAGTGCCAAGTGCTCAGCTTCATCGTCCACAAGCCTAACACCAGAGGCTACTAAAAAGTATTGGCTGGCCAATCTAATTTTTAGGTTAACAGTCATTGCAGATTGGAGGCGGGGAATATTCCCTGCCTCTTTTTTTAGGTTCGTAGTCAGGACTTTATACCAAATCCGGGTTACTTACCCCTTTTATAATCTCGTAAATGTAGTAAATGTAGGGTGCGTCGCTACGAACAACTCTCGTTGCTATTGGGAGATCTCATAGCGACGCACCATACCAATTATAA
>JAAUPI010000183.1 GCA_012035135.1 Microcoleus sp. CSU_2_2
ATTGAAGAATTGAAGAATTGGCGATCGGGAATGGGTAATTGGGAATGGGTAATGGCTTAATTAACGCTCCTGATTTCCAGTTGTCGATCGCCCCCGCATCCGTTTTGCCTTTTCCACTTCTCCGTTTCCTGTACATTATGAACATTTATTACTGGCTGCGATACTTAATTTTAGCTTTATTTAGGGTACTTTTGAGGCTGCTGAGAGCCATCAAAAGGAAATTTGGTAGTTTTTGGCTATTTTGTCGCTGTTTGACTTGGCGCACGCTCAAGCAAGTGTGCGTGAAGGCAGGAGAACAGCGGTTGCCAGGGCTGTCGGCGGAAATGGCCTACAATGCTATGCTGGCGATGTTTCCGGGGCTGTTGGCTGTGTTGTGTGCGATCGCTCTGTTTGAACCTTTGCAATCAACACTTTATCAAATCGCCGGTCTTTTGGGAAAAGTTATACCCGATGAAGCGCGTAATTTGATTCGCGGTTCCCTCCAAGAAATTCTTTTATATCGCAACCGACAACTATTTTCTCTGAGTTTTCTAGCATCGTTGTGGGCATTTTCTGGAGTCATGAGCGCGGCAATGGCTGCACTCGATCGCATCCATGAAATCCCTTCCCATCAAACTCGAAGTTTTCTGAAAGCAAAACTGATTTCTTTGGGATTGAGTATCGGTACAATTATACTATTAATTATGGCATCGGGAGTAGTATTTATCAGCGACTTAATTGTACAAGCTATCGCCCGCCAGAGTTGCCTGCTGGAGTTTGTGGCTAATTGCGATTTAAAAGATGTTAAAAATTGCTTACCACCCGCAAACAATTGCCCTTTGGAGTCGCAACTATTAGCTATTTGGCAATTGTGGCGCTGGCCGAGTTCTTTGGGAATTATATCAGTTACCTTTGCCTTTGTTTACCGCTACGGGCCGAGCCGACACCAACGAGATATTCCGATTTTTTCGGGTGCCGTGTTGGCGGCTATTTTATGGGCGCTGCTTTCAGCTTTGTTTCGCTTCTACGTTTTGAATTTGGGCAATTACAGTTGGACTTACGGGACGATCGGCACTTTTATTGTTTTGCTTTTATGGCTCTATCTTTGTTCTTTGGTAATGTTAATTGGCGCTCAGTTGAATGTGACGATCGGAAAAGCCATGAAAGAACCTAAAATCATGGTAATAGGTAATAGGTAATGGGGAATGGGGAAATGGGGGAATTGGGGAATGGGTATTTGAGGCAGAGCCTCTGGATATGTATTCCCAGGCAGAGCCTAGGAACAAGGATATAATAAATAACAAATAACAAATAACAATTAACTAATGACTAATTTTGCAAGGTGCGTCGCTGTGAGATTATCTATTTTTTGAGAGATTTAAAGATGGCGACGCACCCTACTACGACTAATGACTAATGTTAATTTCCCGATAGTCACTTACCTACGCAGTAAAGTGCTGAGGATACCCGCAAGAAAAGAAAGCAAAATCAGTATCCAAACCACAAAACCGGGAATGAATGTCAAGAGGCCAACTCCTCTGAGAATCCAAACTAGGAGGGTTATTCCCAGGATAGTGAAAAAGATGCGGGTCGATAGTCGCATTTGAAATCTCGGAGAATTAGTCATGTTGAATGTTAAAGTCTTGTCTGGATCAATGATAGCTGTTTTATTGGCGATCGGCTCTTATCTCGGAGCAATATCAACTCCCAGCGTGGCTGTGGCGCGTGCGGGTACAAATCCGCTGCCAGAAGTAGCAAATGCTGTTCAAAAAACTCCTGCTGCAAGTTTAACAATTTCCGATCGCGCAATTGGAGCCGCGAAGATAGGGATGACTTTCGGAGAATTGAAAAAGGTTCTGGGTGCCACCGCACAGTTTAAGGTTGAGTCTTCTTTTATGGTGGACTTTGACGCTGTGGCTGTCAGTCGATCGGGAAAGGTACAGTATCGAATTATTTATGCTGCGGGTACAAAGCTGAAAGATACCGATGTCATTGAACTTTTAAGAACTGACAATGCCAATTATAAAACATTTCAGGGCGTCGGGCCGGGAATGACTCTCAAACAAGCTGAGGCAATTTATGGCAAAGCTACTTTATCTTATAACGTGGATAATGAAATGAGAGAAGGAGTTGTTTTTGCCAATCAACCGACTCGAAAAATTATGTTTGTTCCTAAGGCTGAAGGGAAGCAATTTGCGGGAGTTTACGGTGCTGGAAAAGGGGGATTTTTTCAGACTGATAAATATCAGCCGAATGCTGTAATTCGCTCTGTGATGGTGCGGAAGTAGCCTTCGCGTCATCCCAGAAACCGGGTTTCTTTCGAGATATCTCGCCACCCAACCTAAATTCTGCGATAAACCCGGTTTCTTAGCCTGTGCGCGATACCCAGTTTCTTAGCCTTCGCATCATCCCCAGAAACCGGGTTTCTTCGGAGATATATCGCCACCCACCTAAATTATCAGAGAAACCCGGTTTCTTAGCCTAAAATTAAGGATTATTTGTAGTTACGTCCAGATACTCTTGATTGTCAAGATAAGTTTTAATATTCTCCAGTATTTGACGTAGATACTCTATGACTTCCTCCTTAATCTTTAAAAGCTCAGCAATAGTCTTATTTCGCCCTACTTCTTCAAAAGACTTAACTCCGTGGGCTAAGTCGTTCCTGTTGCTTTTAATAACTACAAGATTTTGCCCGTTCATTGTCTTCTGAGCTTCTGTTTTGTATGAAAAACCATATTTTTCTGCTATTTCTTTAATCAACCTAGCATCTACATTCCCTGAAAATAGTTCTTCGCGTTCAAATGTAGCTGTGATGATGTCTATAGATATTTGGTTAATTTGTAAATGAATTTTCTTAGGAGAACGGTTTTTAAGATTTTGAAGAACAATCATTTTGATTTCTGGTTTGAGTTGATCGAAGGAAATTGCTTGATTTTTTAAATCATCAAATATGGCTTCAATTGCATTTCGCATAGTGGATTCAACTAAGTTATACAATAACAAAAAGCCATTGGCTTTAAGAGTTTTTGCTAACTCAGGATTAAGATTTTGTATTTTGTCTTTTCCAGCACTATCGGCGATAGCTAACTTAGTGGTTTGTTTGATTAAGCCCTCTAAAAAGATGAAATAATCATCTACCTCTTGGGCCCGTGTATTGAAATCTAAGAGTACAGTGTTCATCTTTAGCCTAGCAGTCGATCGCGGACATATTCAATGCGTAAAACTACTTTATTTTTAGAACTGCTAGCATCAGATTTTGTGTAATCTTTAAATTCTTTTGAATTGAGAAATTCTGTTGATTTGGGTTCAAGATTGCTAGCTTCTCTCAAAGCAAGAGCAACACCAACAGCCAAAGACTCGAATTTAATCCGAGTTGTGGTTCTCGCGCCATTTTTACCTTGGCGAAATCCTTGAGGAAAATATGTTTCTACAAAGTTTAGCATAGACTCAAATTCTGCCCGCATTTTTTCGCGATCGAATTTCGGATCTGCATTTACTTGCTTCAGATACTCATCAAGGAATATGTTTATCTTACTATTAAAATTCTGATAGTTATTTAAAAATGCAAAAAAACGCAACACAAATTCTTGCGGTTCGCGGCTGCGAATAGCAGACTCAGAAAAAGCGCATAATTTGCGGAATTTCTCATATTTCGATAGTTCCTCAATCAGTTCGAGAAACTGGCCTGGCAGTATGCCTCTCCGCTTTTCCATCTCGTTTAGATCGACGCTACCTGTATTAATGCGTTCAAATAAATCTCTTCGCACTTCCTCATTTGCACTTTCAGTTAGTTGAATCATCCGAAGTGTAGTGCGGTTGAAGCGCCTCTGACGGGCAAGGGACAAATCAGCAAACTTAAATCCATTTAAACTCTGTATTTTCTTTAATTCTGTCAAGGTTAATTCGTTATTGATAAATCTAGTTAGAGTCCGAATGCGTTGTGTACCATCTATGATTTCTAAACGGGCTTCATCGTTTTCGTCCTCATGGATGTCAGCAACAAAAATATAAGGTATTGGCAGCCCTAAAATTATAGACTCAATAAACTTTGATTGCCTTGCTTCATCCCAAGCCATTTCACGTTGGTAGTCGGGGATAAACAACTCATTGGTATCATCATCCTTTCCTTCCATATATTTTTGAACGAGTATTTCGACTGGATACTCTTTGGTATCGTAATTAACTAGCTGCTGCTTGTCGCGGATTTCGGCTTCAGCAGCATCAACCTTTTTGTGTTGCTCGGTAATTTCTAGTTTCGATCGCATATTCTTAAATAATAATCGGATATTGCGGAGTGAATAGACTTATCGGTACTATGATTTTACCATAAAAATTTGTGACTTACTTCGTAAAAGCGATCGGTTCTAACACAAGACAGCGTAAGATAGACTGTGTTGTAACGTTTTGCAGTGCAATAAATGGCTTTACGGGGGCGAGTTACCGCATATCTGCCAGAGGAGGTTCAGAAAGCTCTGGAAGAATGGGCAGAAGCAGAAAGCAGATCCATCAGCAGTTTGGCAACGTACCTGCTGACGAAAGCTGTTAAAGAGGGGCAGGAGTTTAGCTTAGGAATAAGAATTAAATAAACAGCAATTTTCATTGTTATTGTGGGATGGGCGTCTCGCCCGTCCCTACAATTGTTAGAGAAACCCGGTTTTTTAGCCTGTGCGCGATCCCCAGAAACCGGGTTTCTTCCGAGATATCTCGCCACCAAACCTAAATAATCAGAGAAACCCGGTTTCTTAGCCTGTGCGTGATTCCGAGAAACCGGGTTTCTTCCGAGATACCTCGCCACCCAACCTAAATTATCCGAGAAACCGGGTTTCTTAGCCTTTGATTATTTAGCAGTCACCAACTGCGCCGGCAGCCGCTTAAACGCCAACCTTTCATTCTCGATATCCACAAAAATCGTATCCCCGCCAGCAAAATCTCCCCGCAAAATACCCTTGGCCATTTGCGTTTCTAACTCGCGCTGAATTCCGCGCTTCAGAGGCCGCGCACCGTACACCGGATCGTAGCCGATTTCTGCTAAGAAGTCGATCGCCGATTCCGACAATTTCAGAGACATTTTGCGATCGGCTAAACGGCTTTCCAATCGCTTCACTTGTAACAACACAATCTGCCGCAATTCACTCTTAGTCAAAGCGTGGAAAATAATCATCTCATCAATCCGATTCAAGAATTCCGGACGGAAAGTTCCCCGCATCGCTTCCATCACCCGACTGCGCATTTGCTCCTCATCTCCCGCCACATCTAAAATGTATTGAGAGCCGACATTCGATGTCATAATAATCACAGAATTCTTAAAGTCTACCGTGTGACCTTGAGCGTCGGTAACGCGGCCGTCGTCGAGAATTTGCAGCATAATGTTGAACACATCCGGGTGCGCTTTCTCGATTTCATCGAATAGAATCACCGAGTAAGGACGGCGGCGCACAGCCTCAGTTAATTGTCCGCCTTCGTCGTAGCCGACGTATCCCGGAGGCGCACCGATTAAGCGCGAAACCGCGTGTTTCTCCATATATTCCGACATATCAATTCGGACGATCGCCTCTTCTGTATCGAACAGATAAGATGCTAATGCTTTGGCTAATTCGGTTTTGCCAACACCCGTAGGGCCGAGGAAGATAAAACTAGCAACCGGACGGTTTGGATCGGCTAAACCCGCCCGCGATCGCTGAATAGCATCTGCAACGGCCGTCACCGCTTCATCCTGTCCGATTACCCGTTTGTGCAGTTCATCTTCCAAGTGCAAAAGTTTCTGCATTTCTGATTCAACTAACTTGCTGATCGGAATTCCCGTCCACTTAGAAATAATTTCGGCAATGTCGGATTCGGTGACTTCTTCTCGCAGCAGAGTTTGACCTGTGGTTTGAGTTGCTGTCAGTTGAGATTCGGCTTCTTCTAGTTGTTTTTGCAACTGAGTTAACGTGCCATATTTCAACTCAGCAGCGCGGTTGAGGTCGTATTTTAACTCAGCTTGTTGAATTTCAATATTCACCTTATCAATCTGTTCTTTGATTTTTTGAATGCTGCCAATGACACCTTTTTCAGATTGCCACTGGGCGTTCAAACCGCTTTGCTGTTCCTTGAGGTTTGCCAAGTCTTTTTCCAGTCTTTCCAAGCGCTCGATCGATGCCACATTGCTTTCTTTTTGCAGCGAGAGTCTCTCCATTTCTAGCTGCAAAATTTTGCGATCGATTTCGTCTAGTTCTTCCGGCTTGGAAGTAATCTCCATTTTTAGTTTAGCCGCCGCTTCATCCACTAAATCAATGGCTTTGTCGGGGAGGAAGCGATCGCTAATATATCGAGTAGACAAAGTAGCCGCCGCCACTAGTGCGCTGTCGGAAATTTTCACGCCGTGATGAACTTCGTAGCGTTCCTTCAAACCGCGCAGAATTGAGACAGTATCTTCAACTGTTGGTTGGTCAACATAAACTTGTTGAAAACGGCGTTCTAATGCTGCATCTTTTTCCAGATACTTGCGATATTCATCGAGAGTTGTAGCGCCGATACAACGCAATTCGCCTCTCGCTAACATTGGTTTGAGCAAGTTGCCGGCATCCATCGAGCCTTGCGTTGCACCCGCACCAACGACGGTGTGAATTTCATCAATAAATAAGATAACTTTACCGTTGCTATCCATCACTTCTTTGAGTACCGCTTTCAAGCGTTCTTCAAATTCTCCCCGGAATTTTGCACCGGCAATTAATGCGCCCATATCTAAGCTAATTAATTGTCTTTCTTTCAGAGATTGAGGGACATCTCCGGTGATAATTCGCTGGGCAAGTCCTTCGGCGATCGCAGTTTTTCCTACTCCCGGTTCCCCAATCAATACGGGGTTATTTTTGGTGCGACGGCTCAATATTTGAATCGTGCGGCGGATCTCGTCATCCCGTCCGATTACCGGATCGAGTTTGCCTTGACGCGCTGCTTCTGTCAAATCTCGGCCGTATTTTTCCAGCGCTTCGTATTTGCCTTCTGGATTTTGATCAATCACTTTGTTGTTCCCCCGGACTTGGGCAATGATATCTTTGAGTTTGGCTTCATCTAGTTTAAATTCTTGCAACAAATTTTTGCCAAAACGATCGTCCTTAACGTATCCTAAGATCAGATGTTCGATCGAAATAAATTCATCGCCATAGTCTTTCCGATAAGTTTCGGTGCGATCGAGCAGAGTGTCGAGAGAACGACCGAGATAAACGTTGTTGCCACTTCCAGAGATTTTCGGCTGGCGATTGATAAACTCATCGGTACGTTCCCGCAATTTTGGGATGGGCACTCCTGCTTTGTTAAACAAGCTGCTAGCAAGTCCCGCTTCTTGTTCCAGCAAAGCTTTCATCAAGTGTTCGCTTTCTAGCTGCTGCTGTTGAGCTACTTTGACGAGTTCGGGGGTGCGGGCGAGGGCTTCCCAGGCTTTTTCTGTAAATTGGTTCGGATTATTCGGTTGCATAAATTTTAATTCCCTGAATTGAAAATGATGACTGCTGTCTGTGGCAATTGACTGCGATCGTACCATTGTCATTGTAGGGAGGTGAGGACGGGCGATCGGATCGGTGTTCCCCTATCTGTAGATAGGTATTTCCGTCCCGATGCTAATATGACTAGCGAGAAGACAACGGCTGTTTTGCCTGCAAATAAGTCGTCGGTGTTGATACTATCGCGCAAATGCCTAATCCGGCGATTTTATTTGCATCAACAGCATCAACTGTTTGCAGAAAAGAAATGGCATTTTTGATATCGATAAATTCTAGTTCAACCGACATAGGATTTTAAAATCCAACCGATCAGAATGCCGAGTCCTCCAAAGCGAACTGCTTGCCAAAAAGGTTGTTTCAGGCTTCCCCAAGAAAACAGACTGCTTTCTAAATTCAACTCGATAGTTTCCAATTCTTGCTCAATTTCCCGCAATTCTTTCTTAAGTTGCGGTAGGGGATTTTGGCGTAGAGAGTGACGGACATCTTCGCGCCGATTACCGAGTTCGGCTTGGCGCTGTCGATCGACCTGAATTTGAGTGTAGCGTTCTTTGACTGCTGCGAGCGATCGCTCCACGGCTGCGAGTGCTTGAACAAACTCACTTTCATCTTCTCTCGGTGTCTCTTCCCGATTTAACTCTGACGGCTGTTGAGGCATCTTGATCCGCAGACTTGACAATAATTAAAAAAAACTATTGGCAATTTAGTTGTTAGCATAATGTGCAGTATATTTTTTTAAATTAAGGAACTGTAGCCAGAACGCTATAATTGTTACTTATGCTTGAAACTACACAAACAACTAAAACTGTCAACCTCAACGAGCTTAGCACAGTCGAACTCGCCCAAGCTCTAGCAGCGCGTCTCGCCATCTCCGAAAAAGATTGGCACCGCCTCAAAGCTAACCGTTCGGCCCGCGCCGCCGAGCAAGCTGCCGCCGCTTTGGTCTTTTTGCTCAAAAATCAGCCAGAAGAAGCTCTCCCCCGTTTTAATCAAGCTGCCGGATGGCTGGATCGATCGATCTCTGCCCCTCCCTGTCCTACCCACGGACACGGAAAATAGTGCCGATGGAGTGAATTAAAATCCGATCGGCTTTTGGTCGAACGCTGGTTCAATCGACCTCTGGCATAATTCTTGTGGAAAAGGCAGGATGCCTGTTTCCCACCTAAAACTTAAACCATCGCGCCACTGGATTGCAGCACGATGGCAAGTAAAAAAAAGTTTAGAGCTTTCTCACTTAAAACTCACATTTGGTAGTAAGATTGACTATCAATAGACAGACATTACAAATTACCGTTACTCGATCGAACCGGGAAACGAAAAATTTAGATCGTCTGTCTTAGGTTGACAATTCTGCCAAATATTAGTAGTAGTTTTAACGCAAGCGAGGCAATCGATATCGACTGGGAAGTTCTTTGCATACCCTTAACTCCGTGCCCTGAGAATTCCACTCAACCCGATCGAATATCTGGTAAAGAATAAACAACCCCCTGCCACATTCATTTTCAACATCGGGGAGTTCAGAGTTATCTGCAACATGACTGTCGTAATTATCGGCATCAAAGTTGCAACAACAAGGGGCATCAAAGCCACAACCTTCGTCGGATATCACCCACCAATATTGATTTTGCACAATCGAGAAACGGACTCCAACAGTTTTACTGGGGTCTAGCTTGTTTCCATGTTTAGCAGCATTTACCAAAGCTTCTTGAAGTCCTAACCGTAATTCCGCTTGCCAGTGAGCGGGAACCTCTGCTAGGAGCAGATCCAAAATAGGACAAAGGTATAGAGTAGATGCGAAGCTAATCGTAATCCAATTGCGTCCGATCGGACGGGCTGAAATAGCAATCACTCAGAAAACTCCCTAACTTTCAGGTGGATAAGTTTCACACCCTGCATAGTTGGCTCCCCTAGTATTCAAAATGCTAATTTATTGAGCGGCATAGCTCTACTTACTATTTTAGAGTATTAAAGCAGTTAAGAAAAGCAAATAGCCGCACAAAATATTCTGCGACTCTCAGAAAGATCGCCCTTGCCATCTCAGCAATTTTACGGATAACTGCCGTTGATGGCAAAATTTTTGCGTGTATTTTTGGCAGTTCTCAATGCTCTAGATCGCAGAGGCGATCGCTCAACAGCCCGCCTCTTAAACGATCCCCCTCTATAAGGGTTGCGAAATATATAGAAAAGAGTCGATCCCTCGATCGAGCGCCCACGGGGAACATCCCTCGCCTGCCAAATATCGCTTCCGGGTTCAGAATTCGCGATCGCCGCCAAAAAAACACAAACATCATCCCGTGGTGTATTGCGCGCTAAGACCGGATTTCTCCGATCGTCCCATTTCTGTTCGATCCCCAATTGCTGCGATAGTCATCGTCTCATCACAAATTGATCGATTGAGAGTCAGTTGTCACCATCAAAATTCTCTCCCGGAAACCACGGAATCCATGACACCCACCGCACCCAGATCCCCCCGGAATCCACCGAACCCATGACATCCACGGCACCCTCTCGTTTCAGTAATCGAAGCAGCGCGATACAATAATTCATATAAATAATTATTTCTTTACATCATGCAAACAACCGCAGCCATCACCGCAGCCCCGATTCCAGGCACTTACTGGCAGTGGCAGGGCCATTCTGTGTATTATGTTCGATCTAGCGCGAAGCATCCCCAACGCCCGCCGCTGCTATTAATTCACGGTTTTGGAGCATCAACAGACCACTGGCGCAAAAATATCAGCGGACTCAGTCAAGACTTTGAAGTATGGGCGATCGACCTTTTAGGATTCGGGCGATCGGCGAAACCAGAATTACAATACAGCGGGGAGCTCTGGCGCGATCAACTCCACGACTTCATTACCAACATCATCGGCCGGTCCGCCGTATTAGCCGGAAACTCCCTCGGAGGCTACGCAGCCTTGTGCGTAGCAGCCCAGCGTCCCGAATCAGCCGCCGGACTAATCTTAATCAACAGCGCCGGCCCTTTCAGCGAACCCCAGCCCGCACCCGAAGCCCCGCCCGTACAAAAAGCGATTTCTACGGTAGCAAAAGCCTTATTCCAGCAAGATTGGGCAAGTTTTCTACTATTCCAATACGTGCGACAACGATCGACTATTCGGAAAACCCTAGAAAAAGTGTATCTCGACCAGAGCGCCGTCACAGACCAATTAGTAGAAGAAATTTACCAACCTTCCTGCGATCCTGGTGCCGTCAAAGTATTCGCCTCCGTATTCAGAACACCCCAAGGCGAAAAAATCGATGTATTACTGAGTCAATTAACCTGTGAGCTGTTAATGTTGTGGGGAGAAGGCGATCCTTGGATGAATTCTACAGAAAGAAGCGCCAAATTTCGCAAACACTATCCACAGTTGACCGAACACTTTCTCAAAGCCGGTCACTGTCCACACGATGAAGTTCCTGAACAAATAAACGAACTGATTCGTGAGTGGATAATTGACAGTTGACAGTTGACCCTTCGACTACGCGAGCGGGCAGACAGTTGACAGTTGACTGCTGCTTTACCAATGACTGATGACTTAATTTCAATTTCTGGTTAATCTCAACTCAAATATTCTGAGGAGCTTGACTTAAGTGGCAAATTGCTTGCTAAGCTTATCCATAGTTAGCTATCGAGAAAGAGTTTATGTCGAAAGTGGCAGAGTTTGCAAAATTATCGGGACTATCGGACTCGACATTGAGGCGCTAGGAAAGGGAAGGCAAATTAATTCCCCCGCA
>JAAUPI010000184.1 GCA_012035135.1 Microcoleus sp. CSU_2_2
TCTGAGTTCAGATTGTCGATCGCGACGCACCCTACGGTATTTTGTATGGTGGCTGGGAGATTTTCGCTCTGAGTTCAGATTGTTGAGGGCGACGCACCCTACGATATCTATTTGTTGCTAACATTAGTTATTTCAAAAGCTGAAGGTGCTAGCTGCTTGAAAGTCTCGATCGGAATTCCCCAACTGTATTTGCTCATCTGCTCCCGCAGCGCTGCACTCGGTTCGGTACCGTCTTTATACTGATACGGGTCTCCCCACAGGGGATAAGCGTGAACGCCGTTGACGCCCACAACTTCGCCCCGAATGTTGAGCAGCGGGCCGCCGCTCATTCCTTTCTCAATCTCGTTGGTATAACCAATTTGATAGCCGCCTTCCAAAGCCTTGTCTAGCACCCGCCAAACTTTACCAGTTTTGAAGACAAATCCTCGATCTTTTGCGCCTTCTTCTGCAAAAGGAAACCCACCTGCAAATACTTCATCCCCAACTTTTGGCACAGCACCCAATTTAGCTGTGGTGTATTCAGTGCCACTACTAGTAAAGCGCAACAATGCTAAATCGTTGCCTTTAAAATTAGCGTCTTTAACTTGTGTTGCCTGATGAATTTTACGATCTGGGGTTTGTATTTGATAGGGAGCTTTCCCTGCTTTCAGGACGTGTTCGTTTGTTAGTACCGTATAGTCTGAACCCTGTTTGCGAATGGCGATTCCCGTTCCGGCAACTTTTCCCGACGAGCGAATTCTCAGCGCTATCGACTCAGCTTGCTGCTGCAAGCGTTTTTGTGGCACTTCGGCTGGTAGTTGTTTGATTGAATTTTTCGGTGGCGGAATTTTTGACGGCAGCATCATTGATATGCTGCTGATACAAGTTGCCAGAACGATCGGTGAACGCCAATCCATGTTGATTAAGCTCGTGGTTTCTTTGCTACTTTTACCACAAAGGCTGGTTGTCTGCAGGTTCGTTGTTGAGCAACACATTTAGATTGACGTTAGCATCGCCATTTTCGTATGTTACCAACTGCTTTTCTCCGCTCAAGTAAAGGGGTTGCTTGGAAGCGCGGTTACGGGTGTCGAGCATTTGTTCGAGAATCTGGTTGGCATTGCTGCGCTGGGGTAATGTCAGCACTACTGCTGCGGGACTAGAACAAGCGCCACTGCCTTTGGATCGATCGACACATAATACTTGTTGACCGTTGAACGTGCCAGCTCTCATGAAATTGAGCTGTCCGTTGTCGTTGAACCGCTGGAATCTGGTAGATACCTCTTCGCAGCGCTTTTTGGGAGTCCACCCAGAAGCTGAAAAAGCATCGTTGCTCCAAACTATCAGGGGTATGTTCCCTCTAGCCGCTGTGCGAACTACTGTTGCGGGTTTGCCTTCGCTAATCCCGCAGAAAAATTGATTTCTGCTTTGAGCTTCAGCAGGCTGCGAAAAAACAGCCGATGTAGCTATGACGATCCCGGCCGCTACTAGCGTGCCAAATGACAGTTGTCTCATTGGATACCCTATATGAATTTAATGAATGAATGAATGAATAGCTTTTTACGTTCTCTCCCGTTTAACTCGATCGAGTCGATCGGGAGACCCCTTGCCGCATTAAGTCATAAATCTTGCGACCCTTAACTTTTATTGTAGAGTATTAAGTTGTATTAGTCAATCGCTGCCAAGCTGTTTTTCCAGAATTAGGTGTTGCTGAAGGGCGGGATCGTATGCCCACCCCACCCCACAATCAAATTCACTCTTTGTGGAACAGCCATCCTGCCTGTTCAGCGAGAATAGTGCCCGATTTGAGGAAAGACCGAACTTCTCTCAATCGTTTATGTAATAATCCCGCGTTCCCTTCGCATTCATTGCTTCTCCCAGTCGATTCAACCCGTAGACGTAAGCAGCAGTTCTCATACACACTGACAATTCCTCAGCTATTTTCCAAATTGCCTCAGTTTCCTCGACCATTTTGTGCTTCAACCGCTGATTAACTTCCTCCCGACTCCAATAAAGCCCGCTGCGATTTTGCACCCACTCAAAATAACTCACCGTTACGCCTCCGGCATTCACTAAGATATCAGGTATTACCTGAATTCCCTTCGCTTCTAAACTCCGATCGGCTGCCGAACTAATCGGGCCATTAGCTACTTCAAAAATCAACTTTGCTTTTACATCATTAACATTTGCCTCAGTAATTTGATTTTCCAAAGCTGCTGGAACCAGCACGTCAACATCTAATGCCAAAAGTTGCTCATTTGTCAAGATTTCGTGTTCGACAATATTGCAAACAGAACCTTCGCAGTAAATAGCTTTGATACCTTTGTTCGATTCTTTGAAGCGACGAATGCTGGGAATATCTAGCCCTTGTTTAGCATAAATTCCCCCTTGGGAATCGCTAACAGCAACGACTTTGTAACCGGCCTTCGAGAGCAGTTCTGCGATTTCTGCACCTGCATTGCCAAAACCCTGGACGGCTACAGTTGTCTCATCAGGAATTCGCTTGAATTTGGGCAAGAGAGTTTCAATCACAAAAAAAGCACCAGTTGCTGTAGCAGTATCTCGCCCTGCACTACCGCCGATCGTCACTGGTTTGCCCGTCACCACTGCAGGACTGAGCTGCCTTTTAATAATACTGTACTGATCCATCATCCAACCCATAATCATCGGATTGGTGTAGACATCCGGCGCGGGAATATCGACATCGGGGCCGATAAAATCGGCGATCGCATCTACGTAACCCCGGCTCAAACGTTCCAATTCCAGTTTGGACAGTTCCTTGGGATTTAAAGTAATTCCACCCTTCGCTCCTCCAAAAGGCAAGTTCAAAACTGCACATTTAAAAGTCATCCAAAATGCGAGGGATTGTACTTCATCGAGGGATACTTTGGGATGGTAGCGCACGCCCCCTTTGGTCGGGCCTCTGGTATCGTCGTAGCGGACTCGATAGCCTTGAAAAATGCGCAGCGAACCGTTGTCCATCCGCACCGGAATTGATACAATTAAACTGGATTTGGGATATTTTAGCCGTTCGATCGTATCCTCGGAAAGGGAAACGTATTTTAAGGCTCGTTCTAATCGGAGGCTGGCATCGGCAAATAATGAGTCAGACATAATAAGAAGGAAGAAGGAAGAGGGAAGAGGGAAGAAGGAAGAGGGAAGAAGACTGCTGCTGCTTAAGCTAATTTAATCATAATCTCGGTTGAATTCTGTCAACAGTCCGCTGACAACTGCCAACACTTCGACAAGCTCAGTGACCCCTGCTTGACTGACAACGGTCAACTGTCAACTGTCTCATATTCCCAAATAGCAATTCACCAGATACACTGAAAGTAGAGGGTGATATTTCAGCTCAAGTAGCAATTTGAGTTCGATCGCTCAAACTTCAACCAGCCACCAGGGGAATTAAATTCTGAAATAGATCGAAGATTTAGCTCACCTTATAAACTGAATTATTCTTATGGTTGGACTCCTAGCCGCGCTCTCTGCATCAGCGGCGGGGGGTATGAGAATTGCGCTGCCCCTGCTGTTAATCGGCCTATTGCGATTTGATAAACTTTGGTCGGAAATACCTTTATTGTCAAAAATCCACCCCCAAGTAATTTTGTGCATCTTGGTGAGTTGGTCGCTATTTGAGCTGTTCGCTTCTAAAACTTTTGCGGGACAGCGGGTGCTGCAAATTGTGCAAATTATTTTCAGTCCAATTGTAGGAGCAATTATGGGAGTTGCGATCGCTCAGGTAAGTTCGATCGAAGAAACTCTTGCTCACCCCTGGATGCTTTGGATTATTGCTGTGGTTGGAGGCTTGTTAGCCTTAGTGCTGCAACTGGTGCAAGCAGGATGGCTTTATCGGCTGCGGGGCTTGCCGATTTGGATGATTTTTCTGCAAGATGGTTTGTGCGTTGCTCTAGTTTTATTTGCCTTGGATGCCCCACGACAGGGAGGGTTAATTGCGATGCTGCTGTTGTGGCTGGCTATTCGCTGTTCTAAAGAATGGTATCGCTGGTACAGGAGTCAGGGAGTACCGGAGGGACTGGGAAATCCCCGCCAAGGTAAACGCGATCCAGATTAATTGGCCAAACAGGGCATCGGGCATAGGCATGGGGTCAAAGTGCGTGAAGCGGAGCTATCCCGAAGGGAATCGCCCTTAACTCAAGCAACAGCAGCAGAACAGTTATTCGATCGTAACAATTCACAAGCTTGCTGTTTCACCCTACCTTCCATCACCTCTGTTTGCAAAGTAATAAAAGCCTCAAAATCTTCTAAACCGTACTTGGTCATCTGCAACTGGTGTCGCAACTGTTCTTCTGCGTCAACCGTCAAATAACCTGTAGCCAAAGCTGTTTGGACTATTTTGCTGATTAAACTCATGATGATTCACCCTGAATACGCGCACTTTTTAATAGCGGACTTTAATGGCTAGACTCGTTGGGCTGTTAATTAGTTTCACAATTTTTCTCGTCCTAGCCAGTATCTAACTTAAGACATATTATAGAGCAAATGATAATTCTGCCAACTGTAGTGATCGTAACTATAGAGATAAAACATTTGCCAGATTATTTTTTAGCTTTTGTCTAATAATGACCTCCATTCTTTCACAGCAAACGGAGGAACCAGCAATTCTGTACCCCTATCACCTTGCACGGACAGACTTAAGCGCAAAGGTCGATCGGTTTGCAGTTGCTTGACTATTGGTTTAAAATCATACTCTCCGACATTGATTGGCAAATCCGACTCAGACCAAATATCATTTGCCTGACCAATCTCAATCTTACCCGCAGCAATTTTCAGCGGAAATGGGTGCAGCAATTCTGTGCCGGGAAATCCTACTAATCTTAGGTTTAAGGAGTTGACTATTCCCGACTGGACTCGTTTGTATAAGACTACTTGCCATGCTCGATCGTCATTATCTCGCAGGCTTTGTACCGATCGATACATTACTCGATCGGCCGTTTCTAGATATTTGTGAATCGAAGCCAAAGCGGGCGGGCTGTTTGCGATGATGAGATAGAGACAAAAAGTAATAATAATTACAATTTTGCGCCAAAAGTAAGTTTTTTTCATCTGGCAATACTTCCGATAATTTTAAATTGTTACTTCGATTAGTCCTTATTTCCAATCGTTTTCAGCTTGGGATAACACGTAGGCTGAAACATCGAGGATTTGTTGTTCCGACAAACGATCTTTGTAAGCGGGCATGATATTTTTACCGTTGGACACTAAGTTAGCAATATTGGCGATCGAATCCATACCGTATCGTTTTAGTGCTTTTTGTTTCAAATTTTTACCGCGTCTAATAATGTTCCCCCCGTTGATGTGACAACCCGCACAGTTGACGCTGAATACTTCAGCCGCAGTTGCAGGATTTGTAGTTGTATCCGCTAGTGCTGTTTGCGGATTTGAGCTGATTTCTACAAATGCCAGTGTCAGTATTAATAGGGCGACGCTGATAATTTTTTTGAATTGAGTTAGCAAAATCATTGATTTACAGGTCAAGCAATCGTGTTTGACTTGATGATATCACTAAATACATATTTGGGATTAATATCGTTTCCGGTAGAAAGAGAATTATTTAACCACAGAGGACGCAGAGAACACAGAGGGAGATGAGAGAGAGCAATAATTCCGACATAACTCTCTAGAAAGTGCGTTAAGCTAAATTTTTAACCAACAGTATCCGCGCTCATTCTTCCCAGTCAAATGTACGGGTGACAGCTTTTTTCCAAAAATGATATTTTTGTTCCCGAAGGTCGATCGACATTTGCGGTTCCCAAGTAAAATCGACAGCCCAATTACTCCGCAATTCTTCCAGCCGACTCCAAAAACCCACTGCTAAACCAGCCGCATAAGCCGCACCTAGCGCAGTAGTTTCTGCTACCACAGGCCGCACCACAGGCACTCCCAAAACATCGCTTTGAAACTGCATCAAAGTGTGATTTACCACCATTCCACCATCTACTTTTAAAGACAAAAGTTCGACGCCGGAATCTTGATTCATCGCATCCAATACTTCTCGCGTTTGCCATGCGATGGCTTCCAATACAGCGCGGGCAATGTGTGCCTTAGTCACGTAGCGAGTTAAACCTGCAATTACTCCCCGTGCGTTGTCTTTCCAATAAGGTGCATAAAGTCCAGAAAAGGCAGGGACAACATAAACTCCAGCGCTATCTTCAACTGTTTTTGCTAATGTTTCTACTTCCGCAGATGTACTAATTATGCCTAAATTGTCCCGCAACCATTGCACTAACGCACCGGCGATCGCAATACTGCCTTCCAAAGCATATACAGCGGGCGATTCTCCGAGCTTGTAGGCGACTGTTGTCAACAATCCGTTGTTTGAAGGGACGATCGCCCGACCCGTATTCAGCAGCATAAAACAGCCCGTACCGTAAGTATTTTTCGCCTCCCCGCAACTGAAACAAGTTTGCCCGACTAACGCCGCTTGTTGGTCGCCTAAAGCAGCGGCGATCGGAACACCTTCTAATACTCCTTTTGCCATACCAAAAACTTGACTGGAAGGGCGAATGTCTGGCAGCATTTGCCGGGGAATTTCCATTATTTCCAAAGTTTCCGCATCCCAATTAAGGGTTTGCAAATTCATCAACATTGTGCGGCTGGCGTTGGTGACATCGGTGATGTGTAGACCGCCTGTTAAGTTCCAAATTAAAAATGTATCGACATTGCCAAAAATTGCATCGCCTCGGATTGCGGCTTCTCTCAATCCTGGAATATTATCGAGCATCCACTTGATTTTTGGCCCGCTAAAATAAGTGGCTAGTGGCAAACCGCACTTTTCTCTAAACCGATCTTTGCCACCAATTTCTGACAGTCGATCGCACATTTCTCGAGTGCGGGTATCTTGCCAAACAATCGCATTGCCGTAAGGTTTTCCCGTCTGTTTATTCCAAACAATCGTAGTTTCTCGCTGGTTGGCAATGCCGATCGCAGCAATGTCTTTGGCCTCGATATTGCTGTTTTGCAGCGTAGTTTCGATCGCGCTTTGGGTGCGTTGCCAAATTTCGTCGGGATTGTGTTCAACCCATCCGGGCTGCGGATA
Organism: Microcoleus sp. CSU_2_2; assembly: GCA_012035135.1. GTDB lineage: Bacteria > Cyanobacteriota > Cyanobacteriia > Cyanobacteriales > Microcoleaceae > Microcoleus. Next base: position 7,034 of record JAAUPI010000184.1, read on the forward strand.
AATTTGTTGGTGTTCTTGTTGGTTGCTGGCAACTATCTTTCCCGCGCGATCGAATATGATAAATCGGGTGCTAGTTGTTCCTTGGTCGATGGCTGCTACGTATTTTGCCAATTGTCCTAAACCTTTTATTTATTACGGGATTTAGTTCGATCGTCCTGGACGCAACTGTCATACGACGATCGACTTGTAGGGTGCGTCAGGCGAATTTCTATAAAGATGATCGAAGATTTCGAGATCTGACGCACCTTTAAATTTGACTACAAGCTCAAACACCACCATTTCCGATCGCATCTTCCCCCAACTCTGGCGACTTCCCTCCCTCCTCAGAAACTCGCAGGGGAGAAAGGGAGATGGGGAGAAGAGAAAGAGTTTCTTTGATCCATAGCGGGTGCTGGGCCTCCGTGAAACCCTCCGAAGAGCGCAGAACCGTCCTCCACCACAAAAAAACACAGGGCTTGGCCACTACAACCCTTGCTAGAAAATGATTATAGCGTTTTTATAAATGAAATTTTGCGATCGTCAATCCTCAGCCAAAAGCCCAAAAATGAAAAGGAATATTACAAACTGTTACAGGATTACTAAGAATGTGAACATAATGCCTCAAAATACTTGCGAGAGGTAGTTGCGTCCAAGGAGTAATCTCCAACCCAACTGCCGGACAGTCTCTCGATCGCCACCTAAAAACTGGTCTGCCCAAATCTCGATCGTAGATTAGAGACAGCGCCAGTCATGTGTGGTATTGTAAGCGACAGGCAAAGTGCGGCCAACAACAGCGCACCGGCGTCAGAACAAACGCCGTCAAACGCCCAAGGTAACGCATACAACAACTTCAATAGTTGCTGAGTCAAATTACCCAAAGCGTCAAAGCTCCTGCCGCAAGCGAGAGGTACGGGATGCAAGCGCCCACCACCGCTCGGCTGAGCGCAGAGCAGTTCGTATAGCAAAATATCCAGCGGGTACACACAAGATGAGTATCGTCACCAAATCAATCGTCAACGCAGACGCTGAAGCTCGTTACCTGAGCCCAGGCGAATTAGATCGGATCAAAAGCTTCGTCACCTCTGGTGAACGTCGCGTCCGCATCGCCCAAATTTTGAGCGAATCCCGCGAACGTATCGTCAAGCAAGCAGGCGACCAACTTTTCCAAAAACGCCCTGATGTCGTTTCCCCCGGTGGCAACGCTTACGGCGAAGAAATGACCGCAACTTGCTTGCGCGACTTGGACTACTACCTGCGCTTGATCACCTACGGAATCGTAGCTGGCGACATTACTCCGATCGAAGAAATCGGTATTGTTGGCGTCCGCGAAATGTACAAATCTCTCGGCACCCCGATTGAAGCTGTAGCCGAAGGCGTTCGCGCTATGAAGAGCGCTGCAAGCGCATTGCTGTCTGGAGAAGATGCTTCCGAAGCTTCTGCTTACTTCGACTACGTTATCGGTGCGATGCAGTAAAGATTTTAGATTTTAGATTTTAGATTTTAGATAGGAAGTTGCCGGCACTAAGCCCAAAGCTTTTGCAAATAACAACCGACTGATAAATCTCAAATCCCAAATCCCAAATCCCAGCTCCAAAAATGGACTGACTCAGCCACTTTCAAGGAAACAAGACTATCATGCAAGACGCAATTACCGCCGTTATCAATTCCTCTGACGTTCAAGGTAAGTACCTGGACATCAGCGCTTTAGACAAGCTCAAGAACTACTTCGCTTCTGGTGAGTTGCGCGTCCGCGCCGCTACCTCCATCAGCGCCAATGCAGCTACAATCGTCAAAGAAGCAGTTGCTAAGTCTCTGTTGTACTCTGACGTAACTCGTCCCGGTGGCAATATGTACACCACTCGTCGTTATGCAGCTTGCATCCGCGACTTGGACTACTACCTCCGCTACGCCACCTACGCCATGCTAGCTGGGGACCCTTCCATCCTCGATGAGCGCGTGCTCAACGGTTTGAAAGAAACCTACAACTCCTTGGGCGTGCCCATCGGTTCCACCGTGCAAGCCATCCAATCCATGAAAGAAGTCACCGCCGGTTTAGTCGGTTCTGACGCTGGTAAAGAAATGGGCGTCTATTTCGACTACATCTGCTCTGGCTTGAGCTAAACCGAAGGAATAAGGAAGAAGGAAGAAGCAATAAGGAAGGAAAATATTTATTTCCTACCTCTTTGAACTTTAGACTTTTAGCCTTTGCCTTTGAAAGAGGTCAGGGAAGTTACAAGTGAATGCTAGACCGTCAAAGGCTTGTCGAGAACGCTGGACGAGTTTTAATGAGCTAGTTTTGACTCCTAACTCCCTGCCTTCAATCTTTTAAAAATCCATCTAAAAATCTGTAAACCTACTTCAGGAGGTAGTTCTCATGAGAATGTTTAAAGTGACTGCTTGCGTCCCCAGCCAAACACGCATCCGTACTCAGCGCGAATTGCAAAATACCTATTTTACGAAGCTAGTTCCCTACGATAACTGGTTCCGGGAACAACAAAGAATTATGAAAATGGGCGGCAAAATTATTAAAGTGCAATTGGCTACTGGGAAAGTCGGAGCTAATACTGGTCTACTTTAAGATCCGAGGATGGATTGGTATAGGGGCAAGAGGTCGATCGCGACCTCTTTTTTGTTGGTATGATTTTTCACAGTACGGGAATCAAACTATAGATAATAATTCATATTATGTCGGCTCGATTACTCATCATTAAATTTCTCCCCCTCCCCCCCCTCAATCGCAAATTTTGGTCGATCGACCGGACACGATATCATCCGCGTATCCGTGTCAAAATCCGTGTAGCGCCTTCCTTCTTCAAAACCCTATGGCTGTTGACATTCGTCGCTTAATTCCTTTTTTTGACCCCAGTGTATCTGAATGGGCTCCAGAGGCACGCTGGCTGCGCTGGCTGACTTTTTTGTGGTTGTTTGTCGGGCTGACTGCGTTGTTTTCGGCTTCCTATCCGATTGCCAATTCAGAATTAGGAGACGGGCTTTATTATTTTAAACGACAGCTAATCGCAGTAGCGATCGGACTGGCCGGCTTTAACTTGATGGTATACTCCCCCCTGCGCTACCTGCTCAAAAGCGCTCAGTTGGGCGTTTTGTTGCTGCTGGGAGTGTTGTGGCTGACTTTAGTTCCCGGAGTGGGAACTACCATCAACGGGGCGACTCGCTGGATATCTCTGGGCCCTGTTCCGATTATTCAACCTTCGGAGTTGATTAAGCCGTTTTTGGTTCTCCAAAGTGCCCGCATATTCGGCAACTGGCCTCGGTTGACGAATAAAGTTCGGCTGACTTGGTTGGGAATTTTTGGTGCGATGCTGTTGGGAATTTTGTTGCAGCCGAATTTGAGTACCACGGCTTTGTGCGGGATGACTTTGTGGTTGGTGGCTTTGGCGGCTAACTTGCCTTACTTGCATTTGGCAGTAACGGCTTTAGGGGGAATGCTGTTGGCGGTTTTAAGTATTAGTTTTCGGGAATATCAGCGCCGCCGGATTATGTCTTTTCTGAATCCTTGGGCTGATCCGATGCAGGATGGCTATCAGTTGATTCAAAGTCTGCTGGCTGTGGGTTCAGGCGGCATCTGGGGTGTTGGTTTGGGGATGTCGCAGCAAAAGTTATTTTATTTACCGATTCAGTACAGCGATTTTATTTTTGCTGTGTTTGCTGAGGAGTTTGGTTTGGTGGGAGGTTTCTCGCTGCTGCTGATGTTGGCGGCTTATTCTACTGTGGCTTTGAGGGTGGCGATGAAGGCCCGGAATCTTGAGAGTCAGTTGGTGGCAATTGGGGCGACGGTGGTGATGGTGGGACAGTCGCTGTTGAATATTGGGGTGGCGACGGGGGTTTTGCCGACTACGGGTTTGCCGCTGCCGTTTTTTAGTTACGGGGGTTCTTCGATGGTGGCGAGTTTTTTGTTGTCGGGGCTGCTGATTCGGGTGGCTAGGGAGAGTGCTGAGGCTGAGGTGGTTTCTTTGGATGGGCGCAGGGCGACGCCTGGAAATCCTAAGTCTCGATCGAACAACGGTGTTTCACAACCCGATTAATACCAAATCCGGGTTTCCCATCCCCGTTATAATTGGTATGGTGCGTCGCTATGAGATCTCCCAATAGCAACGAGAGTTGTTCGTAGCGACGCACCCTACATTTACTACAGTTACGAGATTATAA
>JAAUPI010000185.1 GCA_012035135.1 Microcoleus sp. CSU_2_2
CCCGCCCTTCTTATTGGGCGATAGTCTGTGTCCCCAACCCTCTTAGTTTGTGTCCAAATGCTTCACCCTCCCCCGCAGATCGATCTCGATCGCGATCGCCTAATTTCTTTTTAGGAGATGTCTAATAGTAACGAAAGTTGTTTGTCGCGACGCACCCTACATGATAATTGGTATGGTGCGTCGCTAGGATATTTCCCAATAGTAACGAAAGTTGTTCGTGGCGACGCACCCTACATTTACTACATTTACGAGATTATAAAAGGGTAATCTACCCGACATGATATCAGTTGGCAAGATGGGAATCATCGCCGGCTGGGGCTTCGGGCTTGGCTGGTGGGGTAGCTTTGAGATTGGTGAAGAGGGCTTTTTCTTCACGAGCAATTGCATTGTAATCGTTCACTTTCTGCTTGTAAATATCGAATTGCTGTTGAAAACCAGCAACACGCTCCTTCTTTTGGCGCACTAGATCGTTAAATTCTTGCACTTTTTGATTGTAATCAGATTTCTTTTGTTCAAACTGAAACACCTTTTCTGGAGAGCCGTTACCCTGTCGGTAAGATTCTTCAGCTTGTTCCTTAAAACGGATTAAATCCAATTGCAGTGCATCTAGATTGCGTTGCTTCGATCCGAGTTCGAGATCGTGCTCCTTGATTGTTTGCTTGGTTTGTGCGAGACTTGCTTCTAATGTCTCAATTTCAGGTTTGAGTTGCTGGGATTTCTCATCTAATTTTCGCACGCTCTCTTGAGATCGATCGGCTAGCTTTACCACTTGTTGGCGATCGCGAAAGTAACGCTGATAGTATTTTTCGAGTTCGACATCGCCGAGATAGCCAAGTTCTGTCCCCAGATACGAGTGCAATTCGTTAACATACAAAGCAATATCCTTTTGCTTGTATTCCTTCAATATTCTAGACAAGCGATCGTTTTTGATTTGCAAAGCAGCTTGTTTGAGTTGGGGTGTTAGCTTGTCGCGATCCGATGGACTGAGGCGATTGTAAGCGGCATGGAGCATTTCATGGGCTGCTGTCACTTCCATCACGCCTTGAAATCGATCGTCTGTAATCGACTGAATCGCAATTTTGCCGGATTTACCGTTGGTCATATAGCATCCAAACATAATTAAGGTATCGTTCAGCTTTTCCTTTGTTTGACAGACTTTAAAGAAGGTTTGCTTGGGTTCGATCGTTGGAGTTTGCCGGTAGAAAATTTGTTGCGCTTCCCGCGTCATGGTGGTGACGATTGCGAGACGTTCGATTGGTGCTGAAGGTGGCGCTACGCCAATCCACTCGTCAAGCTGCGAATGTAAGGCAATCCTAGAGATGACCACAACTAGCACAATTATCCAGAAGTTGTGCGATCGAAATAAGTTTTTCCTCGACCATTTTCTATTCATAAAAATTTCGGTAAATCCATTTCTTGAAAAATTTTACCATTGACTTATGCCAGACGGCCGATCGATCTGCCTTTCTTGTTCAAGAAAAGATGTCAAATCGGTTCTATAACTGTTGAAGGTTTGAGGGGGATTTTTAAGACGATTTCTGATTGTTTCAACAGATTGAAGGACTGTCTGAGGATTTCGATTTAATTTAACTGTCAATTGTTTAATTTTTATGTCCGCGACGGAACCAAGCGAAGATGTTTAAATCTCCTTGCATTTTCTGCAATTCCTGTTGATGTTGCTTGGCTGTAGCATAATACCATTGACAATAAAGTTCAAATTCTTGACGATACTTAACTTCGTCGTAAAACTCGCGGACAATTTGGTGTCTCTGAAAAATTTCGGCCGTTGGCGTCGGTTCGGGGACAATGTTTTGCAACTCGTGGGGCAACATGATTGTTTGGGGCGAATGTAGCAAATATTTGCTGTAATTACTTTAATAACTATATTGTATTACATTAATGGCGATCGTGTAGCTTGTAAGGTGCGTCAGTCTAGAGTTTAGTACGACAAGTTCAGGTTTCTCAACTGACGCACCCTACGTCTTACCAAATTTAGTCTAGAATTTTTTAATCCCCGTGCCTAAATCTTGGATTCAATCCAAAATCTAAAATTGTTCAAAGCCATCCCCGCAGGCGATATACAATTAAACCAATGTATTCTTTTAAGGCTTTAGTTGATTGGTGTAAATAATAAGTATCTGGCAAAAAATCTAGTGCTGCTGCTTGCCAATTTCTTTGGGATGCTTCAATCTCCTGTTGGGTTATCTGAAAGTCTGTGGGTGCAGCAATTACTTTGATTCCCTGACGTTGGAAGATTAAGAGCGATCGCGTCATGTGCATCGCAGATGTTACTAGCAATACCGATCCTTTGATACCTTTGGCATCTAAGATTTTACCAACATTAACGGCATTTTGATGAGTGTTGTGTGAATCGGGATCTTCGAGAATTGCGGATGCTGGTACGCCAAGAGTTTGGGCAATTTCTGCCATGTCTGCTGATTCGGGAGTGCCTCCACCTTTCCAATCTACTCTACCGCCACTGAGAATTAACACGGGTGCTTTACCTTGACGATACAGTCGGGAAGCGTAGATAATACGATCGCCCGCTTCATTCAATTCTACCCAACTTCGGGGTGGCGAGGCTGATTTGACTCCACCGCCCAAGACAATAATAGCTTCAGCTTGGGGGAATTGAGCGGGTGGTAGATTTTGCCATTCGAGCGATCGAACTAAGGATTTTGACACCCAACCGCTACTGCCAAGTAGTAAAATAATTAGGGCAGTAGCAATTGGCAGCGCCACCCATTGAGGACGCTTCCACAAAGTGATTAAAGCCGCAATCATTAATAGGCAACTTAAGCCTAAAGGATAAATAAACAGCGGCAGCAGTTTTGACAGAAATAAAAACATTCAGTAGGGAATTGGGAATTGGCATTGGGCATGGGCATTGGGCATTGGGCATTGGGCATTGTTAACTAATAACTAATGACTAATAGCTAATGACCAATGACTAATTCTAGCGCCGATCTTCAGGGCCCGACAGCCAGTCCAACAGTGTAGTAACTTGACGGCCTGAACTGCTATATTTGCCATCCGTTTGCACTACTTCTTTATTGAGGATAGCGTCTGAGGTTTTATCCTTAGAACCCATATTAGGGTTAAGTATCAGTTCGTTGTGCCACCAAGCTACTATTAAACCCAGCGCCACGCCTCCGATGACGCCAAAGGCAAGGCTTACAGGCAGCGTACATCCTATTAAGCGATAGCCAACTGTAAAGAACACAAATCCTATTAGTGCGGGGTTAAACCCCTTGGAGTCTCCGGTAAATTTTGCCACGGCTTACAAGTCCTTTTTCTAATATAACGGAAAGATATTGACGAGGTTAGCATAAAATTATATTGGGCGGGGCGATCGCTCTGCAACTACTCCCCACAAATTAACTTTAACAATCGAATTTTAGCTATTAACTATCAACTATCAACTATCAACTGTCAACTAAGAAGACCCGCACTCACAGGCACCGCCCCTACCCGCTCGCGTAGTCGAAGGGTCAACTGTCAATTGTCAACTGTTTAATTGTACCTCTAAGTCTTGGGTTGTATCTACAATTTTTACATAAATTTGTTCGGATTCTGTAAAAGGTTCAGATGCTATTTGTTGCGAGTTCAATAGTTCTGCTGTTGCGTCGGCTATATCACCCCTACGCTGTTGTAGGCGTTCTCGCAATACTTCTATTGGTGCAGTGCAGTAAATTATTTGCAAGGGCAATTTGTGCGATCGAGCAAGATTAATAGCATTTGTTCTCAAGTTTTGCCGATCGAACTTTGCATCTAAAATTACATTCCAGCCTCTGTCAGCTAAAATTATCCCCAATTCTAGTAATCTAGTATAAGTCTTTACTGTCATTTCGTCCGAGTACAAATCTTGACCGCCGCGTTCGTTTAAAGAAATTCCGCCTAAATGTTTCCGCACAGCATCCGATCGAATGTGAATTGCACCAGTGCGACGAGCCACATATCGAGCTACTGTACTCTTGCCAGAACCTGACAAACCTGACATTAAAGTTAACTTTCCTCGACGCGGTTTTGTGTATTCCCAAGCCAGTTGATAATAATGAGCTGCTGTCTCTGAAATCTCTGATTTTTCAGCAGTTGCAACAGCAGCATCATCTAACATCAACGAAGTTACTTTGGCTCTAACATAAGCTTGGCGACTTAAGTATAGTGGCAGTAGTTGCAATCCTTCCCAGTCGCCTGTTTGTTCGATATAAGTATTCAGAAAAGCATTGCCTAATTCTCTTCGTCCTCGCGATTCCAAATCCATTACTGTAAAAGCAATATCGTACATCACATCAACGAAGCGGAAAGGCTCATTAAATTCAATGCAGTCAAATAGCAATATTTGATTTTGCCATAATGCGATATTTCGCAAGTGTAAGTCTCCGTGGCACTCGCGGATTTTATTGTTAGCGATTCGACGGTCAAATAACTCTTGATTTTGCTCAAAAAACAAGTCTGTATAATTTTTAGTCTCCTGATATTGTGTCTGAGTCTGCGGCCCGCCAATATATTTTTGTGAAATCAGATAATTATTATCTATTGCTGTACGTATCTGGCTGACTTCGCCAAATTTGCGAATGTAGTCGTCACTAATTGTAGTGCTGTGGAATTTTGCTACTTCTAGCCCTAAGTTTTGCATAAGTTCCTCGGTAAGTTGTCCGCGTTCCAACAAACTGAGAAATAGCGATTCTTGAGGAAACTCCCGCATTTTTAGCGTGTATTCTACAACAATTTCCCCAGGACTAATAGATTGTAAATTGCTGCCTAATTGAAACCGATCGCCCTTTTGAATAATTGGCAAAACTTCGAGATAGATTTCCGGTGCAGTGCGTCGGTTCATCAGCAATTCTTGGTTACAAAAATGCAGTCGCTTCTCCAAAGTTGAGTAATCCAAAAATCCAAAATTGACTGGTTTCTTGATTTTGTAAGTATAATCTCCTGTCAGCAGGACAAAAGAAGCATGAGTCTGAATTAGTCGCACGGGTTCTGTCACCCTGTGGGGATAGAACTCAGGCTGCAACATTTGTGGGATAATATCAGGTAGTGAAACATCCATCGATCGATTTTAGATTTTAGATTTGGGATTTTAGATTCTCAAATAAAGCAGAAACTAATTTTGTAGGGTCTGCATTGCGCACCTTACGGCTTGAAGCCGATATACTATACACTTGATAATTAGTGTAAAGCAAAATCAGTTATGACGCAAAACAATCAAAATTCGGGTTCGGTGGATGTGTTTGGTGTGGGCAATGCCCTAGTAGACATTCTAGCATTAGTCGAAGATGATTTTGTACTGAATCATAGCCTGCATCGTGGCGGGATGACGCTGATGGATGCAGAAACTCAGGGGGGAATTTTGCACGATTTGGAGCATAATTCTTTGCAAATGCGATCGGGTGGTTCGGCTGCTAATACGATGATTGCTATAGCCCAAAGTGGCGGTAAAGCTTATTATTCTGGCAAGGTTGCTAAGGATACTAACGGCGAATTCTATCGGCAAGACTTGCTGGCAGCGGGGATTGATTTTAATGTACATCCTGCCACTGAGTCTCACGGGCCAACGGGTACTTGTGTGGTGCTGACTACTCCAGATGCGGAACGCACGATGTGTACTAATTTGGGAGTTTCTACTACTCTGGCTGCAACTGATATTGATGTCGATCGCCTGAGTCATTGCAAGTATAGTTATGTTGAGGGCTATCTTTGGGATGCTCCCGCTCCTAGAAAAGCTAGCATTGAGACGATGGAACAATCTAAGCGTTTGGGAGTGAAGGTTGCTTTTACTTTTTCCGATGGCTTTTTGGTCGATCGATTTGCTGATGATTTTCACAATGTGGTTTCGGAATATTGCGATGTGATCTTTTGTAATGCTGATGAAGTGCGGAGCTTTTTTAAGGAGGAATCTTTGGAAGAGTGTGCTCGGAAAATGAGCGAGATTTCGGATTTAGCTTTTATCACTAATGGCGAGAAAGGCTGCATGGTGGTGGAAAATAAACAGATTGTTGATGTGGCTGGATTTCCGGTAAAGGCAATTGATACTGTTGGTGCTGGGGATGCTTTTGCTGGCGGTGTTTTGTTTGGGATTACTAATGGTTTGAGTGCGGCACAAGCGGCGCGCTGGGGTAATTATTTGGCTTCTATGGTGGTGCAAATTCACGGGCCTCGTCTTGAGGGTTCTCAGGCTCACTTGTTGAGTAAGGTGATTCCTAATTAGTAACTAATAGGGGCGATCGTTCTTTTTTGATAAAGGGCGATCGTTCTTGTTTTTGACCGCAGATGAAGGCAGATTAACGGGGATGGACGCGGATGGGAAAAGGCGATCGTGTGTTAAAATTAGTGAAAGTTTAATTAATCGCAATTGAGATGGTAACAACTATGTTAGAGAAGTTTTGCCACAATGAAAAATCTTTTTTTACCGCAGATTAAGGCGGATTAACGGGATGCACGCAGATGGGATATCTGTTGCATGAATTTTCAGAAACAATCGAATTGTGTAGATTTATTACAATTTTTTAGGTTTACAGAAAGCGCGGTTACGATCGACTTACATACTACAAATCTCCGCAGTCTCAGCTCGATAACTAACTATTAATTAAAATCATGAATACAAGCGAAATTAAACGCGATAACAAAGGTGAAACCTTGGGAATCTCTAGCGGCATCATTCGCCTGAAACCACAACAATACATTCACGTCATCGATAACAATACTGGGATTACCAGGCTGGAAGTTGGCCCGCAAACAATTACTTTGCGCGACCACGAACGGCTGATTTTAAGACCGGAACCGATGTTAATTGTGCCGCCACGCCACTATTGTATTGTTGCTAATCCTGTCCTTCGAGATGAAGAAAATCAACCGATTGCTGACCCTCACGGACAAATTAAATTGCGCTACGGCGATGCAGAAATTCGCTTTGCTCAAGAACCTTTTCCGCTGCATCCGGGGGAAGAATTGGCGCAGGATGTGACGCGCTTGCAAGTTGTGGAAACTAATCAAGCATTGCGTCTCAAAGCACTTCGAGATTTTGTAGATATCCACCCCAACACCCCATTATTAAGAGGGGGAGAAAGTGAATCTGAGGGTCAAAGAACTAATCGTTTGGCTGGGGATGAATGGCTGTTTGAAGGGCCGGGAACTTATCTGCCGCGGGTGGAGGTGGAAGTTGTAGAAACAGTGAAAGCTGTAGTGATTAAACCGAATCAAGCTTTGCGGTTGATCACTCGGCAATCTTGTACTGATAGACAAGGAAATCGCCGTCGGGCTGGTGAAGAATGGTTGGTGAGGGATGAAGGTGCTTATTTGCCGGGAGTTGACGAACAAGTTGTCAGCATTATTCATGCTTGCGTTTTGACAGAAAGAAAAGCTTTGCACTTGAAAGCGAAACGCACTTTTGCTGATGTTTTTGGAAGACAGAGAAAGGCGGGAGATGAATGGTTAGTGACGTTTGAAGATGCGGAAATTCATATTCCAGATGTGTACGAAGAAGTGGTAGGAGAAGTGGAAATTGCTACTTTGGGCGATCGCGAATGGTGCATTGTCCTCGATCCGATCGATGTTGACGGCAAACCTCAGTTGGGGATGAAGGAAGTCCGTCAGGGTAGAGCTTCTTTTTTCTTACATCCGGGGGAATCTTTGGAAGGTGGGATTCAAAAAGTGTATGTTCTCAGCGAACAAGAAGCGCTGTTATTGAGAGCTAAGGAAGCTTTTAATGAAGGTGAAAGCGATCATCTAGTCTTGCATCAACCGGGAGATTTGTGGATGATTTCGGGGCCGCGAGATTACATTCCTCGCATCGAAGTAGAAGTCGTGGAGAAGCGAAAAGCGATTCCTTTGGATAAGAATGAGGGCATTTATGTGCGGGATATCCAAACAGGAGAACTTAAGTTAGTGGGCGGACCACAAGCCTATATGTTGAGTCCCTACGAGGAACTTTGGGAAAAAGAATTATCGCCGATTGTTGAAGAGTTGGTTGCCCAAAATACCGATCCGACTTTCGATCGCGGAATGTTAAGATCGGCTGCAATGCGGGCTGCTAAAGCGGAAGAAATGGAGCCAATTCGCGATCGCACTAAGGCAGTTGTGTTTCACGTCCCCCAAAATTCAGCAGTGCAAATTCATGACTACAAAAATCGCACTGCCCGTACTGTATTTGGGCCGGATTTAGTGATGCTTGGTCCCGATGAAGCATTTACAGTTCTCCGTTTATCTGGTGGCAAACCGAAAAAACCGAATTCGATTAAATCTTTGGCATTGTTACTGGGCCCAGATTTTATGACTGATGTGTTTACGGTGGAAACATCGGATCACGCTCGCCTGCAAATTCAGCTATCTTATAACTGGTATTTTGATATTGTCCGTCACGACGAACAAGCGGCCGCAAAACTGTTTCAAGTGCCTGATTTTGTTGGAGATGCTTGCAAGGCAATTGCCTCTAGGGTGCGCGGTGTAGTTGCAGGGGAAAAGTTTGATGAATTTCACCGCAATTCGGCGCGAATTATCCGCCAAGCTGTATTTGGCATCAGCGAAGAAGGTCGGATCGGCGATGAATTTAGGTTTAAAACTAATAGTTTGGTCATCACGAATATTGATATTCAGTCGGTGGAACCAATCGATGAAGCGACGCTGAAAAGTTTGCAAAAGTCGGTGCAAATTGCCATTCAAATTACTACCGATGCTCAAGAAGCTGCGGCGCGGCACGATGCAGCCCGAATTGAACAAGAGGCAAAGGCAAGATTGGAAAGACAGGCAATTGTCGATCGCAGTGCAGCGGAATCAGAACGCAAAAATCTGTTAGAATTGCAGGCAGAAAATATGGCGATCGAATCTACGGGACACGCTACGGCGGAAGCCAGGGCGAAAGCAGAATCTGCTCGAATTCAAGGTGAGTTGGCAGTGAATTTGGCGCAGCAAGAAGCGGAGGCAACCAGAATTCGCGCTGAAGGGGAATTGGCTCAAATGACGGCTAGACAGGAGGCTGAGTTCGCGCACACGCAAGCTTTGAGCAATCTAGAAATTGAGAAAGCGCAGCGGATGGCGGAAATTACCAGTGTTGAATTCCGGGAAAAGGTGGAGGCGATTGGCCCGGAAACTTTGAAGGCAATGGCACAAGCTGGGCCGGAAATGCAGGCTAAACTTTTGCAATCGCTGGGGCTTCAAAGCGTGTTAATTACTGATGGGAAAAATCCGATCAATCTGTTTACTACAGCCCAAGGTTTGGTGAATCCAATTGCTGCTGAGAATCCGCAATTACCGGGAGGTTAAAAATAGCTAGCACACGGGTGGGCAGAAACCGGGTTTTTGCCAGAATACTTCGTTACAGTCGTAGAAACCCCAAAAACCGGTTTCTTTAGTTTTAATGCGTAGCCCAGAAACCGGGTTTTTGTCAGAATACTTCGTTACAATTGTCGATCGCCTCCGCCGGGGAGGATGAAGCATTTGGACATCAAACATCGGGTTTTCCAGATGAATTGTCGCCCAAATGCTTCATCCCTATGTCTCTCCCCCACCAAACAAAAAATCCTGTCAAGCGCGAAATCTATTTTTGGGTCGATTCTCAAATGTTGCACGATTTTTATGAACAGGCAAGATGCCTGTTATTTCTAGCGGCATTTTCTGGTATTTTTTATCGAGCGACAATCGAAACAGTTAACCATTTATTAAATCGAGAAATCAAATTCACCAATTCAATAAATCTAGTTGGAATACTCACCTACAACAAAGGTTTAGGGAAGCGATTCAAGATATTGCAGGAAATCCAACAATTCTTCTTTGTTTAAAAAGTGACGCGCTTCCTTGCCGTAACCTTGTTTGAGATAATCCTTTCCTTGACTGGGACTCCAGCCCAATCGCTTAATTTCGTCAGTGGTTTTGCTGTAGATTTCCAGATATTCGAGAAAGTCTACCAGTTCCGCCGCCGACAAAACTCCTTGGGACAGCTTGCCGTAATTGTGTTCCAAACAGTCACTTTCCTGTTTTTTCTTCCATTGCAGGCGCTTGAGGTAGGCATCTATTTGAGCGATCGTATCAGAACTGTCCTCGATCGAATCGCTGGGAATTCCCACAGCCACCGGTTGCAATTCTCTGAACTCAGCAGCATCCTGTAGCAGTTCGCTGTGGCTTTGAGCGGGCAAGTCCGGTTCCTGAATCGGTTCGCCGTAGCTGGAAGACAGCCAAGCATCAGAATCTAACTGCTTTGTCGAGCCAAACCCAGCAGCCTCGGTTCTATCCACCGTTGGCGGTAGTCCTGAACTTGGCAAAGGATCTGGTTTAGGTGCGATCGGCTCTTCACTTAATTGCGATTTAGGATTGACAAAACTACTTTGATGTGATGTATCAATTTCGTCCTTCGTAAAAGGCATTTCTAAAACAGGAAGAGGAAGAGGCGGCGCAGACACAGCAGGAGCAGTCACAGTAGGAGCAGTCACAACAGGAGCAGCTACAACAGGAGCAGCCACAGCCAGAGGGGGAGAAACACTTTCGACAACAGGCCCAGGCGAATTCAATCCGAGAACGGCAAGCGATCGCGACCGGGCGCGGTCTTCAGCTTCCTCAACAGACTCAGCAGCCGACATACCCGTAGCGAGAGTTTTGCCGTCAACCTGAATCAGAGAACGAACCACAAACTTTCCGTGATGAACAGTCAGCAACTCAGAGATTAACTGTCCAGTTGGATAACGAGCGCGAAATTGAGCAAGCATAACGTAACGTTTTGACCCCGAAACCAGAGAGCTTATGATTTAAGTGTAGTCGAGTCGAGCCAGAAAACTATTTCCTGAAATCACATATTCAACATACAATAAATTAAAGGTGAATCATCCGCGCAACCTTTCACGCCACTAAACCCCATCTCGCATCCCGCAGTTTAAGCTAACAGGTATCGGGCGTCATTTCTACCTACAGGAAATGACACAGCAACTAGGCAAAAGTAGTAAAAGTCTCCGGTTTTGTGTACCTTGCACTTTCTACAGCACAGGTTGCTCCCAACCCTTAATTGCATCACTCGTGCAAAAAAACAGGGGCATCGCAGCGACGAGCTACTAGCAATTTTGCCTTTAGTCGGTAAATTCTTTGGCTTAGCAAGAGGCAAGAGGCACTTCAAAAGGAAGAAGGAAGAAGGAAGAGGGAAGAAGGAAGAAGGAAAAAGGAAGAAGAA
>JAAUPI010000186.1 GCA_012035135.1 Microcoleus sp. CSU_2_2
AATTTCATATCCAAATGCTTCGCCCAGCCTCACGCGAGAAGTTCGATCGCAACAAAGCTTTTTATCAAAGCGAAATATTCGGTGACATCACACATAGAGAATTGCCAAATATTTGGTAATTGTGACTTACGCATGGGGGCTGGGTGAAGCATTCGGGTATTATATGGTAGGTTGGGAATCAAAAATTGTCGCCCGAATGCTTCACCCCTACAGATTTATCGGGATTGGGTCGATCGACCTTTCCCAAATTCGATCGCCCCCAAAATCAAATCGAATTCCCCGTAGGGGAGAAGCATTTGGGCGACAATCTTGAACACAAAACCAAAAATTTCATATCCAAATGCTTCGCCCAGCCTCACGCGAGAAGTTCGATCGCAACAAAGCTTTTTATCAAAGCGAAATATTCGGTGACATCACACATAGAGAATTGCCAAATATTTGGTAATTGTGACTGACGCATGGGGGCTGGGTGAAGCATTCGGGTATTATATGGCAGGTTGGGAATCAATAATTGTCGCCCGAATGCTTCACCCCTACAGATTTATCGGGATTGGGTCGATCGCCCTTTCCCCAAATTCGATCGCCCTTTTCCCCAAAAAAGTCGATCGCGCGATCGAATAAAATGACCAAAATTAAGCTTTTACCTTCATCCGCTGTAGGGGAAATACTTGTTTTCCTAACTGTAGGATTTCGATTTTTTCCTCTGCGGTTAAGTAATCTTGCTTGGTCAAAAGATTGCCGCCTGGATATTTGGGATCGCCTCCAGCATCTAAATATCGCTGTCGTGCTGCGGCAAAGATTTCTCTAAGTCTTTTATAGTGCTTATTTTCTAATTCTGTGGGTTCTCTCATGGTTATAATCTCCAATTTGTAGGGACTATTTCGCCGTTTGGCAAGATAACTGCAACGGGCAATACCTGACTGGGAGTGGCAATGTACCAATCTCCACTCTCTCCATCATAAAACTCGTACTCAATAAGTTGTAAAGTTTGCAGGGCATTGATAACTAAGTATTGGGATTCCGTCGGTTTCAGGCGCGATCGTTCTGTATCTGGGTAGTGCTATCTTACCAAGGAAAGCGATCGCACTGAAAATTGGTACAGTTCGATCGCACTTTCTCTCAAATTCGATCGCCAGTTTTCCAATCGCCCGATCGAATTACTCGTAGGGGAGAAGCATTTGGGCGACTATTTCGGACACAAAACTAAAAATTTCATGTCCAAATGCTTCGCCCAGCCTCACGCGAGAAGTTCGATCGCAATAAAGCTTTTTATCAAAGCGAAATATTCGGTGACATCGCGTATAAAAAATTGCAAAATATTTGGTAATTATGACTGATTCATGGGGGCAGGGTGAAGCAGGGTGAAGCATTCGGGTATTAGATGGTTCTTTGGGAATCAAAAATTGTCGCCCGAATGCTTCACCCCTACAGATTTACCGATCGGATCGATCGCACATTTCTCCCAAATTCGATCGCACTTTCTCTCAAATTCGATCGCCCTGAAACCGACTGAAAATTTGTCTGCTTTGTCGCACGGCCCGCCGGGGAATCAATTCCCCGTCTCATAGCGAAAGTCGGTTAAAAACCGACTGAAAATTCATCCTTAAATCCATCTAATTCTTCAGTCCTCTTTCAGAGGACTTTAGCTATGAGACAGGGGTTTCAACCCCTGGCGGACTCGCGGACAAACCAACTGGCCCCTGGCGCGGACTCACTAAACGGACTAACAAATCAAATTAGCTCGCACATCGATCGAAAAATTCGATTATCCCCCGCCGCTAACTCCCTCCAATCGCAGGAAATGCACCCGGCCCGATCGATCGCCCGCTACAACTGTCACTCCATCAGGGGCGATCGCACAGCAAGTAAACTCATTTTCTCCGCTGAAACTAGCAATCCCTTTACCTGTTAGCAAATCCCAGATTTTCAGGGTATCATCCCCAGAAGCGGAAATCGCTGTTTTTCCGTCGGGTGCGATCGCCACTGAATATACCGAGTCACTATGACCAACAAACGTCCGCAGCGCACCCTCATTTGCCCTTTCCAAATTAGCCTTCAAAGGCCACAGACAGGAACTATTTCTCGAATGCTTAGCTTGTTCCACAAGTTGCTTAATTTCAGGTATTTCAAAATCCTGCAATCGACTCCACAAATGCACGGCCAGTTGCGTTTTATCCATTTCAAAAACGTGCGCTGACTTCCGAATTGCCCCTTGAATCAACCTCAAACTTTCCGTTTGCTTCCCCGACAGCAGCACATCGGAATTTATCGCTAAATCATAATCCTCAATTAACGCTTGTACCCCCAACGCCTCCAACTTCGCCTCAATAAAATCAAAATCCGTCAACAACTGATGCAGCCGTTCCCCTTGAACAGTATCCGCCAAATGCCCCGGCAGAGTTTCCACTTCTTGACAAATCGGCAGCATTAGTGTTAATATTCAGCCAGTATTCGGGAGTTTTTTCAGCTAATTGAGTTAAATCCCGATCGGGATAAGGCAAATTATTGCGTTCGGCGATCGCAATTAATTCATCCGACTTCGCAACCTCTCTCAAAAGATAGCCGATCGCCTCGCCAGCCGCCTTAGTCAAATCGTGATTTCCCAGAATATTCTGATTTTTGGAAAGTCGATCGCACATCCGATTTCCGAGGTCGTTAGCCGCGATATTCCCCGCGATACCAGCAGCGATCGTCGCTAAAATTGAAACTCCCCCAAGTGCGATCGGGCCACCCACCACACCTGCTGCTGCTTGCACTCCCGGATTGGCGATCGCGCTGGAAATCATTTGCCCAACACCCATTACCGCACTGCATCCAATTACTCTAACTTTAGTATTAGCTAAATCAACTAACGACATAATTTAAATACTTCTCATACTTTGCAATAGTTTAGCGCGGTGAGATAATTAAATACAAGGTTAATTAAGCAAATGGACAAAACGGCAAATTCGGACACGGCAGTGCCGTTTTCCTACATCAAAATAATCGATTACCCGATTAATTATCGAGGACACGGCAGTGCCGTTTCCCTACCCTAAAATAATCGATTGCCCTCCATGAGAAATGTCACCATCCCCCGATTAATTGTAGGGACACGGCAATGCCGTGTCCTCTTACGGCTGGGCATCCCACCCGTTTTCTCCGATCTAACGAGCCCCGATTAATTCTAGGGACACGGCAGTGCCGTGTCCTCTTATGGCTGGGCATCCCGCCCGCCACCCACAAAATCGGATTTGTAAACTTTTTTATCAACTCGATCGCACAGCTTTTATTTGACGGATAATATCAGGTTATTTATTTTTTACCCACCAGCGATCGCACCCACAAAAAAGTTTACTTTTCTTTACAAACAACAGACAAAAAACAGCGTGTAAAACAAAAATTCCCTCGCAGACTTCAAATGCGTCACGCGATCGACTAAAGTGAAAAAAATGGCTTTATCCGTTTATTCATTGCAAAGGAAACAAAGCTCATGGTTCAACGCGGTTCTACAGTCCGGATTCTTCGCAAAGAATCCTATTGGTATCAAGAAGTCGGCACCGTTGCCACGGTAGATCAAAGCGGCATTAAATACCCAGTTATCGTTCGCTTTAACAACGTAAATTATGCTGGCGTCAACACCAACAACTTCGCCCAAAGCGAAGTAGTGGAAGTTTCGGCACCCAAAGCTAAAGCCAAAACAGCAGCTACCGGTGGCAAGCAAACCACTGTCGCCGAAAAAACCCGCAAAACCGGCAGCGGTGGCGCCCCCCAGCAGCCGAAAACTTCCGCAGACAGCAAACCGGGTGCGGAAACTCCCGGAAGCGTCGAAGGATCGCCAAATCAAGGAACAGAACAACGCTAATTGTGCCGGAACTGCCAGAAGTAGAAACTATTTGCCGAGGGCTGAATCATCTCAGCCTCGATCGAGAAATTGTGGGTGGCGACGTGCTGTTAGCCAGCACGATCGCCCCCTCAATCTCTGCAACCGATTTTTTGACAAAACTCAAAGGAAAGTCGATCGAACGCTGGTACAGACGCGGCAAATACCTGCTGGCAGAACTATCTCAATTCTCAGAAGGAGAAAGGGAGAGGGGGAGAGGGGGAGAGGGGGAGAGTGGAAGAGTGGGAGAATTTCAGGGCGAAACTCCAGGGAATTCTGAACTTCCTTCTTCCTTCTTCTCTCCTCCTTCTTTTCCCCCCTTGGGGGGGGTAGGGGAGGGTTGCCTTCTTCCTTCCAAAGTTGGCTGGTTGGGCGTCCACCTGCGGATGACAGGACAACTGCTGTGGGTGAATCGCGATGAACCGCTGCCAAAACACGCGCGAGTGCGGTTGTTCCTTGAGGGAAACCAAGAATTGCGGTTTGTAGACCAACGCACCTTTGGGCAAATGTGGTACGTGCCCCCAGAAACAGAAGTTTCCAGCGTGATCACTGGCCTGAAACTTTTAGGTCCGGAACCATTTTTAGC
Source organism: Microcoleus sp. CSU_2_2 (assembly GCA_012035135.1). Classification (GTDB taxonomy): domain Bacteria; phylum Cyanobacteriota; class Cyanobacteriia; order Cyanobacteriales; family Microcoleaceae; genus Microcoleus. The sequence goes on from JAAUPI010000186.1 coordinate 4,449, forward strand.
AGATTTTTCGATCGCATATTTCGCCCAAAAGCTACACCGGCGGGCGCGACCAATTAAAACAGCATTGCTAGACCAGTCACTGGTGGCGGGTTTGGGCAATATCTACGCTGACGAAGCTTTGTTTGTGTCGGGGATTTTGCCGACAACTTTGTGTGCGGATTTGACAGGAGTGCAAATCGATCGCCTGTATACGGCTATTATTCAAGTATTGGAAAGGGCGATCGAATCTGGTGGCACCACTTTCAGCAATTTTCTCAACGTCCAAGGCGTAAACGGCAACTACGGTGGCGTTGCGTGGGTGTACAACCGCAAAGGCCAACCTTGCCGCACTTGCTCGACACCGATCGAACGGATAAAATTAGCAGGGCGATCGACTCATTATTGCCCGGTTTGTCAGAGATAAGAATAAGTCAATAGATTTTAGATTTTAGATTTTGGATTTTAGAGTGAGCGTCCTCGCTCGCGAGCGCGAAGGCGGACGAAAGTTTGTGTACTTTGACCTTGAACTCGAATGACGGGCGCTATGCTACATTCGAGTTCAAGGTCAAAAACGATTTCAATCGCCGAGTGATTTTAAAGGCAAATCTAGATTAAAATTTGTATAGTTTTACAAACTAAACAGAGCAAGTCATGGCAATCAAAAAAGGCAGCATAGTCCGCGCCCTACGCGAAAAATTGGAAAATAGTTTGGAAGCCAAAGCCAGCGACCAACGCTTTTCCTCCTATTTATTTGAAACAAAGGGCGAAGTGCTGGATGTTCGCGGTGACTATGCCTTCGTCAAATTTGGCAAAGTACCTACCCCGAATATTTGGCTACGAGTAGACCAACTCGAAGATTTTAACTAACAGAGCTAACATTAAACATCGCTCTTCTTAATGTAATGTAGGGTGCGCACTACGCACCCAGCCCGCGTCTTGGTGAGCACTATTGCCCCGGAGGGCGAAGCCTGACGGCACATAACTTATTCATGATCGTCTGATATTTACTGCCGTCAGGCGAGATCCCCTACGGTAATCACTGATGAAAAAACAGAGATTTAACGATCGCCCGCTACGAAATTTCAACGGTTTAAGGGTCTTCTTCACCACCAGGACAGGGCTGGCACTACGCACCTTACCAACACTCAGCTAAAATCTACAATCTGAAATCGAATGACATCTATCAATTCCACCAGGCTAAATAGTCTTTCAACCCGCGTTTCAATTATTGGCGCAGGCAAAGTTGGCAGTACCTTGGCCCAACGGATAGCCGAGAAAAATCTTGCAGATGTGGTGTTGCTAGATATTGTGGAAGGCTGGCCTCAGGGAATTGCTTTAGATTTGATGCAAGCAAGAGGAGTAGAACGTCATAATCGCCAAATTGTCGGTACTAATGACTATACAGATACGGCTGGTTCAAACATAGTAGTAATTGCTGCTGGCATACCTCGCAAGCCCGGTATCAGTCGGGAAGATTTACTGAAAATAAATGCCCGAATTGTTACAGAATCAGCCAAACAGGCGATCGCCCATTCCCCCGACGCAATCTTAATTATAATTACAAATCCCCTAGATGTAATGACTTATTTAGCGTGGGAAGCTACCGATTTGCCAGCACACCGAGTTATGGGCATGGCCGGAGTTCTGGACTCAGCCCGCTTTCAAACTTTTATTGCAATGGAATTAGGTGTTTCTATTGCTGAAATTAATGCAACTGTCATCGGTTCCCACGGAGATCTAATGGTACCTTTACCTCGTTATACTACTGTTAGTGGTATTCCAATTAGTCAACTTATGGATGCCAGGACGATCGATCGTTTGGTGCAGCGGACTCGCCACGGTGGCGCTGAAGTTGTGACACTAATGAAGACTTCTAGTGCTTATTTTGCACCAGCTTCTTCTGCCTGTTTGATGGCAGAATCAATTTTGTTAAACCAATCGCGACTGTTGCCTTGCTGCGTTTATTTGAGCGGTGAATACGGCGTGCAAGATCTATTTCTGGGAGTTCCCTGTCGCTTGGGATATCGCGGAGTCGAACAGGTATTAGAACTCGAACTGAGCAATACCGAACGGGAAGCTTTTATGGATTCAGGAAAATTGGTGAGGCAAAGTATTGAAGAAGCGAAGGCGATCCTGAAAACTGCTGAATAAGCAGATAATTGTAGATATAATTGCAAAAATTACAAAAAAACGAACGGAAAGCGGAAAGCGGGCGAGACTTTAGTCCTGAGATGAAAGCGACACGGGGACTTTAGTCAAGAGTGTCTTTCAGATTAAGAGTTGATTGCTAAAGCCCAAAACAATTGACGTTAGTCCAGAATGTGATAATCTAAACATTAATATCATTTAAAAAATGCTACACTTTTCAGAGAAGGCAAGCAGAAATCGAAAAGTGTACGATCGACCTTGAGTCGATTGAATTTACACAGGGTTTGCAAACACTCCATAGAGTAGGTAATCTTGCCACTATCCCTACAAACTTTTTAACATAAAATCAACTTCGGTGTGCATCGAATCTCATAACTTTGAAACATAAAATCGATCAAAAAACAAGAAGGAAGGAAGTTAGAGCAGTTGACAGTTGACACCCCCCCCAAGGGGGGAACACAGTTACATATAGCAGATTCCACAGTTATGAAGTACAGTAGGGACTTAGGCTCAGCCCATTGGTGTCAACTTAAGCTTAAACCTATTCAGAGACTGCTGTTTAACTATTAAACTTAGATCCCCCCTAACCCCCCTTAAGAAGGGGGGGAAAGGGGGGGTGAAAGTCCCCCTTCGATCGGGGAGCCACTGCGGTCTTGGGGCCTCCCCAAGTGAAGCAAGTGGCGTGGATGCGAGGGGGATCTAGGCTCGGCTATAAACGAGAGATACAAAGGGTTTCAGCCTTAAGTTGACACCTATAGGCAATGCCGTGTCCCTACAGGAGTTATCGCTCAGTTTGTACCTCATAACATCGGGAAACGCTATATAGCAGTCCTTTCAGGAGTCGTAAAGTTTTTTACCCCACCCCAACCCAAACAAACAACTTATAGAAGATGGGGTTTAAAACCCCGATAGGGAACAGGAACAGGAAACTGTTGCCCGTTCCCTGTTAAAAGTTCCCTTCTTCGATAAAAAATACGGAAATGCAGTCAGATTAGCTGGTAAATACGCTACTAAGCGATCGAAAAAGGAAGAGAAATTGCTATTCACCCTTCCCATTTATCAGACTCAACTTGCATATGGTCAGCCAGTGCAATCTACCTGTATACCAAACCGCAAATAAACTAAAGAGTTACTACTATGTTTCATGAATTCTTGTATCAAGAAGTAAGCAACCTCCGCGAAAAGCTAGCTCACCTAGAAAGAGAAATGCAGTCTCAAACCTGGTTCAAAAAGCTACAAGCGCTGATGGGAGTTATTAGCAAAATTCGCGAATCCCTAGAATTAGAAACAATATTCAAAACCACAGCAACCGAAGTCCGGCAACTCCTCAATGCCGATCGAGTTGCCGTTTACCGCTTCCTCCCCGAGTCCGAATTCAACGAAGGCGAAGTTGTGTCAGAAGACGTACTGACCCAATACAGCCCCTCCCTGGGAGCCAGAGTTAACGACCACTGCTTCGGCGAACAATTTGCAGCCAACTACGCCAAAGGTTACGTTCAAGTAGTCAGCGACATTTATAAAGCCCGGTTGAGTCCGTGCCACCTCAAAATCCTCAAACGATTTCAAATCCGAGCTAATTTAGTCATACCCCTGCGGCAAGGGCAACATCTCTGGGGATTGCTGTGCATTCATCAGTGCGGTCAACCCCGCAATTGGCAAGAAGACGAAATTGAATTTGCCAGACAAGTCGGGGATCACCTCGCAGTCGCTATCTACCAAGCCGAACTGCACTCGCAAACCCAGAGACAGCTAGCAGAAATCGAACTTGCGCAACAACAACTGCGCGAAAGCGAGCAAAAATACCACCAAATTCTCGACTCGATCGGCGATATGGTATTAGTCAAAGGCTCTCAATCAAAAATCATCTGGGCAAATAAAGCATTCCGCAACTATTACGGCATGAGTCAACAGGAACTTCAAGAGATTATAGACGCACCTTTTGCCAATCCCGACCATACTCTGCAATACATCAAAGATGATACCTTCGTATTTGAAACCGGACAAACTCTAGAAATTAGAGAAGAACCGGCCACGCGGCACGACGGAGAAGTGCGACTGTTTAGTACAGTCAAAACACCCATCCGCAACGAAGACGATCGCATCACAATGACCGTCGGTATCTCCCGCGACATGACAGAACGCAAACTAGCAGAAGAAGCACTGCAAGCTAGCGAAACCAAATACCGTCACCTAGTAGAAACTTCTCAAGATATAATTTGGTCTATCGATGCGATCGGACGCTTTACTTTCCTCAACCCAGCAGTTAGATACATCTACGGTTACGAACCAGAAGAAATGCTCGGTAGACCTTTCTCCGACTTTGCGCCACCAGAACAAATTCAGAAAGATTTAAAAGCTTTCGCCCGCCTGCTAGCGGGAGAATCTGTTTTCCAGCACGAGAGCGTGCAAATCGCTAAAGATGGTAGCATCAAATATCTGATGTTCAATGCGATCGCCCTGTTCGATGAAAGCGGAAACCTCGTCGGCACCACAGGCACGGCTACCGACATTACCGATCGCAAACGGGCACAAACAGAACTCCAACACGCCCAACAGTTTATGGAATCTGTACTCAATACCATACCCGTAGGAGTAGTTGCCAAAGAAGTTGCAGACTTGCGATTTGTACTGTGGAATCCAGCGGCCGAACAGTTGCTAAGTTTCTCCGCAGCAGAAGTTTTGGGCAAAAACGACTACGACTTTTTCCCCAGAGAACAAGCCGAAGTTTTCACCGCCAAAGACCGGGAAGTTCTCGCCAGCAGGGAAATTTTAGACATTCCCGAAGAACTGATTCAAACAGGAGAAGGCGAGACTCGCATATTTCATACCAAGAAAACCGCAATTCTCGATCGAGAAGGCAATCCCCAATATTTATTAGCAATTACCGAAGATGTTACCGATCGCAAGCGGGGAGAACTCGCTTTGAGGCAATCAGAAGCCCAACTAAGGCAACAGGCCGATCGAGAAAAATTGCTCAACAGCCTCACAACTCAAATCCGCAATTCTCTCGATTTCGATAGCATCATTACTGTCGCCGTCCAAGAAATTCGCGCTTTCATGCAGATCGATAGGTGCAACTTTGGCTGGTACATCGGCGACGGAGAAGATGTTGTTTGGGAAATTATTCAAGAATCTCGCAGCCCCGAACTTCCAAATTTAATCGGTCGCTATCCAGCTTCCAATTTCGAGGGTCTCGGAGAACAACTCTTGCGTTTGGAAACGTTGCGGGTAGATGATATCGAGCAAGTTTCAGAGCCTGTTTGGAAACAAACCGTTCGCTCTATGGGCTACCAGTCTGTATTAGCAATTCCGATGCAGGCACTTTCGGGAGTCGTGAGTGCAGTTAGCTGCTCCCACTCTACTTCTGTGCGACCTTGGACTGACAGCGAAGTAGAATTATTGCAAGCAATTTCTGTTCAATTAGCGATCGCCCTCAACCAAGCTGAGCTTTACACCCAAACTCGCAATAAAGCCCAGGAATTAGAACAAACTTTACAGCAACTAACAAAGACGCAATCTCAACTAATCCAAAGCGAAAAAATGTCATCCCTCGGTCAGTTAGTTGCAGGAGTCGCCCACGAAATTAACAACCCAGTTAATTTTATTTACGGCAACCTCGCTCACGCTAACGAATACACTCAAGACCTGCTAAACTTGATCGAACTTTACCAAAACCACTATCCCGAACCAGTCGTAGAGATCCAAGAAGAAACAGAAGCTATTGAACTTAACTTTCTGGTGGAAGATTTACCAAAATTGCTTTCTTCGATGAAAGTTGGAGCCGATCGAATTCAACAAATCGTTGCTTCCCTGCGCACCTTCTCCCGCATGGACGAAGCCGAAATGAAAGAAGTCAACATTCATGACGGCATAGATAGCACCTTAATGATTTTGCAACATCGACTCAAAGCCAAACACAATCATCCAGAGATTCAAGTGATTAAAGCCTACGGCAAATTGCCTTTGGTTGAATGTTATGCCGGCCAGTTAAATCAAGTATTTATGAACATTTTGAGCAATGCTTTAGATGCTTTAGAAGAACGAGATCTGCGTCGTTCTGCTGACGAACTACGAGAACAGCCCAGCCACATCCGCATCCGCACAGAAATGTCGCCATCTGGCAAAGTAATCATTCGGATTGCTGACAACGGGCCGGGAATGACAGAGAGTGTCTGTAATCGACTTTTTGACCCATTTTTTACTACTAAACCCGTGGGCAAAGGTACTGGGATGGGCTTGTCAATTAGCTACCAAATTGTTACAGAAAGACACGGAGGGTCGTTGCATTGCAATTCTTCGCCTGGACAGGGTGCAGAATTTGCGATCGAAATTCCGCTCAAAGCTAATTGGTAAGTAGGTGAACATAAATAAACGCCATCATGTTCACCGACTTAATATCAAATTCGGTTATATTAGATTGGACTTTGGACAAAGAGGAAAAGTGGTTCGCGACTTGATATCGCGAAGGCAAATAGCGGGTTAAATACTAGCGGGAGCATTCTTACTCTCGCTAGAGAGAGTGGAAAAAGACGCTAAACACATCG
>JAAUPI010000187.1 GCA_012035135.1 Microcoleus sp. CSU_2_2
GTCAGAAGTTTTCTTTATTGTATGCTCAGTGCGATCGCGTTCGCGGTAAAGTGGATCGAACACCATTAGACATCTCCTAAAAAGAATCTTAAGCCATTCGATCGATGTAGGGGGTAGGGGCGGTGCCCCTGTGCCCGCCCTTCTTATTGGGCGATAGTCTGTGTCCCCAACCCTCTTAGTTTGTGTCCAAATGCTTCACCCTCCCCCGCAGATCGATATCGATCGCGATCGCCTAATTTCTTTTTAGGAGATGTCTAATGACTAATGACTAATGACGCTTCTGTCAAATGCGACCATAAGATATTACTGCCGATCGCAATTAAAATTAGACCTCCCAAAAACTCTACTTTATTTCCAAATAAGTTCCCGCACTTGTTGCCGATGAACACGCCGAAAAATACCATAAAAAAAGTAATAAATCCAATCGCACTAACCACAGGACCGATCGCAGTTTTTAGCACTGCAAATCCAATGCCCACGGCTAGGGCATCCAAGCTAGTTGCTACCGACAGTGTTATCAAAGTACCTGTATCTAAGGGATTGAATTTTTTTTCGCATTCCTCGGTTTGCAGGGATTCGTAAATCATTTTGCCACCAATGAAACTCAAAAGCCCAAAAGCTATCCAATGGTCGATCGGTGTTATCAAAAAGCTAAAACTCAGACCTGCAAACCATCCTATCAACGGCATCAAAGCTTGAAAACCACCGAAAAATAAGGCGATTTTTAAAGCTTTGTTGATTTTCATGTGTTTAATTGCTAAGCCGCTGGAAATAGAAACAGCAAAAGCATCGGCTGCTAGTCCCAAGGAAAGTAAGACGGTAGTGGCTGCATCCATTTTTGTGAACTGTTAGGTATGATAGATAAAGTGTTTATCTTAACTGTTTAATTTTAAACTAAACTTTTATGAGATTGTAATTTTTTCATAATTCATTCATTTTTCAATCACATTGGTTTCACAATTTTCAGGATTGAAAATAGTTTCCACAAGGGCAAAAACCTTTTAAATCTTCAATTAAACGATCGCCAATTCCACTACAAACTCAGCACCATCCGCAGTTTTTAATTGCATTTGAGATTGCAGTTGAGCTTGAACGGGAGATTGAAGTATCAGGTGACCTCTGTGTATTTCTACAACTATTTTATAGCAGATAGACAGCCCCAATCCTGTAAATTTTTTAAAAGATTTAGTAGTGGACAATGGGTCAAATATTTGGCGCTGAATTTCTGTCGGAATGCTGGGACCGTTGTTGGCGATCGATATTTTGATAAACCTGCCTTCACGATACTCAACAACATCTGTTTTAATGATGATAATTTTTTCAGACGAGTTTAGGGTATTGACAGCATCAATAGCATTGTTGATGATACTTGCAAACACCTGATTCAGTTGACCAGGATAGCAGAGCAGCAGTGGCAAATTGTTGTATTCCTTGACTATAGATATTTTGTTGTCCAGGCGATAGGCAAGCAACAATAGAATATCGTCTATGCCTTCGTGTATGTTGACGTATGTTTTGTTTACTGAGTCGGGTATTGCAAAATTCCGCAAACAAATGATGGTCTGGCGAATCCGATCGGCTCCTATTTTCAAAGAATTTATAATTTGTGGCAAATCTTTGCTGACAAACTCTAAATCTATCCTCTCTATTTCCTCATCGATTCGTGGCACAGGTTCGGGATATTGTTCGGAATATAAGCGAATGATCGTGAGCAAATCTTTAATATAATCGTTGAGGTGAATCATGCTGCCGTAAATAAAATTAATCGGGTTGTTAATCTCGCGGGCAATTCCGGCGGCAAGTTGACCTAAAACTGTCATTCTTTCGCTTTGTACCAAATGCTCTTCAGTTCTTCTGAGCTTTGCTAATACTTCCTCTAAAACTTTGAGTTGCTCTTGAATTTGCCCCTGAATGTGGGATTGGGAAATTGCGATCGCAGCGAGTCTGCAACTGCTTCCAAAACTTCTACCTCGTCGGGGGTAGCAAACTGTCGGTTAGCACAAGCGAATATATATCCTAGCCGATTAGTGTGGGTGAGTACCGGTACCGCCACGTAATGACTATTTTTAAGTTCCAGATGGGCACACTCCTGAGATGTTGTTGCATCAGCAGATGTCTTTTCTCTCAGCAGCACTGATTCGCAGTGGTGGAGTCGCGCAGCTAAGTCTCCAGACGGCCCAGACTCTGCACCGAAGACTCCCAACTTTGCAGGTAAACCTTCCCGGCAATATTCCCAGCAGAATTCTAATGTGTCCTGTCGGGGATCGTACCAGCCGAAAATTGCTCGATCGAGGTCTAGTACGGTACCGAGTTCTTCAACTGTAGTTTCCAGGATGCGATCGAGGTTCAAGCTAGCACGAATGCGGCTAGTCAACCGATGCAGAAGGGCTTCGGTGCGAGTGCGGATGCGATTTTTTTCCAACAATTTTATTACTACAATTGCTGCCAAAATAGCTGCTGCTAAAAATCCGGCAGCGACTGCTGGTAATATATTTAATGGACGAAGTTCTTTTTCGAGGTTGTAGAGGGGAATTACTAAGGCGATCGACCATTCGGCTTGTTCTAAAGGAAGATACGCAACATAAACTTTGGTGTCGTTAATCTCAGTCAGGGAAATTCCGGTTTTTTGGTAAACCATTTCGCGGACTATACTCGCCAAATTACCATCTGGGGAATCTAACAAACTTGGAGCAGGCCTGTCTATATTTCCCATTAATCTTTGGTCGGGATGGAGGATCGGCACTCCTTGAGAATTGAGGACAAAAGCGTAAGTTCCTTTGCCGTATTCTAGGTTTCCAATTATTTTGGCTAGTCGATCGATTTTGATGACACCGTTCATTACTCCGATCGGCTTTTGATTGGTTTTAGAGCTAGAATTTGCAGGATTTGACCACACCGGACCCGAAATAGGAACAATACTTTGTTGTTTTAGTGTGCGAGAAATGGTAGGATCTGAAACATAAACTTCCCCAGCCATTGCCTTTTGAAAGTGTTGGCGATCGCTGACATTAGCCAAGGCCCTGCCGACTTTTGTAGTGTAGTAAGAACCGTCTGGTTCAATTAATGCAAAATGGTAGAATTCTTGAAGTCTAGTTACCTCAGATTTTAAATAAGGTTCTACCAGCGACCAATTCATCGAACGAACCGGGGGAGTGTTGGCAAGCATTTCAATCTCAGCTTTTCTAGTTCCTATCCACCGATCGATATTATTAGCCCGTTGCTTCACTTCTAACAAAGCATTTCGTTCTAAATTGTTAACGATCGAGCGACGAACACTTTGATAGCTGATATAGCCAATGAGACTGATTGCAAAAACTGTGCCGCTAAAAATCAGCAGCGCAGCGATGTAACGAAGACGATATTCGCCCTTCAATCGCGCTGACATCAGTCGAGTTAATTTCCACGACTTCGCTCTCGCCAAGCTTCGCATAGTTTGACCAAATTGTGAGGTTGAAATCCTAGCTCACATGCAATGCACCCTTAGTCTGCAAATAATCTGAAACTACTAGAATTTAATAAGTGTAGGTTTTTTTTAATTTTTACCCACTCGCAGACTCACCCTGTTCAACTGGAATAGAATCATACCATATTTGAGAAAAATTAAAAACTTTCATCACTGATTAAATATTAATTTCAATATGAGTGATTATTATTATGTTAATCAAACGGATTCTATAGAGAGGTTTGATTAGGCAATTTTTTGGCACCAACCAGTTGAAATGATCCCGAAAAATTTCGACATAGATTCTACCCCCAATACTCCCGGCAACAGCTTCGTGAGGGCGAGTAGGGTCAATATCTCTAAGCTCTCCGTCAATTAGTTCATAGGGTGTATTATCCCCATATTGGGAGATAAACTCCTCAAAGCTAAGTAGTTTTGCCGGGGTGTAGGTCATCGGTCATTTTTTAACGGAATGTAACTTACTTGTAACTCATATTCCGCTGGTCAATACGGTGCTAAATTGCAATTTTTGTGCGATTTATTCTTCTATTTATTTAAAGAACTTTGTGAGTATGTTCGTGCTGTTTTACATTGTCTTCAGTGCGAACGACGCGCTGGGAATTGAGCACTCTTTTGCGTTCTAGGGAATAAGTAAAGTCGCTGCGAACTGTTCCCAAGGGAATGTGAGATTGAGCTTGCGGGCGAATTTTGTAAGTGCGGGCGGCGGCGATCGTCCGAAAGCCAAATTCGTCGCTAAACTGAGCTGATTCCGGGAATTCGGGCAGCATTTTGGGTTCTTCACCGTCGAGTACCGCTCCTAAAGTTGTTCCCCAAGCCATTTGATAAGATGTGGGAATTCCCTTGACAATTGCTTCCAAAGCTGCCGAAGGAATGGGCTCGATTACTTGCACTTCCAGAACTTCGCCTTCTTCTTTAATGAAGCAGGTGGCTAAACCAATAGCCACATAGTCGTCGGTGCAGAGTTCGGGAGCGTTCGGATAAACAGTTGCCGTCGTCATAAAAATCTTGTGAGTAGGAGTTCAAAACTTGGAGCGAAGGTCAAACCCCTGAGAGCGGATCGGACCTGTGAGTTGATAGTACCACATCAAGTTAACTGTCGGATGACTCGGCAAGGATTCCCCGCCGCTACGACGTTTGCGGGGATATCTTTGACCACAACGCTGCCTGCGCCGATCGTGCTATTGTCGCCAACAGTAACTCCGGGGCAAATGATACTGCCACCGCCAATCCAAACATTATTGCCGATGTTAATCGGGGCAGCGAGTTCGCTGGCGCTCTGTAGTCAATTCCTGATCGGCAGCCAAATACAGTTCGCCTGCGAGCATTTTCTGTTTTTCGGTTTTTTCCATAATAGGATTTATGTTATTTTAACAGTGGACAATTGGCAGTTGACAGCAAAAACCTAGAGCGGATTTTGGCTGTTAACTATTAACTGTCAACTGTCAAACAAGCAGCTAAATCCAAACTTACTAAGTGTTCAAAAGCCCGATCGATCGATTTTTTCCCTCGCAAAAAACCCGTATTCGCACCAGGGCAAATATATTGTAAATTTTCTGGCGAAAAGCGATCGATAATTGACTGAACGCTGTTAATTTGGCGGGGCCAGTGAAAAGTTTTCGCGGTACGGAGGGGTGCGGGGGCGGCTTCTCGGTTAGGGAGCAAGTGCCGGCCAGAAAACAGCACTCCACCACTACGGTTATCGTAAAGACAGGCAGAACCGGGAGTGTGGCCGGGAGTCCAAAATGCGAAAGTTCGATCGCTCACAGCAAATTCTCGCTCAAAAGCCGTCACTTTCAATCCTGGCAGCAAATAAGCTTCCTGCTCTTGGATCAGGATCTCGCACCCGGTAGCTTCCTGAATCTCCCGCGCCTTGCTGATAGCGCCACGGTGGGTGAGAAACAGCAATCGCAAGCCACCGTGTTCCTGCAAAAATGTTTGATTAATTTCATTCCAGGCCGGACAATCCACCAGGATGTTAGTTTGGTTTTCTACAATGAAATAGGCAGTCGCGCCCAAGGTATCCCGGTTAGGTGGGAAAGCAAAAATATTTTCCAGTACGGGCATGGGGTGCTTGGAGACGGAAATCTGTTGTTTCAAGGAAGTATTCAGAAGGGACTGGGATAAATATTATGTTGTTTTTATTATTATGGTTGTTCGTATTGGGATTAATCTCCTACTATTTGTTGCAACAAAGCATTAGCCCTATCACCCGAACTCCGGTGTGGCTGCTGTGGTTGGTCATCATGTCGCCAGCACTGATTTGGAGTGGTTGGCTATTAATGCACGGATCGAGCAAAAAAGCACCGCCTGAGTTGCTCATTATACCTTTTGTGGTTTGTCCTTTTGTGTATTGGTTCTTGGTACAGTGGGGGCGCAAGGAAATTAAGAGTGAAACTGCTGAGGTAGCAGGGAGCAATTCGACTGAACCTGCAAAGCCAAAGACACCGGTGCGCCCGATAAATCAAGCGGAAGAAGCGAGTTTGCGGGACTGTTTTCCTTGGTCTATTTATTTTTTGCGGGATTTGGAATTTTGGCCACAGGCTGTAATTTGTCGCGGACAGTTGCGCACCAACCCGGAGGCTGCTTACAAGGTGATTCGGGAGAATGTTGAGAGGCATTTTGGCGATCGCTTTTTAGTGATATTTCAAAATAGTTTCAGCGGTCAACCATTTTTTGCCATAGTTCCTAATCCCACCCGCCAATCTGCGGAAAATCCTGTCAAACCAGAATCTTTGGCCAGGCCATTTTTTGCTTTAGCTTTGCTGCTAATCACGCTGTTTACGACTACGATTGTGGGGTCACAAATTGCCGGAGTTACTGAAAAAGTTTTGCAGTCTAACCCGTCTATGTTACTCAAGGGTTTGCCTTACGCGATCGCCTTAATAGTAATTTTAGGAATTCACGAATCTGGACACTATTTAACTGCCAGATTTTACCAAATTAGGACGACGCTACCTTATTTTATTCCGGTGCCATTTTTCTTGGGAACTTTTGGGGCATTTATTCAAATGCGAAGTCCGATGCCCAACCGCAGAGCTTTATTTGACATCAGTATTGCCGGGCCATTCGCGGGTTTAGTTGCAACAGTGCCCTTTTTGATTTGGGGTTTATATCACTCTACGATCGTACCGATATCTGACAAGTCGGGAATGTTAAATTTTGACTCTTTCAATCCCAAATTTTCGTTGCTGATGACTCTGTTGAGCAAATTAACATTAGGCGGTGCTTTAAATACGGAAACTGCGATTAATTTGCATCCGATAGCAGTAGCGGGTTATTTAGGTTTGATAGTCACAGCCTTTAATTTGATGCCGGTGGGACAACTCGACGGCGGCCACATCGTCCACGCGATGTTCGGTCAACGGGCAAGTATGGCGATCGGGCAATTTGCTAGACTGTGTATGCTGCTACTTTCTTTTTTAGAACCGGGTTTGCTGCTGTGGGCGCTGATCTTGTTTTTAACACCGCTAAATGACGAACCGGCGCTTAATGATGTCAGCGAATTGAATAATTGGCGGGATTTTTTGGGGTTAGTAGCGATCGGGCTTTTGTTAATTATTTTGTTACCTGCACCCCGGATTCTCGTGCAGTGGTTAAATGTATAGAAGAAGGAAGAAGGAAGAAGCAAGAAGGAAGAAGCAAGAAGCAAGAAGCAAGAAGGAAAAATAAGAAAGAAGCAGGGGAGAAAGGAGGTCAGAAATCAGGTTTTTTTGGGAAAATCTTCGCTGTAGCCCTCAGATTAGGTGAAAAACCCAGTTTTTTTGGTTTTGATACGTAAGTCCTGTTTGTACCTCATCTTAAAATTGAAGTACGATCGCCCTTGATATTCAGCCTTTCAATCCTTAGTGGAACATTGTGGCTGGATTTACCCATTTAAATATACAGCAGATTCCGCGTTGATGAAGTACACCCCCAAGCGATATATCGCCGTAGGGACACGGCACTGCCGTGTCCTCTATCTTTGCTAGTACCTACTTACCTGAAAAATGCTGTAAGTGCTTTGTTTGCGATCGCCCCACCAACTTCATTTTAATGCCGAATATTTTCTCCACGCCGAAGGCAAACCCGCCGTTGAATTTGTTAACAAATTCAGCTAGACGTGAGATTGCCGGAAATCTATGGTCAAGTTCCGCTCAAGTAAATTACTGTTACAATAGCTGTAGTAATCTCAAAAAATATCGAGCGCTCTATGAATCTTTTTGTACTATCTGCACGGGCTTTACATTCGAGCGTATCCTGGGACCCAGTTTTTGAATTAGAAAATCTTGTGGTACGAACCTGCAATGCAGAACTTTTGATACCATCTGCTCACAACTTACTGTTATGGTCATCTGGACTTTATCCGTCAATTAGTCGCATTGTCCACAAAGCTATCAAGTCTACTACAGGTTTCTATAAGTTGCCGGACTTACCTAAATTATCGAACAAGCCCAATGTATTACTACTTATTGGCATATCAGGAGCCGAGCTGGAACTACTCTCCAGTATACCTAAGTGGAGAGAGCGTTTTGATGTGGTCATCGCTTATATTTTTGATTCTTGGGAACCGGCAATTTATTCAAAAAATGTCTCTCGTTTAGATCATTTATTCGTTGCACTTCCCGAAGTTATAGACGAACTCAAGCAACGTTTTGGTATACCAGTATCGCTAATCAATTTTGGTGCTGATGTTCTAGCTCAGGGTTCGTGTCAGCTAAAGCGTTCGCTTGATTTAACTAGCTTCGGGCGGATACCCGAACAGTACGATCGTGCATTTTTTAATGAATTTAATCAACCAGGTTCCGAACAAATTTACTATAGTTCTACACCCAGGACGGGAGAAGTTTTTCCGAAATTACCTTACGAAAAACGTAAAGATGAGAAAGATACTTTGCAACTATTTCACATTCTTAGAAATAGCAAAATAACCCTAGCATTTGACACGCTTTATCCTGGTATGCGTAAGTTTCCTTACTCATTTATTACGCTGCGGTGGTATTACGGTGCTGCGACTGGTGGCGCGATTGTTGGTAAACGTCCAACTACACCTCTAGCTGACGAGTTGCTGAACTGGGAAGATGCAACTATTGAGTTACCAGATGACCCGCAAAAAAGTGTTGAACTTATCAAAGAACTTTTACAGGACGAAGTTCGCCTTCACTCTATATATAAACGCAATTATGTTGAGAGTTTAGCCCGTCACGATTGGAGATTGCGGATACAGAGTATGTTTGAAACTGTTCAAATTCCCTTACCTCACCTGCTCCATGAAGAATTATTACAATTAAAGATGCTTCATGAAAAAATGGTCCTGCCAAAGCAGATTTTAGAGAAATAAAAGCGATAAATTTGAAGAGAATTTCCGATCGACTTTACCGTCTATCTGTTCACCTCGCTAATTGGCAATACTTTGTTGCGGCTGCTTGAAAGCTGAACGGACTAGAGACGACTTGGTTTTTTCGATTGTTAGAAGCAAGTTAATCATTTGAAAAGCCAGCCAGTCTTGATACGGAATTTTACACAGATTGGTATTGATAAACAAGAAGTCACAGGTATCCATCTCAGGTAACAGGTATGAAAATGGGATGCAGAGAAAACCCAATCTTTTTAACCTGCTGGTAATTTTTTTAACTTCCTCAGCGCTAATAGAACCTGGAACAAAATCGTGAAACTCTATAGTGAGTTGCTTAACATTGCATAGCGTGGCATCGCTAGTTGAGTTAAAAACAGCTTCTTCGGCACCTTCAATATCTATCTTCAACACATCAATTAACTCGATTTTCTGGTTTTTTAGAAAAGTTTCTAGAGTGATTCCATCGACTGATATCGCTCCTTGAAGACCATAGACAGTAGCGGCTTCCTGACTAATACTGTTACATTCTCGATTGTCTGAAATATATATTGTTAATGGTTCATTTCGGTCGGATATCGCATAATTAAACTTTTTAACTAAGCGATTTTCTTGAATTTGAGAATACACAGCAGGAACAGCTTCTAAGGCGTAACACTGACACTGGTATGCGCTAGTTATCCCTTCGCTAAATTGACCAACATTAGCACCTAGATCGATAACTAAAGAGTCAGAGTCGATGATTTTAGAGTAAAGAGTATGAGTTTTGAGATCGATCAACCCTGAATGCTTTTGCCAGAAATTAATAGCAGCCACTAAGATATTATAAAGGGTCATAAATAGCAAAATAAATTAGGATTAATCCATATTAAACACTATATATATCGGCGTTAGTTAGAAAATTGACTAATTGTAACAATACTTTGGTAGGATATACTCTGGCAGCTACAGTCCAACATCTTAAATCTTAAATCTTAAATCGACATGAGCCAGCATCCAGACGGTATTGCCCCTCACGGAGGCATCCTGGTCAATCGCATTGCCACACTAGACCAAAGACAGGAATTTTTCGACAAAGCAGAAGCCCTGCCGCGAGTTCAGCTTTCAGAACGATCGCTCTCGGACTTGCAAATGATTGCGATTGGCGCTTTCAGTCCCCTGCAAGGGTTCATGAACGAAACTCAATATCGATCGGTCGTTAAAGAAATGCGCCTCTCCAACGGCCTCCCTTGGTCGGTTCCCATCACCCTATCAGTCAGCGAAGAAGTCGCAGCCCCCCTCACCGAAGGCGGATTAGTACGGCTGGACTCCGCCTCAGGCGCATTTGTCGGCATATTAGAACTGACAGAAAAATACCGTTACAGTAAAGAAGAAGAAGCTCTAAACGTCTATCGTACAGACGATCTGAAACATCCGGGCGTCCAGGTAGTAGACAAGTCCGGGCCGATTAACCTGGCAGGCCCAGTTTGGTTGCTGGAACGGGAACTCGATTCCCGGTTTCCCCAATACCAAATTGACCCGGCGAAATCGAGAATACTTTTCAAAGAAAAAGGATGGAAAACTATAGTGGGTTTCCAAACCCGCAATCCCATCCACCGGGCACACGAATACATTCAAAAATGCGCATTAGAAACAGTAGATGGCTTGTTTCTACACCCTCTCGTCGGCGCAACTAAAGATGATGACATCCCCGCTGACGTGCGGATGCGTTGCTATGAAATTCTGCTAGAAAAATACTATCCTCAAGACCGGGTAATTTTAGCGATTAATCCCGCCGCTATGCGCTACGCGGGGCCGCGGGAAGCAATTTTTCACGCTTTAATTCGCAAAAACTACGGCTGCACTCACTTTATTGTCGGGCGCGATCATGCTGGAGTTGGCGATTATTACGGCACTTACGATGCTCAATACATTTTTGATGAATTTGAGCCGGGAGAATTGGGAATTGTGCCGATGAAATTCGAGCACGCTTTTTATTGCACGTTGACCGAACAAATGGCTACAACTAAAACAAGTCCCAGCACTCCCGAACAGCGGGTGCACTTGTCGGGTACTAAAGTGCGGGAAATGTTGCGGGCGGGAAAATTGCCACCTCCGCAGTTTTCGAGGCCAGAAGTCGCGGCCGAATTGGCTAAGGCCATGAATATTTTCAGTTACGAGATTTGACATACTCACCGCCCTAAAAGGGCGGTGATTCTTGACGCTTCATCGGGTCTTGCTGGCAAGCCAGTCTTACAGTCCCTCTGCATCCGTTTAGAGTCGTGGCAATGCCCTATCCCGACTTTATTTATATTTCTAGCCGCATTCAAAT
>JAAUPI010000188.1 GCA_012035135.1 Microcoleus sp. CSU_2_2
GGACAGCAGGCAGCAGACCGATCAGCGAACAGCTAGTCAATCCCCCGCCGATTAACAATAGGGGAGCAACAAAGCTCAACAGGCTGGTCAGCAGTACAGAGCGAAGAAAATTGGGAAAAATGCTCATCATAAAAATGGGTTGAAACCCCGTCCTTCTAGGACGGCTTGACAATTTAATTTGCAGTGCGCCACGAGTTGTAGGACAAGAATTTACAATCTGCGGGTGATGCGTTTTGACACAACCGCTTGCCAGTTTTTAAGTCGTGCAAGCTAATTGTTTTTCGGCCTGGTACAAACATTTACGGTAAGTCCTATTTCTAGGTATATACTTCCCTTCGCCACTGACTGCCAGAGGGGTTAAAAACTAGGGAGGCATTCTTAACGTCTTGCGGGATACCACTCCCAGGCAGTTCAGTATTAATGGCTAGACACTGTTTTAGTCTTGAATTTGTGAAGGTGGTAAGCCTTCCTCTTTCAAGCCCCATGCCTTTAGGCTGGGGTTAGTGACTGAGACTAATTTACGCAATAGCATCTTCATGTGTAATTAAATCATAGCAAATAACCTGAAAAATTCATCGCGATGGCGGTTGCCCCATCTCCTCATCTCCCCATCTCCCCATCAACCGAAAATGAAACAGCCCTGGATGCGTGGGGGAGGGAGACTTCGATACAAACCACTGAGACAGAGGGTTTCAGTCTTAAGTTGATACCGATGCGGGGCGCAACTCCCGCTAATTGTGACCTATCTCACTCAGTAAACCTACCTCTCCTCACACAATTCAAGGCTTAAGCATCACCTAGTATCATCAAAATAATCACCTTCTTGATAGCACGAATATCACCGTCTCTGCCTGGAAAATCGAGGAAAATAGGGGCATTAAAGTTAAACACCCGCCCTTCCATGAATATTATCCCCATCCTCCCCACCAACTTAGTTGTCAAAACTATTTTCGGCTCGATCGAATCTTTAGGATTCACTAATATTGCAGGGAAAGTATTGTCTGGCGATCGAGCTGAACCGCAACAAAAGTCTATTTTAAATACCAGCGCTAGAAAAATTTATATTCAAGGTTTAAAAGATTTAGCAAAAAATGACTTTTATAATGCGATTAAAAAATTTACTTGCGTCATCAAAATGAATCCGAAATTCACTTCGGCTTACAACGATCGAGGAATTGCCCGCTACAAACTCGGCTACAAACAGTCAGCCTTAGAAGATTTAACGACAGCGATCGGACTCAATCCTTACAAAGCTAAGTATTACAGCAATCGGGGATTTATGCTGACTCGTTTAGAAGATTATACCGGGGCGATCGCCGATTACAACTCGGCCCTGCTGCTCAACCCAAATTTAGCTCAAGCTTACTTCAATAGAGGCACTATCCGCCTGCAAATGGAAAATTCTCTAGCAGCACTAGCTGATTTTGAGTCAGCAATTCGGCTCGACCCTGATTTTGCCAAAGCTTATTTTAACCGAGGCATGACTAGATATAAATTGAGAGAAAGTCACGGAGCATTTGAAGACTTTCAAAAAGCAGCAGAACTTTTTCAGAAACAAGGAAGAATGGACTACTATCAAGATGCAACTTTTCAAATTCAACAGTTATGTTATTACATAAATTAGGGAATGGGGAATGGGTAATCAGTAATCGGTAATTGCAGGATTGGTAATTTTCGATCGTGTTAGCTACCAGCTATTATTTCTGATCGATGCGAGATCTTCCATGCCCGATGCCCTGTTTTGCCAATGCCCCATTACCCATTACCTATTCAAGTTAGCCAATTCTCAACGCTGCATCACCGGCTGGCAAGTCATCAGGGCGAGGTATCACAGGTAATAAAGGAATTGCAAAAACTGCATTTTGAACTGAGGCAACGGTAGCATTTTGCACAACCAGGCCACTCCCTGCCAAGTTAATTACAGTATTGTTTCCAGATTGAGTGAATGTGGTATCCGATAATTTTCCTGTCAAAGCAATGCGATCGCCCTCTTCTGGTCTAAAATCAACTATTGTCTGACTCGTCGGGAGTAGGAGAATAAACGGTAGAGTAGCAGGATCGACTCCGATCGAAACAAAAGTATCTGCACCACCACCTCCAGTCAGCGTATTGTTGCCTGTATCCCCAATCAAAATATCATTGCCATCGCCACCAACTAAGGTGTCATTTCCTTGGCCACCGCGTAAAAAGTCATTACCAGCATCGCCGTTTAGAATATCATCACCTTGGTTTCCAATCAAAATATCGTTACCAACACCTCCGGTAATTAAGTCGTTCGCCTTACCACCTCTGAGAAAGTCGTCGCCAGCTTCCCCAGTGATGGTATCATTACCTTGGTTGCCACTAATTGCATCATTAGTTGGTGAACCAATGAGTCGATCGTTTCCGGCACCTCCCTGTACACCACTAGGGTTTTGTTGAGAGTCTTGGGAAGTGACTTGATAGTTATCGGCGCCATTAGACAATCTAAGCGATCGTAAAGGCAGATTTACCAAATTGGTAGTATTAATGAAATTGTTGAGCGAATTAACATCTCTAATTATGGTGGAAACCCGGCTGGGGACAATTCCTTGAACCACTTTTGCACTGGAAATTCGATCGCCCTGCTGCACCCTATTGACAGTATCAAAACCTTGAGTTACATAGCCAAAAACAGCATAACTCCCGTCTAAACCTGGCAAGTCATCTAAAGCAAAATAGAACTGCGAAGAAGCCGAATTCAAAGCAGTAGAACGAGCCATTGCCACGGCCCCGACTGTGTGCTGTAACTGCGGCGTCTGAGTCACAATTTGGCTGTAAACAGGTTGTGTCGCTCCTTGTGGCTTAATTTCCAAAGGAATAAAACGACCCTGATTGGTATCCGGATCGATAAAATTACCCGTTCCCAGTGCACTTGCTGGAATGCTAGTATCTCTGCTGCGCGGATCGCCTCCTTGCACCACAAAAGGATCGGGCTGACGCACAACTCGGTGAAACATCACCCCGTCATAAATGCCACGTTCAACTAAGTCAACAAAATTGCCGGCAGTAATTGGGGCATTAGTGCCATCGACTTCGATCGTAACGGGTTGACCGTTAATTACTTGGACTACTGTAGCTTTGCCTGTTAATGGGAGTGCAGCGCTCATAGGTAAATTGCTATTTTAGTAAGTGATATTTGGGTTCTTGGCCTTAATTGCCCCTACCCATTTAATCAGAAAACTGTAAACTTGTGCTATGTACAGTTCTACTTCTAAATTTATGATCTCCCGTCGCCACTTTTTTAGCACTTTATTGGCAATTTGTCTAGCTTTTCTAAGTTTCAATTTTGCCACGCCTGCATTTGCCCTAGGTGGGAAGCTTCCGCCGGTGAATGAAGCTGCACCGGAGTTTTCTTTGCCGACAAACAGCGGAGACGGACAAGTCTCCCTCTCCGATTTTCGCGGTAAGTGGCTGGTAGTCTATTTTTATCCGAAAGACTTTACATCGGGATGTACGATCGAAGCGCGCAGATTTCAGCAAGATTTACCGAAATACTTGGCAAAAAATACTCAAATTATCGGTATTAGTGCTGATGATGTTGATTCCCATGCGGAATTTTGTGATTCTGAAGGTTTGAAGTTTCCGCTATTAGCTGATACAGATGGTAAAATCAGTAAAGCTTACGGTTCTTGGATGAGTTTTATCTCGGCTCGGCACAGTTTTATTATTGACCCTGAGGGCATTTTGCGGGAAACTTTTGTGAAGGTAAATCCGGCAATTCACTCTAAAGAAGTGTTTGCCCGGTTGCAGGAATTGCAGGACAATGGGTAATCTGAGGTTTCAAATTGTAGTAACTAGACATCCTGTATAAACATACAACAGCTTAATTTAACTTAAGCCGATCGTTAACAATTTACAGGTATAATCTATTTATCAGTCTCATCAAACTTTTCTGAGTTGACGTTCTCATACAAACTTTTATTTATTGCATAGGTGGGTTGACATTTAACCAGAGTTTATGCTGTTCAAAACCTGCAATAAGTAGCTTTGATATCTCAAAAACACAAGCCTGAATGCTAAAATGCCACAACTGCTATAAAATATGAAACTTGTAAAGAATTATTTTTCCTAGCTCGATCGACTCCAGCTAGTGACTCTAGGCTCATATCATACAAAAGCCGGAAAGTCAACCCAAAAACCACAAGCCACCAAGAGAGAGGATTGAACACAATGGCATTTGAACTTGCACCATTACCCTTCGCCGCTGACGCCCTAGAGTCAGGTCATATGTCGGCCAACACCTTTTCGTTCCACCACGACAAGCACCACGCTGCTTACGTGACCAATCTCAACAAACTGATTGAAGGGACTGAAATGGCGAGCAAATCCCTGGAAGAAATTGTCAAGGAATCCTCGAAAGACCCAGCTAAAGCAGGCATTTTTAACAATGCAGGCCAAGTTTGGAACCACAATTTTTTCTGGAATTCCCTCAAAGCAGGCGGTGGCGGCACTCCGACAGGAGCTTTAGCTGACAAAATCAACGCTGACTTTGGTAGCTTCGATAAATTCAAAGAAGAATTTAAGACTGCTGCAACAACTCAGTTCGGCAGCGGCTGGGCTTGGCTAGTTTTAGACAACGGCACCTTGAAAGTCACCAAAACTGCCAACGCCGACACACCCTTAGCACACGGCCAAACCCCGCTACTGACTTTGGATGTGTGGGAACACGCTTACTATTTGGACTTCCAAAATCGTCGTCCTGACTACATTACTAATTTCCTTGACAACCTGGTTAACTGGGATTTCGCGGCTGCAAATTTGGCTGCGGCTTAGTAGTAGTTTTGTGGATTTCACTTGTATCTTTGGGGTTTGACCTCGAACTCGAATGATGAACGAAGTACATCAGGGCGAAGCGCTGGTTTCGCCTACTAGTTCGAGGTCAAAAAGGGTTCAGAAGCCCAGCCCACAAGAAAGTCTAAAATAGCGCTGGAGGCGGTCACTCCTAACAAGGTGGCTGCCTTTTTGTCGCTCCGCAACATTCCCCAATGCCACTGAGAAAGGGAAAAAAAGGGGGAAGAACAGCCATTTTTTGGGCAACCCGCTAAACTAGAATCAAGAATCAAAAATTAGTTGTGTAGTTTTGTTAATATCCTGTTGGTAACTGTTTTATGACTTTTGTAATTTCAGCGGCTGTTCGCGCGATGACCTCTTCACCAACCATAGCTCCTGTTCGATCGAGTCAAGTTACCCGTAAACCTTATCCCAATTATCGGGTAATAGTCCTCAACGACGATTTTAATACATTTCAGCACGTGGCTGAATGTTTGATGAAATACATTCCAGGGATGACGGGCGATAGGGCTTGGAAACTCACCAACCAAATCCACAACGAAGGGCAAGCCACGGTTTGGGTTGGCCCGCAAGAGCAAGCAGAACTCTATCATATGCAATTGAGCCGTGCTGGATTGACAATGGCACCGCTAGAATCAACTTAAACAGTTGACAGTTGATAGTTGACAGTGGCGTTTTGAGAATGAGTATTTACACCCACCCTAAAAATATTCCGCCTACCAGGGGTTTTAAACCCCTGAATTTTGATAAAAGTTTGTAGATTTGAAGGATTGTTTAAGTCTCGTTAGATCAATTTGAAAGCTGCCAAAATGGCAACACGACTCGATTCTCCTGATTTAGATTGTTTATACATCTGCATAATCTTTTACGCAGTTAGGAGAATTTTATGAATCATCCTTTTGATTTAGATGCTGCTGAACAAGAAGCAATGGATTTGGATTTTGAAGAGCAGCTAACTGATGAGGAAGCCGCCCAAGTCGGAGGTGGATTAATGGCTACAACCCTGGCTGTCGGTGAAGAGGGTGGTGGTGGAATAGTGTGTATTTCAGCTCCATGTCCCGGAAGTGAAACAGGAGGAGGATATCCTCCCAAACCTATTCCCATTGACCCTCCGATGACCACTCTGGCTTTAGGTGAAGAGGGTGGAGGACCTTACACGAAAGCTTGGTTTGAATGCGGTGGCCACCCGAGTTATTATTAATCTCAAGCGTCTCCAAAAGTGAGCGGAACACTCCCACTCCCAAAGAAAAATCAGCGATGCTTAGACTTGATATAACTATTCATATCGAGTTACTCATTGGACTTTCACAACTTTAGCTTCATTCTACTCTTTCTGTTGAATCGTCACAAAGTTGCAACACTATCGAAACAAGTGCTGTAACTTTTTCTATTAGTATGTGTTGAATTGCACTAAATCTTGAGTTATTAAGTTTCCTATGAATATTTTAATTTTGGGTGATGCTTCAGATGCTCATGCTGCTCATATCAATCATGCTCTCACCCAAGCAGGTGCAGCGGTAGATTATTTGGATACCTCTCTATTTCCAAAGCAGTTACGCCTGTCTTGGTGGCCTGACACCCAGGTAGGATGCTTAACGTTGCCGTCCGGTCGTCAGTTGAATCTCCAAGATATTCACAGTGTATTTTGGCGCAATTTTTCTGGTGTTGGCGTTGCACCGTTAACAGATGCCAATCAACAACAAGTGGCATTTAATGATTCAATGAGTACAGTGCGATCGCTCATGCAAGCCAATCCAACTCGCTGGATTAATTCCTGGCAGGCATACCAATTTCATAAAGAAAAACCTCTACAACTGAGTCTGGCAAAACAAATAGGAGTGACGATTCCGGAAACTTTAATCAGTAACAATCCAGAGCAAGTTAGGGAATTTGTCGAAACTCATGAAAAAGCAATTTTTAAGCCTGTTTATGGTGGCGCTCATACCAAGTTGGTGACAGAGGCGCATTTAGAACCTCATCGACTAGACTTGGCTTTGAGTATTTCTCCTGTCACAATCCAAGAGTATATTCCTGGTACAAACATACGCACTTATGTGATTGGTGAATCAGTCTATTCTGCGGAAATTCGCAGTCCAGCATTGGACTTTCGGGAAGATGTAGAGGCGGAGCTAATTCCGCTTGATTTACCAAAATCAGTGGAAAAACAATGTTTGGCAATATTAAAGGCATTTATGCTAGATTGGACTGCTATTGATTGGCGTGTCAAACCAACGGGTGAGTATGTATTTTTGGAGGCTAATCCGAGTCCGATGTTTATCCACTTTGAGCGTCAGACTCGTTTTCCGATTACGCAACAATTAGTCAATCTGTTAATGAGTTAATAGTAATAGGACTTACGCACAGACTCTACTTGTAGGGTGCGTCGCCCTCAAAAATCCTAAAAAATATCGACTATCTCGCAGCGAGTGTACCTACCAAATAGTTCAGGAAACAAAGTCAACACTCATCATTGTTGCAAGACGAAAGGAGAATTGTTATTATTTAAGAGGCGATCGCAATTTTGCCAATCATCCCCGCTTCCGTGTGTCCAGCCACAGTACAGCGTAGGTTATAGGTTCCAGACTTCATCGGGATGAATACCCATTCTGCCATTGCTCCGGGTTTAAGTTCCAGTTCGTGAATAGCTCCTTTAATTTCCACTTTACCAGCTTCAACTTTTTGAGTCCAACTCGCGTCAGAAAAGTTTTTTGCAGTAAAATAATGTTTTTGCGGACTGGGATTTTTCAGCACTAATTTATAGCGTTTTCCCGACTCAAATTCGAGCTGATTGGGAAAAAACTTGAGTTCCCCAGTTTCGCTACCCAAACTAACAGTAATTTCGGTGACGGGTTGGCGAGAAAAATCGCCGGCATTGGCAATTGTCGCTGGGATTGAGATGGCACTGAAACAGATAATTAGCCCTAAGATTAGCTTGAGGGTCTGTTGTAAACACTGGGAGCGGTAGAATTTGCTTAATTGCGAACAAAGTAATTCGATCATGAGATTAAGGATAATGTAACTTTTGCTAATTCCGGCGATTGAAATCGCTTCTTGTCAAACGAAGTCCTCCTGCGCGGACTGGAAGAAAAGAGGGATAAGTAAATCTAAAATCTAAAATCTAAAATTGGTTGACTTGCCAAACTTCATCCCAAGGCTCGCCTCCAACTTCCAAACCGCACAAAGAACTTTGAGCCTCTAAAATAATTCTAGAACGCTGCTTGCCACTTTTGTCAACATTTCCCCCCAATAATTCTCGCAGTTGCAGGCGTAAATTGCCGTGGGTTGTATCCCTACAACAAAAAGCCATTCCCTTTTCTGTAGGAGTTCTGACATAAGTACCCGGATTGTTGGTAGTCCCAATTAACTCTATTTCAAATTGGCTATTTTTAGCTTGCATTTGCCACCTTCCCCAAGGCTCAACATCCCAATTTACTTGGGAATTCCAAGGTGCAAATTCGTAGAATTTGCCTTGGTAATGGAGACAAATCATTGCTACAGATTCTATCCACCACAAAACGCCTCGTTTGCCGCCACCAGCAGTTAAAGCTAAGTCTGTTTCGCCTTGAAAACAATTGCAGTTAATCCAAAACCATTTTTGTGGAAAAGCACCACCCCAGTTTTTTTCGCTGTAAGCTGGAGCATTTTTAAATTCGTATTTTTTGTCGTTCCAATCGATCCAGCCAGTGGCTAAACCGTGGGCCATTAAAATTTGCCATCCTGGTTCAAATACGGGTAAAAAAGCTAGTATTCCGGCTGTAGATTTTTGGATTGAATCACTGTTTCCCCAGCCGTAAATTGGTTGAGTTTCATACTGCCAATAACAGTGACTATTGCTTCCTGGATCGTGTAAATAACCTTGATGTAAAGTAGCTGTAGCTTGATAGCCTTCTTCGATGTGGCTGTCAAATACTTGTGGTTCTAAATATTCTGGTTTGGTTGACAAATCTGTCTTGCCCCAATGTCCTAAACCTAAGCTTTCGCGGCTGGCCCAAAATTTATTTACCTCTGGGAAAGTGCGACAAAAATAGCTATCTTGTGGGCCGAGAATTTGTGCGGTACCGCCGCTGTAAGGTTGGCCACCTCTCGGATCTTCGATCGAGTACATGAATGCAAAGGATTGTGCGTGGATTGGTAAGGTGATTCGATAGTACCAACCTTCAAAAAAGCGCCGGGAACTGCCGTCCCAGTGGTAGCCGCTGTGCGGAGTTTCAATTGTTTTGAGTTTAGGGAGTGAACTCGACATAGAATTACGAATAGCACGACACGGAATTAAACAGTTGACAGTTGACAGCGAGGTTTTTAGGATAGGGTTGCCATTACCATCACTAATATAATAGATTAATTATGTGTTTAGCACCTTGGCGATCGCATCTGGCTGCCGCCCTCCACCGCAATCGGAGTCTTCCTTTTGCTCGCTACTTGCAATTGGCAACAGTCCGGGCTGATGGGCGTCCGGCCAACCGGACTGTCGTGTTTCGAGGCTTTTTGGAGGATACTAACCGGTTAAAATTTGTGACCGATATTCGCAGTCAAAAGGTAGAGGAAATTAACATCTATCCTTGGGGGGAAATTTGCTGGTATTTCCCGAAAACTCGCGAACAGTTTCGGATTGGTGGAAAGCTGATTTTAGCAGGGGCAGAACATCCAAATACTGAACTTTGTTCCTGGCGCCGCATAGCTTGGCAGGAGCTTTCTGAGGCGGCTAGGGTGCAGTTTGCTTGGCCTCATCCGAGGGAAAAGAAAGCTGCTGCTAGTGCTTTTGAATTTGCTGCCCCAGATGAGATCGAGCCTTTGGCTAATTTCTGTTTGTTGTTGTTGGAACCGGAAACGGTGGATTGGTTGGAGTTGCGAGGGGAACCGCAGAATAGGTCGCTTTATCTGCGGGATGAAGCAGGAAATTGGTCGGTGCGCGATGTGAATCCTTGAAAGAAGAAATCATTAGTTAATTGCTACTAATGCGCGATGCCGATGCCCGATGCGCAATTCAAATTTTAGATACCGCTGCCGTCGAGAAATTCTTGAATTGCTTTATCTTTTAACTTGCAGCTAGTAGTTGCAACTACTTGGATTTTTTCGGCTAGGGCTAGATAGCTGGTTTGATTTAAAGCTTCTGATACTGGCTGAAACTTGTGAGAATTGGGATCGGAAGTTAAGGAGATAGGCTGTTGAGTTTGCAAATTTTTGATTTGCTGTTCGAGGGATTCGATTCGATCGACCAAAGAGCGAATTACTACGGCTTCGGAATCTGGTAAACTGCCGTGTTCTAGGGGGTTGACGCGCACTCCCGATCGATAGACGATGCGGCCGGGAATCCCTACCACCGTACAATCAGATGGTACGTCCCTAAGTACGACCGAACCGGCGCCGATGCGGACGTTATTGCCAATTTGCAGATTGCCGAGTACCTTGGCGCCGGCACCGACTACTACATTTTCGCCAACGGTAGGGTGGCGTTTGCCACTTTCTTTGCCGGTACCGCCAAGGGTGACGCCTTGGTAAATTAGGGCAAAATCGCCGACGATCGCAGTTTCACCGATTACAACCCCCATACCATGGTCAATGAAGACGCTTTTGCCGATGGTTGCCCCTGGGTGAATTTCGATGCCAGTGAAGAAGCGGGCCAGGTGGGAAATGACGCGGGGGATAAAGGGAAGTCCCAGTAAGTATAGCCAGTGTGCGATGCGATGCAGCACTAGGGCCTGAAGACCAGGATAGCAAAACAAAACTTCGAGCCAGTTGCGAGCAGCGGGGTCGCGATCGAAAATTATATTGAAGTCAGCTCTAAGGGTCTTTAGCACTTTCGGATTTACCAATTTTGGTTAAACACGCCACTTTTAATTTTAACGGATGGGGGGAGTGTGGGAGAGGGGGAGAGGGGGAGAGGGGGAGATTCGGAGAGGGGGAGAGGCAGGGCTGTTTCATTCTCGGTTGATGGGGAGAAAAGTTGGGTATTCTAAGTTCAAAAAAAGGACTAACAGCCAGTCAGCAAGACTGGCTCGCGGTGGTTTCTCTTTAAAAGGCAATGGCGGTGTTTATTTAGCCAAGATTGGAATTATTAAGCTCATCTCGCCCGTGGGAACTACCCTCAGAGCCGAGTTCAGTCACTATTAGGACTTACGCATCACAACCAAAGAAACCGGGTTTTTATGGGTTTCTACGACTTGTGACGCAGTTTTCTCGCAAAAACCCGGTTTCTGGCAACCGGTGCGTAAGTCCCATCCCATCACCAAAGAAACCGGGTTTTTATGGGTTTCTACG